>CAZRMD010000205.1:0-5879 GCA_964601135.1 uncultured Actinomycetes bacterium | reverse complement strand
CGTGACTGGACTGCGTCGCGTGCATTGTCGCCAAGGCGAGCACGCAGCGAGCCGTCCGTCATCAGGGCGACGATCGCCTCGGCCATTGCGACGGGGTCTCCAGGCGGCACGAACACCCCCGTCAGTCCGTCGATGATGACAGCGGGCTGCCCCGCGGTCCGCGTCACCAGCACCGGCTTGCCCATGGACATTGCTTCCAGGATGGTGGTAACGCCGGCCTGGAAGTCGGTTTCAAGCAGCGGCACCACGACAAGAGACGCGCGCGCGTACAGCTCACGCAGTTCCTCCCGGCCAACGGGACGGCAGGTGAAGTTGCTCGGCCAGCGTTCGGGCGCCGTACACGCCGCCCGGGGCGAGAAGGAGCTATCAGCCGCTACAAATACCTGAACAGGCAGATGGGCCGCCGCAGCCGCGAGCGTCGCATAGTCACGGTGTTCTCGTCCCACGGCCAGCACCAGCCGCTCCTCGGCTCGGGTGCGAGGCGACCAGAACAGATGGTCGACCGCATACGGGATCAGAGTCAGCCGTTCGGGCGGAATGTGAAAGTCGCGGGTGGCGAGCTCCATCTGCTTGGGAGAATGAAGCACCAGCTTCGACATTCCCCATTCGGCGTGCAGGACCGTGAAGTAGGGCCGCTTACGCGAAGTCGTCAGGTGGTGGCCGATAACAACGTGGCCAGTGCCGATGCCCAGAGCGCGTTTTGCCAGGGCGAAAGGGATGCCCACATGCTCGCTGTCTGAGAGGATCGCACGGAAACGCGAGCTCTGGGCAAGCGCCCAGGACGCGTGCTTCAGGGCACCCCTGAGTGACCTCCCAGGCGGGACTCCGAGGCGCGTCCAGTCCACGAGTTCGACGCAGTGGTCCTGCTCCAGAAGCAGGTATTCAGGCCGCGGCAGGCGGCCTGCGGCGACCTCCGAACGCTTGGTCGCGGTCACCGCGTCCGACACCAACATGGCGGTGCCGCGGGCAGGCACCTAGCCGGCTGCGGCCTCCGATGACCAGTCTGGTGCGCTCCCACTCCCGGTTACCAAGGGCGCGCGGATGCCAGGAGGTGGGGCCCACGTCTGTTCCTCTTTGCCGAGCAGCAGCCGGTCCACTGCCTCGACCCCCTGCATAACCGAGTGATCCATGTTGCTGATCTCATAGCACCATGCACCGAACCGGCCGCGCGAAAGGATCCCTAGGCCCATCAGGTATGGCTGGATCTCGGCGAGTGCCCCGTCGCGCTCGAGCGTAGGCACTGGATAGAAGTAGTCGATGTCGAAGGTGTGCGTCGCCACCACGCGATCACGCTGCGCGGGAGTGATCAGCTTGGTCGCCACCAGACCGTCGATCACCTGCTCAACAATCGTTCGCCTGTCGACTGGCTTGTACTTGGAGTGGGACGTCTCCGTCAGCAGTAGGAAGTGGCCGGCCGGAGCCATGTTGGGTGAGTAGTTCGATAGATAGGTAACCCTGTAGAAGGGTGAGTCGGCCTCCGGGAAGTAGGTCCAGCATTTCGTGCTGGGCATTGGACCCTCGATTCCTATGCCTACCACCAGGCCATGACTGTTCGAGAGTCGCGTCCCGGCTCTGGCAACGGACTCGGGAACGCCGCGAATCAGGCGTAGCAGTTCAGGAATCGGGACGGCCGTCAGAAGCGCGTCGTAGTAGTCAGTGCCGCCGTCTGCCAGCCGAATGGTTCTCGTGGCTGGGTCAATGGCAACGACCTCGCGGCTCCGATGGAGATGGTGGTCGACGTACGGCAGGAACCGTTCGAAGAGGCCCCCCGTGCCTCCCCACAACGGATACTTGAACGTGTTGTTGGGTCCCCAACCAATATCGTCACGTTCGTTCACCATGTTGTTCAGGACGCGCTTCAGGTCGATCACGCTCACCCGCTCGGCTATCCAGTCCTTGCTCATCATCGAGAGTGGGTGAGCCCAGACTTTGAAGTTGTAGGGACGCATGAACTGGTTGGCGATACCGTTGCCGAACTGAAGCGCGCACCACTCATCAAAGTTCGTCGCGTCCGAGGCATCGATGCCGCTAACGTCGACCAGTCCCCCCAAGCAGTCGAGCAGGTCGCCCTTGGGCAGGTGGCGGATGTTGTTCTGAAGCGGGTACGGAATCCAGCGGTCACGCATCCATATCCAGCTCTCACGCATCAGACTCGTGTGGTCGTCGCCGAGCAGTTGATCGACCAGGGCATCGAAGTAGGGATAGTGCGAGAACATGACGTGACCGCCAATGTCATATGTGAAGCCTGCGGGGTCCGTATAGCTGCTCGCTAGCCCACCTACATGGTCGTTGCGTTCGTATATCGCCCAGTCATGGTGGCCCAGCTCTTGCAGGCGATAGCCAGCGCCCAGCCCGACAGGGCCTGCGCCGATGATCAGAATCCTCATGTCGAAGTGGCTTCTCCTGGCATTACAGCCGTGAATGACATCCCGTCTCCGGGTGCAGCGTGGAAGACAGAGGCGCTGGGCTCAATCGCAGCGCCTGAACTCTCGGGCACGCTCGGCCGCATCCGATGTGTCGATCCAACTGGCCTCACTGAAGGCCTGGATGTAGCGGCTGGCGGCGGCGAAGCGGGCGCTCCTTCGGCCGGCAATGGCTCGTAGGCTGCTGCCCGTATGTCACTGAGCCCCATCCTCGCAACCCACAGGACGACGTCCGCGCGTGAGCGCACCTCAAGCTTGCGATAGAGGCTTGCGATGTGGTTGCGAACGGTCTTCTTGCTGGTGCCGCGACTGGCGGCGATGGATTCGATCGGAACGGCTTGACCGAGCAGCAACAGAATCTCGCGCTCCGCATTTGAGAGCTGGCGATAGGCTGCGGCGGCTGACTCGCGAGTCTGGTGTTCGACCAGGTCGAATCGCCGCCGAGCCAGGCTCGCCGAAATGACGAAATAACCGCGGAGCATCGCCGCCACGCCGGCGGCGAACTCATCGTCCGAAACGCCTGCGCTGAACAGCCCTGCCGCACCAGCCTGAATTGCCTGACGGATCGGCTCTTCCTCGTCGCCGTCGGCCAGAAGTCCGACGGAAACGGCATAGGTTTCACTCAGCCGCCGGGCCAGTTCAGGGCCGCTGAACGGTCTCGCAGACAATTCGCACAGGACGAGGTCCACCTGCATGTCTTGGAGACGCGACAGCGCCTCATCTGACCGCGGACAACTTGTGACCCTGGCGTTGAAAGGCGGCCGTGAGAGAGTGTGCGCGATCGCGGACCGTACGAGCTGGCGCCGGTCAATCAGAAGAATGTGAGGGCCCTGGGGCCGTTCTACGACCTTCGCTCCGGGTCCGTCACGCGACACAGCACGTGGACTGTAGCTACCGAATTGGCGCTTCGAAATGGGCAAGGTGTCCCGTTCATCAAGGACAATCGCTCGCCTGTGCAGGCCTCAATCCGTCATTGAGGCGGCGCGGCCCTGGACTCCGCCTTTGATTATGCGGTTCGGACTGTGTGATCCCGTTTGTTCGTTCGATATTGATACAGGCGGTTTGCGCGGCCTTTCGACCTGGTAGGGGCTGAGGGATCCGACGCGCAATCAGTTGGAGCGCACAATCGCGCCATGGATGAGGTCGCGCGCAGACGGCGAGTCAGGCAGGCTGACGGCCGGAGGTAGCGCGCAGGACCAGGCTCTTCGATGCAAGAACGAACAGCCAGCGCAGGTCGGTGGCGTAGCGGCCGCCGAGTCGTGCCGGGGCGAGGGGGACCCAGGACAGCCAAACCAGACCAGCCCCCTGCATCCACCCAGGAGCACGGGTCGCACGGCCGGCGAGCAGGTCGAACACGCAACCGACCCCCACTGCGATCGAAACCGCCAGCTGATCCCGGTGCCGGTCGATCCACAAGTCCTGCTTCGGATGGCCGAGGGCGACGAGCAGCACGTCGGCGCCGGAATCCCTTATCTGCTGGAGGATGGCGGCGTTCTCCATCTCCTCAAGGGTGGCGCGCGGCGGCTCGACCACGCCGCAGATCCGCAGGTCAGGATGGCGGCGCATGAGGGCGCTGGCGGCAGCGTGAGCGGCGCCATTCTCTCCGCCAAGCAGAAAGACGCCGGCGCCGCAGCCGGCGGCATCGGCCACCAGCAGCGGTACCAGGTCGGCGCCGGCGACACGCTCCGGTATGGTCTGCCCAGCGAGCCGGCCCAGCCAGACGATGGGGGCGCCGTCAGGCAGGTTGAGGTAGGTGCGGCCCAAGACGCTTCGCACGGCCGGGTCCCGCTGTGACCGCGAAACGAAATCCATGTTGACCGTTGCGATCTGGTGGAGAGTTCGCGTGCCCATTGCCTGCCGCATCTCCAGGCGCGCCTGCTCCATGGTCACCGTATCGATCGGGACGCCACCGATTGCGGCACGCCGGCTCTCGCGCGTTGGACTCTGCAGCTCGCCCAGTCGGCGGCTGCGCGTCCACTCCGCCGGGTCGAAGGTCTTTGCGAGCCGCGCGTATAGGGCCAGCTTGAGTAGCAAGAAGGCCGGCACCTCGATGAGAAGCAGCAGCTCCGAGAGGGGCAGGCCGGACCGCAGCACGCCGAAGACGACGAAGACGGCGACCAGTAGAAGTGGCGCCGCCCAAACGGCAACCACCCACGTGGGTGAGAGGCCGGCGGCGACGGCGAGCGTGGCCAGCATCAGCCCGGCGGTCGCGGCCGCCACCAGCATCGACAAGGGTGGCACGGCGAGATCGAGTGCGGCGTCGAAGAGGCCGGGGTCGCGGCGCTGGATGGACGCGGCGATAAGCCGTGGCAGCCACGTTCGCATGGCGTTCAAACGGCCGCCCTCCCACCTGCGCCGCTGGTCCAGGGTGTCGGCGTCACCCGATGCAACCGGACCGAAGACCAGCGCGTTCGCGGCAAAAGCAGGCCGAATTCCGGCGACTCGCAGCTGGAGCGTCAACTCCAGGTCCTCGACACCAGAGAAGGCGGTCCACGGGTGCTTCCGCAGGAGTTCGGCGGCGAACAGCATCCCGTTGCCTACCATGGCTGCGGGCATCGCGAGCCGGGCGCGGCCGCCGAGACGTACGCGGTGGAAGAGCTGGAAGCCGAGGGCGACCAGGCGGTTGCGCCGCGATCCGGTCTCGGGCAGCACCAGATAAAGGCCTTGGACCGCCGGGGACGCGGATAGACCGGCTGCCAGATGAGCGAGGAGATCGGGGTCCGCGATCGAGTCGGCGTCGACAACGCCGACGGCATCGGGCGGCATCTGCTCGGCGAGCAGGTGCTCGATCGCCCAGCCCAGAGCTCTTCCCTTGCCCCGGGCCGGGTCGTTGCGGATCAGCACCTCGGCTCCCGCTTCCAGCGCTCTTTCCGCCGTGTTGTCCGTACAGTTGTCGGCGATCACGACAATGCGTCGCAGGTGCGCCGGATAACTCTGTGCGAGCAGCGACTGCACGCAGCGCGCGATCAGCATCTCCTCGTTGTGTGCCGGGATCAGGACCGCAATCCGGGCTCGGGAGGCGCCAGCTGGCTGCTGCCGCCTCTGCGCAGCGGGCGTCGCGAGGGCCAGCACCGCGAGATAGAGGGTGACGAGCAGGACCGGAGCTGCGGCTGCGCAGAGGCAAGCGGTCAAAAGTTCCTGTCCGAGACCTACCGGCACCTACTCCTGGCCTCAGTAAGCGCCGCGGCCGCGGATGACGGCGCCTATCGTCCCGAACAGGATCCGGACGTCGGTCAGCAACGACAGGCCGGCGATGTACTGCTGGTCGTATCGCATCCAGGTGTCGAAGTCGCACTCCGATCTGCCGCGGATTTGCCACCAGCAGGTGAGGCCGGGCTTGACCGTGAGCCGGATCAGGTCAGAGGGGCGGTAGTGGTCGACTTCGTCGGGGATCGGAGGGCGGGGGCCGACCAGGCTCATGTCGCCCCGCAGGATGTTGATCAGCTGCGGCAGCTC
>CAZRMD010000204.1:0-5896 GCA_964601135.1 uncultured Actinomycetes bacterium | reverse complement strand
TGGCGGGGTCGCCGAAATGCTCGCCTGGCAGATTCCCTATGAGCATGCGGTTGGCATGGACGTCCGCTGGCTGGTCATGCATGGCGAAACGGGGTTCTTCGCCTTCACCAAGCGGCTGCACGCTCTCTTGCACGGGGTCGCGGCGGACGGCGCATCCATCAGCGATGCAGAACGCCGAGAGTACGAGGGGACGCTGGCCCGCAACGCGCAGGCGCTCAAGGGTCAGGTGCGAGCCGGCGACGTGGCGATCGTCCATGACCCCCAGCCGGCTGGCCTCATTCCCGAGCTCGTCCGGCTTCGCTGCTGTGTTGTCTGGCGCTGCCACATCGGCATCGACACGCCAAATGACGTGGCGCGAAGCGCCTGGCGTTTCCTGATGCCCTACGTCGGGGCGGCCCATGCCACCGTCTTCAGCCGGCGCGCCTATGTTTGGGACGGACTCGATCCGAATCAGGTGGCGATTATCCCGCCGGCTATCGACGCGTTTACTCCGAAAAACGAGGAGCTCGCCCCTGACAACGTCGCGGCGATCCTCAAGGCCACCGGCATTCTGGCGGATGGCGCCATCACTGGCGAGCCGTCGTTTCAGCGCAGAGACGGAAGTCCATCTCAGGTTCGTCGCTCAGCCGATCTCCTGCCACCAGCACGCCTGCGCAACGAACCTCGCCTCGTGGTTCAGATCTCTCGCTGGGATCGCCTCAAGGATCCGGTGGGCGTGATGCAAGGCTTCGCCAACGTCGTCGCGCCCCGTACAGACGCCCACTTGATCCTCGCTGGTCCAGGCACCAGCGCCGTGGTCGACGATCCAGAAGAAACTGCGGTATTCCGCGAGCTTGAGGATCGGTGGCAGACCCTGGCGCCAGATTTGCGCGATCGTATCCATCTGGCGCGCCTGCCAACCATCGACACCGACGAAAACGCCGCGATCGTCAACGCCTTGCAGCGGCGCGCTGATGTCGTCGTGCAGAAGAGCCTCCGCGAAGGGTTCGGGCTGACGGTTGCTGAGGCAATGTGGAAAGCACGCCCGGTGGTCGCGAGCCGGGTCGGTGGCATCCAGGACCAGATCGACGATGGCAAGAACGGAGTGCTGGTCGACGATCCCGGGGACCTGGCCTCGTTCGGCGGCGCCGTGCTGCGGCTCCTCCGGGACCCGGCGACCGCGGGCCGTCTGGGTCAGGCGGCTCGAGCCAAGGTCCGGCGCGAGTTCCTCGCTCCGCGGCTCCTGATACAGCAGGCACGGCTCGTTCTAAATCTTTTGCAAAGCGGCCTCTAGCGCGACAGTATGGCTCTATGGCAGGGTAGTTCCGAGCGATGCTGATCGAGCTGGCGCTGTTCTTTACCATGGCGGCCGTCATGACGACGCTGGCGATCATGCATCCGCGGCTGATCCGGGCGCGCGCCTGGCTCGGCCTGCCCATCGGTCTGGTGATCCTGGGTGCAGCCGGGTGGCTGACAGGGCTGATCGCCGGCGATCGTACTGCCGGCGTCCTGCTTCCGCTGGTCATGATCGTTGCGCTGGTCATCCTCCGCTTGGCGTTCCCCGGTTGGAGCATGCTCGCCGCCCAGCTGCTTGTCGCGGTGGTGCTGGCTTCCATCTCTTATCTCCTGTACGCGGCGGTCCTACCGTTCGCCGATCGATTGAACGTCGTCGGTGTCCTCGCCTCGCTGGTCCTGCTGCTGCTGGAAGCCTTCGCCCTGGCGCTGAGCGTCTACTACCTGTTCGAGATCCTCGACGTCTTCAGCCGTCGGACTCGGATCGAGCACCTCTCGGACTCGTCGTTCCGTCCAAAGGTTGCCATCCAGGTTCCTTGCTACAACGAGCCGGTCGAGGTCATGCGCGAGACGCTGACCGCGCTGGCCCGGCTCGACTATCCGGACGTGATCGTCCAGGTGGTCGACAACAATACCAAGGATCCAAAGATCTGGGGGGCGTTGGAGAAACTCTGTCAGGAGCTGGGCCCACGATTTGTCTTCATTCACCTCGAACCATGGCCGGGCTACAAGGCCGGCGCTCTCAATGAGGCCACCCGACGGTTACCGAAGGGCGTCAGTGTTCTGGCGATCGTCGACGCCGACTACGTCGTCAAGCCCAACTTCCTGACCGCGACCGTCGGCCACTTCGCCGATGAGCGGGTGGCCTTCGTGCAGACGCCGCAGGACTATCGCGACTGGAAGGACAGCGGGTACTTGCGGGGACTCTATTACAGCTACCGCTACTTCTTCGACGTCACGATGCCCGCTCGCGCCAACCGCAACGCCATCATCTTCGCGGGAACCATGGGCTTGATCCGCCGCTCGTCGCTTGAGGCGATCGGCGGCTGGGACGAAGGTGTCATCACCGAAGACGCGGAAGCCAGTCTTCGCATGCTCGGGCAGGGATCGGTCGGCGTCTACGTGCCCACCCCTTTTGGACAGGGATTGATGCCACTGGACTTCGACGGTCTCAAGAAGCAACGATTCCGATGGGCCCTGGGCGGCATCCAGATCCTTCGCCGTCAGCGGCGCGAGCTCCTTCCCTTGGTGCCCCATCGTCTTCGCCTGACCCTCGGACAGCGAGTCCATTACCTCGCCGGGAGTGTCCACTGGTTTGGCGACCTGCTGACCGCCGTCTTCACCTTCCTCCTCCTGCTAACCGCGGTCGCCGCGGTGATGCACCATCGATTGCCGATTCGCGAAATCACCGGTCCGGTGCTGGTCGTGCCGCTCGCCTTTCTGGTCACCGGGGTGGTGCGAGGACTCTGGGCGCTGCGCCGGGCCGAGCATTCGACCTGGGGCGATGCCGTGCGGGCGCTCGGCATCTGGTTCGCATTGAGTTGGGTCGACACGCTGGCGGTGGTCAGGGGACTGATCAGTGGAAAGGCAGCCTTCCTGCGCACGCCCAAGCAGAGGCAAGGGGGCAACCGGATCTGGCCCGCGATCCGATCGTCGGCAACCGAATCGCTCTTTGCCGGTCTTGCGGTCGTCGGCGCCGTCATCATGGTCATCGCCGCACCCGCGATCGCCACCGGCATCCTGGCCATCATGTTGTTGTTCCAGGCCTGGGTTTTTGCCAGCGCCCCCTGGGCCAGCTTCGCCGCGGAAGGCATTCACCTGACGCCCTACCGACAGATGTATCGGCGCTCGGCCCAGAACACCGGTGACCGGCCCGAGCGCGCGAGCCCAGCCGACCTGGTCCCAGCCGCGCTCGGGATTGTCGTCGCCCTCGTGCTTGCTTACGGGCTGCTCAATGCGCCGGCCGAAAATCCAGCCCCAGCGCAGTTGCCAACCATCGGCACCATCACGCAGCCCAAGACCGGGCCGGCCGCCACGCCAACCCCGGCACCGCCGACGACGCCGTCGCCGACGCCAGCACCATCTGGTAACGCAACCCCGAGCCCGTCGTCGGGCTAACCGCGCTGCACGTCCGCCAGCAGCGCGAGACCGTCGATATTATCGAGGTCGAACCATTGCAGCATGACGCGCTGGACGCCCAGCAGCGACCATGGCTTCAGCTGCTGGCCGACCTCCTCCGGCGTCCCCACCAGCCAGCCGCGCTGGCGCAGCGCCTGAGGCACGGTTTCCGGGTCGACGCCATCGAGCGTCGGGAGGAACGACTGCATCCAGCGGCCGCGCTCGGAGAGCTCGTTGCGGTCGCGGCCGATGAGGATTCCCCCCATCCAGGAGCGCCGGATCGTCCCCGGATCCCGCCCTACCACCCGGCAGTGTTCTTCGAGCCGGGCGCGTTTCGCCTCATATCGCTGCGGACTGTGGGCATGACTGTTCCACTCGTCGGCGTTGCGCGCCACGATGCGTAGCAGGCGCACTTCGCCATCGCCGCCGATCAAAAGTGGCGGACCCGGCCGCTGCACCGGGCGCGGATGGGCCACGGCGCGGTGCAGTGGATAGTGCGGCCCCTCGAGGTCCACCGGGCCGCCGGTCCATAGCGCCTTGAGAACCGCAATGCCCTCCTCCAAACGGTCCATCCGTTCGCCGACCGGTGGCATCGGGATGCCGAACATGTGGTGCTCCGCATCGTTCCAGCCGGCGCCGACGCCAAGCACCAGCCGGCCGGCGGACAATCCATCGACGGCTGCGGCCATGCGGGCGAGTAGCGCCGGATGGCGAAACGTCATCGGGCTGACCAGCGGTCCAAAACGCAGCTGCTGAGTCCGCTGGGCCAGTGCCGTCAGCGACGTCCAGCATTCAAGCGCCGGTCGTTCGGGGTGACCGCTGAGGCTGACAAAATGGTCGGACCGCCAGAGCGAATCCAGGCCGAGCGCCTCGACCCGATCGGCGATGCGAAACCATCGCTCCCAGGTCAACCCCTCCTGCCCTTCGATCATCACACCAACGCGCACGCCACTGACGTTACCGCAGCTCGTCCTCGGAGCGTTCGGCACGCTGATCCAGGCCATTCGCCTCGGCATGGTCAGGGCCTGACGTCAGGGACTGGGCTTCAGTCGCCCCGGACGCCAGCGGTCGGATTCCCCAACTCGTCCACCGACTGCTGCGCCAGCTGGGCGGCGAGTGGCGAGCCGTCCCCGGGAATGACCACCACTGGCGTGCCGATTTGGGCCCAGTTGAACAAGGTGGTCTCCGCTGCGGGCGGGACATGGATGCAGCCGTGGCTGCTGTAGGGTCCGTTCTGCGAGCCGGGACCATAGGTTCCAGGCGGCTGCCAGCTGGCGTCATGCAGGCCCTCCCCGTTCTTCGTGAACCAGACCACCATCCGGACCTGTGTATCGGGATACCAATCAGGCGATCCCTTGGGCCACGGCGACTGCATCGTCCAGGGCGAGTCCTTCTTCCAGACCCGCATGGCGCCGATATCGGTAGGGAGCGTGGATCGCCCCGTCGTCACCAGCGTGTCCACCACCACCTGTCCACGGTCGAAGGCGGTCAACCGCTGCGCCTGGATTGACACGACGATCAGCTGGTTGGGTCCGTCCTTGAGAAGCGCCTTATGGATGAGGTCGCTGTAGTGTTGCGTTCCAGCCACGGCGAGCGCCAACTCGTCCGTGCCGCTGACACTGAGTTGCCCGCCATAGCGTTCAAGCTGGACATCCAGACGACCGATCCAGCCCAACCGGAGAAAGCCCGCCACCGTCGCGTCGTTGCGACCCGCGCCGAGCGCGGCCGCGCCAAGGGCACGCAGCCCCTCTGGATTGCCCCGATAGCGCGCCGCCAGCGCGCTCGCCGCGTCCTTGACGGCCGCCTGATCGTCAACTTGCACTGCGGCGACGCCACCGGATCCGGCCGATACCGGCTCGCTGACCGCGCTGGCCGTCAGGCTGGCGGCCCCTACCGCAGCGACCGCGATCCCAACCAATAGGCTTCGAGGCTTGGGCCAGGCGGGCGGCCAACGGCCCGCCAGAGCGCTCCTGGCACTAGCGATGGCCGACATTCTGTTAATGACATTATAATGTTTGCGCCCTGGGTCGCCGCCGGGCGCCCTAGCATTGCGCCATGGCCCTGCGCCAGTTCGCCGAGAGCCCGAAGGCGCCGGAGTTCCCTGAGGGACTCGACTGGCTGAACGTCGCTCGCCCGCTACAGATCGCCGATCTTCGCGGCCGGCTGGCGATCATCGATTTCTGGACCTTCTGTTGAATCAACTGCATGCACACGTTTCCGCAGTTGCGGAAGATCGAGCGAGCCTACGGCGACCGGGTCATTGTCATCGGCGTGCACTCACCGAAATTTCCGGCCGAGCGCGAGACCGCAAACCTTCGCGAGGCCGTCCTTCGCTACCGCATCGAGCACCCGGTGCTCAACGACCGTGACTTCGCCACCTGGCAGCGCTTCGGTGGCCGGGCCTGGCCAACCCTGGTCTTCATCGACCCGCGGGGTCGACTGATCGGCAAACACGAGGGCGAGCTGCCTTTCGAGCAGTTCGACCCGATGGTGAGCGGAATGCTGA
>CAZRMD010000203.1:0-5905 GCA_964601135.1 uncultured Actinomycetes bacterium | reverse complement strand
CCGTCATGTACACGCCGAAAAAGATGAAGACCGGCAGAATCAGATTGACGGCCGAGCCGGCTACGATCACGATGAAGCGCTGCCACAGCGGATGGGCATTGAAGCCGCGTGGTCCGGCCTCCGTGCTGCCATCCATACCCGCCAGCTTCACGAAGCCGCCCAGTGGAATGCCTCGAACAGCGTAAAGCGTCTCTCCGCGCTGAACCCCAAACAACATGGGTCCGAACCCCACGCTGAACTGCTCGACTTTGATCCCGGACAGCTTGGCGGTGATGAAGTGGCCGGACTCGTGGACGATGACCAGCCCGCTGAAGATCAGGACAACGACCGGGATCACGATCAGGAGGTTCATGCCGGTAACTTGCTCCGGATGCGTTGGCCTCGCTCCATCGTCGCCCGCACCTCGGCGCGCGCCCAGCGATCGGCCTCGATAACGCTCTCGAGCGTCAACTCGTCCCTCGACGGGGACCTGTCAAGAACGTGTTCAACGGCTGGCACGATATCGATGAAGCGGCATCGACCATCGAGGAAGAGACCGACCGCCTCCTCGTTGGCCGCATTCAACACCGCCGGCGATGTGCCACCGCGCTCTCCGGCCTCACGCGCCAGTGCTACCGCTGGATAGCGGCTGCGGTCGAGCGGCTCGAACGACAGGTGCCCCAGGGTGCTGAGTTCGGGCGCGGGGGTGACGCCCTCGAGCCGCTCGGGAAAGGCCAGCGCAATCGCGATCGGCAGGTGCATGTCGGGAACAGCCAGCTGTGCCTTCACGCTGCCATCGATGAATTCCACCATCGAATGCACAACGCTCTCCGGATGGACGACCACCTCGATGGCCGAAAAGGGCACGTCAAACAGGAAATGCGCTTCGATGATCTCGAGCCCCTTGTTCATCATCGTGGCGGAGTCCACCGTGATCTTCGGCCCCATCTTCCAGCGCGGGTGCGCAAGCGCCTCGGCGATCGTCACGTTTTCCAGCGTCTCCACCGAACGGCGGAGGAATGGACCTCCCGATCCCGTCAGAATCAAGCGACGAACCGCCGCCTTTCGCTCTCCCCACAGACACTGCCAGATCGCGCTGTGTTCGCTGTCGATCGGAAAAATTTGTGACGGTCGCCGGCCCATCCGCTCCCGCACCAGTTCGCCGGCCATGACGAGGACCTCTTTCGTCGCGAGCGCGATATCTTTGCCGGCTTCGAGCGCCGCCAGCGTGGGCGCCAGGGCGGCACTACCTGATACCGCCACCACGACGAGATCGACTTCCGGATCGCGCACCATCGCATCGATGGCCCGCGCGGCTTCGACCTGGTCGCCAGCGCCCGACTTCGCCAGCAGCGCGTGGGCTTGCGGATGCCGGCGGGCGATGGCCTCCAGCGCCGCGGCGTCGTGACCACCCACGATGCCATGGAGCATGAAGCGATCAGGGTTGCGTTCTACGACGTCGCAGACCTGGCGTCCGATCGAGCCCGTCGCACCGATGAGCGCGAGTCGCCGGAATGACGGGCGGTGGGCTCTCATTGCTCTTGACTGGATCGCGGGTTATCCCGCATCAGTTTGACAGGGTCACGGGACTTCCCTGTGTGAAACGCGCCTCGGTTTGCGTCATTGCACCGAGGGCTCAAGCCAGGTGCAAGAACGTCACGTAATAGTACACAAGGACTCCCACTGGAAGCAGTGAATCAATTCGATCCAGCACCCCACCATGCCCCGGGATGAGATGACTGGCGTCCTTGACGCCGGCCGTTCGCTTCAGCTGCGACTCGACCAGATCGCCCACCTCAGCGACCACCCCGATCAGGATGCCCAGGATCACGCCATGAGGAGAGCCAATGCCGACCAACGGACCCGCGAGGCCGAAGACGATGGTGGTAGCCAGCAGCTCGCCCACGGCGCCTTCAACGGTCTTCTTCGGGCTGATCCGCGGGAAAAACCGGTGGCGACCCAATCGCATTCCGACCAGCATGGCGGTGGTGTCGCCGATCCAGATCGCCCCGAACACGGCGATTACGATGCGCAGCCCAAACCGGTTGGGATCCGGCTGATGGAGGAAAAAGAGCGACGCATAAAAGCTCAACAGCAAGCCGAGGTAGAGGCTGCCCCCGAGGGCAAGTGCCCAGCGTGTGACGCTCGCCTTCCAATCGCGGAGGAACACCATCGCGCCCAGCCCGATCACCGTGGCAGCCGCCAGCAGCGTGGTGACGTTCGCCCATCCCGGCAGGTGTTCGCGCAACAGGAACAGGTAGGCGAGCGGGAACAGCAGCCATGATGGCGCGGGCGTTCCCATGGCGCGCGTGAGCTGCCAGTACTCGAACAGGCCCGCCCCCAGCACCACCGCAAGAGCGGCGTATACCCAGAAGGAACCGGCCAGCAGCACGACAATGACGGCGGCGATCAGGACGACGGCGGTCACAACCCGGACAGCCAGGTTCGAGCGGCGCGCCGCTGCTACTGCTGTTGGGTCGATCTCCGCATCAGCGACCTCGATTCGAAACCTCCTCCGGTCTGGCACCGAAGCGGCGCACCCGGCGTTGATATGACGCAAGCGCCTCATCGAAGTCTGCGCCACCAAAGTCGGGCCATAGCGTCGGCGTGCTGTAGAACTCGGAGTATGCCGTCTGCCAGAGGAGAAAGTTGCTGAGCCGCATTTCTCCGGCGGTGCGGATGACCAGGTCGGGATCTGGCAGGCCGCGCGTGTAGAGATGCGCGGCCAGCGTGGCTTCATCAAGGGTGGTCAGATCAGTGCCCTCCCGTGCCAGCTCGCGAATGGCGTCCAGGATCTCAATTCGTCCCCCATAGTTGATGGCGATATTCAGAATGGCCCGCGCGCTGACCCGCGTCCGCTCACTGGCTTGGCGCATCTGCTCTTGCAATGCCGCCGAGAGCTCCTGCACCCGGCCCGAAAATCGCAGCTCGATCCCGCGGCGGGCGAGCTCATCGACCTCGCGCCGGATGGTTTCCGAGAACAACCCCATCAGGGCGTCGACCTCCTCACGCGGCCGTGACCAGTTCTCCGTCGAAAACGCATAGAGCGTCAGGACGCGGACGCCCCGCTGGTCAGCTGCCTCGGCCACCCGGCGGATTGATTCGATCCCCGCCTTGTGCCCCATCACCCGCGGGAGCAGACGATCGCGGGCCCATCGGCTGTTGCCATCCATGATGATTGCGACGTGCTGCGGCGAGGCCTCCTGGCTCACTGGTTGATCTTGCCGACTACACCTCCATAATTTCCGCTTCCTTGCGCGCCGCCATCTGATCGACGAGCCCGATGTACCGGTCGGCAACTTTCTGCAGCTGTTCGCCCCCGCGCCGCGCCTCATCCGCGGAGATCTTCTTCTCCTTCTCGAGCGCCTTGATGCGGTCCATCTGTTCACGGCGTACGTTGCGCACCGCGACGTGGGCCTCCTCCGCATACCGCTTGACCAGCCGGGCATACTCCCGGCGTCGCTCTTCATTCAACGGTGGAATCGGAACGCGGATCAGCTGTCCGTCGTTACCCGGATTCAGTCCCAGCTCCGACTTCTGGATCGCCTTCTCAATGCCACCGATGATCGAGCGATCCCAGGGCTGGATGAGGATCATGCGGGGCTCGGGAACCGTGATCGTAGCCAGCTGGTTGAGCGGCGTCGGATTGCCGTAATACTCCACGGCGATCTTGTCCACCAGCGCCGGGCTGGCACGTCCCGTGCGAATCGTCAAGATCTCCCGGCCCAGAGCATCCAGGCTCTTCTGCATCTTCGTCTCGGCTTCCCGGACATTGGCTTCGATCATGCCGGCGCACCCACGTAGGTTCCAATGGGTTTCCCGGCCACGACGCCTTCGAGGTTGGCGTTGTGCGCGAGATCGAAGACGATGATCGGGATGTTGTTCTCCCGGCACAGCGTCACGGCGGTGTGGTCCATAACACGAAGGTCCTTGTTGATCAAGTCAAGATAATCCAGCCGGCTGAAGCGTTTCGCTTTCGGGTTGGTCGCCGGGTCCGAATCGTAGATGCCGTCGACCTTGGTCGCTTTGAGCACGACCTCGGCTTCGATTTCCACCGCCCGCAGGGCCGCCGTGGTATCGGTACTGAAATATGGATTGCCGCTGCCGGCGGCCAGGATGACGACCCGTCCCTTTTCCAGGTGCCGAACGGCGCGGCGGCGGATGTAGGGCTCGGCCACCTGCTGCATGCTGATGGCGGTCTGCACCCGGGTCGGCTGTCCGATGTTCTCGAGCGCATCCTGGAGGGCGAGGGCGTTGATGACGGTCGCCAGCATGCCCATGTAGTCGGCCGTCACCCGATCCATCCCGCGCTTGCTGGCGGCGTCGCCCCGGATGATGTTGCCGCCGCCCACCACCACGGCGAACTGCGTGTCATACGTATTCCGCACCCGAACGATGTCCTCGGCGATGTCGCGGACGGTGTCCGGATCGATGCCAAACGCGGCCTTCCCGGCGAGGCCCTCGCCACCCAGCTTGAGGAGCACCCGAGAGTAGCGCGGCTCCGGCGACGGCTTGATCACGGCATGGATGTGACTAGCTGGCTTCTCCGACCTTGAAACGAGCGAAGCGAGCAATGGTTATGTTCTCGCCAAGCTTGGCGATCGCTTCTTTCAGTACCTGATCTACCGTGCGCTTGTCGTCCTTGGCCCAGGCCTGGTCGAGCAGGACCTCCCGCTTGTAGAAGTCGTTGAGCTTGCCCTGCACGATCTTTTCGATCACCTGGGGCGGCTTCTTCTGCTCGCTGGCCTGCGCTTCGAAGATCGCCCGCTCGCGATCCAGGACATCCTTGGGCACATCCTCCCGGCGCAGGTAGCGGGGCTCCGCAGCCGCGATGTGCACCGCGATCTCATGCGCCAGGTGCCGGAACTCCTCGTTCCGCGCCACGAAGTCGCTCTCGCTATTGAGCTCGAGCAGGACACCCAGCTGGTGGTTGTGATGGATATAGGTGGCGATGATCCCCTCCCGGGCAACCCGGGCTGCTTTTGCGCCTGCCTTCGCCATGCCTTTTTGGCGCAACCAATCTTTGGCCTTTTCGATATCACCATTGGTCGCCTCCAGCGCGCGCTTCGAGTCCATCATGCCGGCGCCGGTGGCGTCGCGAAGCGCTTTGACCTGATCGGCTGAGATCGCCATGGTTATTGCAGCTCCTCCGTTTCGGCATCGTCCTTGACCTTGAAGCGGGCGAAGCGCGAAACCGTGATGTTCTCGCCGAAGCGAGCGACGGCATCGGCCAGCACCTGTTGCACGGTGCGCGAGTCGTCCTTTGCCCAGCGCTGATCCATCAGGACTTCTCGCTCGTAGAACGTCCTGAGCCTGCCGTCGATGATCTTTTCGATCACCTGCGATGGCTTGTGCTGCCTGATCGCGTCCGCCCTGATTTGCTCGCGCTTGCGCTCGAGTACAGCCGACGGAACCTCCTCGACGCGCAGGTAGTTCGGAGCAGCCGCGGCGATGTGCACGGCCAGTTCGTGGGCCAGCTCGCGGAAGGCGTCGCTTCGAGCGACGAAGTCCGTTTCACTGTTGAGTTCGACGAGCGCCCCGAGCTGGTGGTTGTGGTGCAGATAGATATCGACCAGCCCCTCGGCGGTAACTCTGGCGGATTTCATGCCGGCTCGGGCGATCCCCTTCTGTCGCAACCAGTCTTTCGCCTTTTCCAGATCGCCGTTGGTCGCCTCGAGCGCGCGCTTCGAGTCCATCATGCCGGTGCCGGTCGCGTCGCGCAGGGCTTTGACCTGGTGCGCGCTAACGGTCCCCAGCGTCATTTCTCGTCGTCCAGCGCCTCGTCCTCGTAGAACTCGGCCTCGTCGACGGTCGGCATTCCGGCGAATCGCTTTTCATCCTCGTCTTCCGCTTCCTCTTCGCCGTACTCGAATTCGGTGACGGGGACTGGGACTTCCGGCGCCGCCGCCAGCTCCTCAGGACTGAT
>CAZRMD010000202.1:967-5920 GCA_964601135.1 uncultured Actinomycetes bacterium | reverse complement strand
AAGGCGGTCATGTCCGGCCAGGGCGCCGCGCTGATGGGTATCGGCTTCGGCAGTGGCGATCAGCGCGCTGCGGATGCGGCCCGCGATGCTGTCGCCAGCCCGTTGCTGGAAACCTCGATCGACGGCGCTCGCGGAATTCTGTTCAACATCACCGGCGGTACCGACCTGACTCTCCACGAAGTAAACGAGGCGGCCGAGATCGTCCGTGCCTCGGCTGACAAGGACGCCAACATCATCTTCGGCACCGTCATCGACGAAAAAATGTCGGGTGAGGTCAAGATCACCGTGGTCGCCACCGGCTTCGTGACCGGCGTCGAGACCAGCCGCGAGATCGATGAGCAGTACACCCGCCCGGCGCCGGTCGAGGAAGTACCGGCCTACCGCGGCTTCGACCCCTCAAACCTCGACATCCCCGCATTTCTCCGCGGTCGTCGTTAGTCCCTGGCGAGGAGCGCCCCCTTCCCGCTCCTCGCCGTTTCCAATTCCTGACCACAATATCTGGGATACTGACATGAGATGAAGTGCCCATATTGTGGTCACATCGACCTGAAGGTGGTCGACTCACGGGATTCGGATACCGGCGAGTCGATTCGGCGCCGCCGCGAATGCCTGCAGTGCACCAAGCGGTTCACCACCTACGAGCGGATCGAGACGGTGCCGCTGTATGTCATCAAGAAGGATGGCCGTCGCGAGGACTTCGATCGCCAGAAGTTGTTCACCGGCCTCATGAAGGCCACGACGAAGCGTGAGATTTCACCCAGCACGATCGAACGGGTGGTCGATGAGATCGAGGCCGAGCTCCGAACGCGCGGCAAGGTCGAGATCCCATCGCGTGAGGTCGGCGAGCTGGTCATGGATAAGCTCCGAGGACTCGATGAGGTGGCCTATATCCGCTTCGCGTCGGTCTATCGTTCGTTCATGGACCTGCAGGAGGTCAAGCACGAGATCGACCAGCTCCTGAGCCGCGAGAAGAAGGGGTAAGGCCTGTCGCTACCGTAGAGGTCGACTCCGTCCTCAGCGTCGCCAGCTTTCCGGCGCGCCATGGCTTCAGCACGCGGGCGCTGGGCTCGATGGGCTTGACCGGGTCTCCGGATCCCGATGTGGTCATGCGCCGGCGCGAGCAATTCGCGGAGCAGGTCGGCTTTAACCTGGTCAACGCGCTGATGACCGTCCAGGAGCATGGCGCGAATGTCGTGACCTTTCATCGCGCGCGCCCGGAAGGCGGGCAGTGCGTCTTTTCGACGGATGCGCTGGCGACGGATATCCCCGGACAGGCGATCGTGACCTATCACGCCGACTGTTTTCCGCTGCTCTTTCACGATCACCAGCGAGGCGTTGTCGCCGGCGCTCATGCCGGGTGGCGCGGAGCGCTGGCGGGGGTTGCCGGTCGAACGATCCAGGCTCTGCACCTTGCGTATGGGACGGTGCCGGAGCAGCTCGATGTCCTGATCGGCCCAGGGATCTGCGCCCGGTGCTACCCGGTGGGCGACGACGTCGCCGATCAATTCACGGTCCGCTACAGTCGCGCCGATCGCTATTTGCAGCGGGATGAGGGAGAAGTCCGCCTGGACATCGCTGCCGTCCTCCGCATGCAACTCGAGGACGACGGAGTTCCGAGCGACCAGATCCAGCTGGCTGGATGGTGCACGCGTGAGGACGACCGCTGGTTCTCACATCGTGCCGGCCGCCCAGGCCGGTTCCTTTCCGCTGTCGTCGCGCCCTGAACCGTGGCGGGCTCGTTGGCCGATAACCTAGCGACGGTTCGCCAGACCATCGCCGAAAGCGCCGCCCGTGCTGGTCGCGATCCCAAGGGGGTCACGATCGTCGCCGTGACCAAGACCTTTCCCGTTTCGGTCGTCCGCGAGGCGATGGCGCTTGGCCTGCGCGTTTTTGGCGAGAACCGGGTGCAGGAGGCGATTCCCAAGATCGAGGAGATCGGGACCGGCGAGGCGAGCTGGCACCTGATCGGCCATCTCCAGTCCAACAAGGTCAAGTTCATCGAGGGCCGGTTCGCCATGGTCGAATCCATCGACAGCGTCGCCGTCGTGGAGGCGCTCGGCAGGCGCCTGGGGACGCCGCTAGAGGTGCTGATCGAAGTCAACGTCGCCGACGAGCCGCAGAAAACGGGCGCGCGCCCGGCTGAGCTACCCGAGATTACGAAAAGCGTCGGGAACTTCGAGCACCTGCGCCTTCAGGGCCTGATGACGATTGCGCCGATGGTCCGGGACGTCGAGCAGGTGCGGCCAGTTTTTCGAAAGCTCCGCACATTGCGTGACGAGACGAGCCAGCGGTTTGGGCGCGCGCTGCCGGTGCTGTCGATGGGCATGACCGAGGACTATGCCGTCGCCGTGGAAGAAGGCGCCACGATGCTACGATTGGGCCGCGCGTTGTTCGGACTGCGTCCATCTTCCGCACCGCGCTGAGGCTCCCGTGCAGACCGCCATCAACTACCTCCACACCTTTGCCCAGGTCCTCATCTACCTCTTCATCTGCGCCATCGTCCTGCGTGCGCTGGCATCGTGGTTCTTTCGCGACTACCACGGCACCGTCATGGGCTTCCTGGTCGATGTGACCGAACCCATCCTGGGACCGCTGCGGCGTCTCGTTCCGGCAGCGCTGGGCGTCGATTTTTCACCGATGATCGCCGTCCTCGTGCTCTACGTCGCCGGCCAGTTCCTCGGCTAAATGGCCTGACGGCCGTTTCGTTACCCGTACGTGGAACAACCAGCCCGATCTAGAATGGGCGTTCCCATGTTCGCGGAGGTTTCGACGCGTGCCAACTTCCCGGAGATGGAGAAGGCCGTTCGACGCTTCTGGCAGGAGAAGGACGTGTTCGCCCGGAGCGTCAAGCAGCGTGAAGGACGGCCTTCCTTCGTCTTCTACGAAGGTCCCCCCACGGCCAACGGCCGGCCCGGGATCCATCACGTCCTGGCGAGGGCGATCAAAGATCTCTTTCCCAGGTACAAGACCATGCGTGGCTTCTACTCCGAGCGCAAGGGTGGCTGGGACACTCATGGTCTGCCGGTCGAGATCGAGGTCGAGAAGCAGCTGGGGCTGAACGGAAAGCAGGACATCGAACGCTTCGGGGTCGAAGAGTTCAACAAGCTCGCCCGAAAGAGCGTCTTCGAGTACATCGACGAGTGGTCGGAGATGACGCAGCTGATGGGCTTCTGGATCGACCTCGAGCACCCCTACCGGACCTACGACTCGTCGTATATCGAAACCGTGTGGTGGATCCTCAAGCAGCTGTGGGACAAGGAGCTGCTTTACGAAGGCTTCAAGGTCGTTCCCTACTGCCCACACGACCAGACGCCGCTGTCGAGCCACGAGCTCGGTCTGCCAGGCGGGTATCGGGACGACGTCGAGGATCCGTCGGTCTACGTGAAGTTTGCGCTCGACGGCGAGCCGAACACCTACTTCCTCGCCTGGACCACGACCCCCTGGACGCTGCCCGGCAACGTGGCGCTCGCGGTGGGACTGGACATCCCCTATGTCCGCGTCCGCCAGGGGAACGAGCATTACATCCTGGCGAAGGCCCGACTGTCCATCCTGCAGGGTGACTACGAGGTCGAGGCAGACGTCGATGCGAAAAACCTGGTGGGCAAACGGTACAAGCCGCTCTACGAATATCTGTTGCCTGATAAGCCGGCCTTCTTTGTCGTCGAGGCGAATTTCGTGTCCACCGAAGATGGCACCGGCATCGTTCACACGGCGGCTGCCTATGGCGTCGATGACCTCGAGCTGGCGCTCCAGAAGGGGATACCCGTTCGCCATGTCCTCGATCTGCAGGGTCGATTCCGTCCTGAAGTCACGCCGTTCGCCGGCATGTTCGTGAAGAAGGCCGACCCGAAGATCGTCGAGGACCTGACGAAAAGAGGTCTGATGTATCGGGCGGAGACGATCCGCCACACCTATCCGTTCTGCTGGCGCTGTGGCAATCCCCTGATCTACTACGCCGTCACCTCATGGTTCATCAAGACCACCGCGGTCAAGGAGCAATTGATCCGTAACAACAACGCCGTCAACTGGGTGCCGGGCTATATCAAGTCCGGCCGGATGGGCAACTGGCTCGAAACCCTGGTGGACTGGTCGCTGTCTCGCTGGCGCTACTGGGGCACGCCCTTGCCGGTCTGGAAGTGCGAGAGCTGCGATGAACGCCGATGCATTGGCTCGGTTGCAGAACTGGGACTGACCCTCGAGGCCGACCTGCATCGTCCCTACATCGATCGCGTCACGCTGCCCTGTGAGAAATGCAGTGGCGTGATGCGGCGCGTCCCGGACCTGATCGATGTCTGGTTCGATTCGGGGTCGATGCCGCTCGCCCAGTTCCACTATCCCTTCGAGAACCAGGATGTCTTCAAAGCTCGCTTCCCGGCGGACTTCATCGCTGAAGGGCTCGACCAGACACGCGGATGGTTTTTCAGCCTGCTGGCGATCGCGACGATGCTCTTCGACCAGTCCTCCTACAAGAACGTGATCTGCCACAACCTGGTCCTGGACAAGCAGGGCCGCAAGATGAGCAAGTCGCTGCGGAACACGGTCGATCCCTTCGAGATCATGTCGAAATTCGGCGCCGACGCAACCCGCTGGTATTTCTATTCGGCGGTGGCGGTGGGCAACGAATATCACTTCGATCTCAGCGCCGTGCAGGATGTCGTGCGCCGCTTTCTCCTGATCTTGTGGAACACGTATGCGTTCTTTGCGAACTACGCTCGGCTGGATGGCTTCGAGCCTGGTCCCTCGTCATTGCCGGTCGGCGATCGTGCACCGCTCGACCGCTGGCTGCTGGCGGAGCTGGCCGCCGTCATCAAAGAGGTGGAGACCTCACTCGATGCGTACGACCCGGCGGCCGCCTCCCGGAGACTCGAAGCCTTCGTGCTCGAGCTCGCCACCATGCGGGCCGGAGCCTATGGACCTGGAGCATCGGCCCCGATCCCGACGGCGTCTATCCGA
>CAZRMD010000202.1:0-957 GCA_964601135.1 uncultured Actinomycetes bacterium | reverse complement strand
TGCTCGACCTCTCCACCTGGTATGTGCGACGCTCGCGTCGCCGCTTCTGGAAATCCGAGTCGGATGCGGATAAGCGGAGCGCCTATCAAACGATGTACCAGGTGCTGGTCGCCGTGACCCAGCTACTCGCGCCGTTCATGCCCTTCCTGACCGAGACGATCTACCAGAACCTGGCAGCGGGGAAGAATGGGCAGCCGGACAGTGTCCATCTGAGCGACTGGCCAGTCGCCCCGCCGGACTGGGTCAATGATGAGCTGCGCCGTCAGATGAGCTCGGTGCGCCGGCTGGTCGCAAGTGGTCTCGCGGCACGCAATGCGGCAGGCATCAAAGTTCGCCAGCCGCTCCGCTCGGTCACGATCGCCGAGAAACCGTTGGATCCCGAGCTCGAAAGCATCTTGCTGGAGGAGCTCAACATCAAGGCGGCGCGCTATCAGGGCGAAGATGGCGAGTTAACGCTCGACACCGAGATCAGTGAGGATCTGAAACTGGAAGGCCTGGCCCGGGACCTTGTGCGCAAGATCCAGGAGCTCCGCAAGCAGTCGGGATTCGCGGTGGAAGATCGGATCCGGCTCTTCTACGACGGTGATGGCATCCTGGCCCAGGCGCTCGAGCGCTGGCGCGACTACATCGCGACCGAGACGCTGGCGGTGGCGGTCGCGCACGGCCCGGCACCTGATGGAGCCTCATGCGAGATGCTGAAGATCGAGACGCATGACCTGAAGGTGTGCGTCCTCAGGGTGGCGGCCCACTGAGCCGCGCTCGCAGTTATACCTTTCTGGTCGCGATTGCGGCCGTCGTCGTCGTCGCCGACCGAATCACCAAAATCGTCGTCGAACGCCGGTTTGGCGTCGGTTACGGACCGCGTCAGATCGTCGACCACATCTTGTTCCTGGAGGTGACGCGGAACGCCGGGGCCGCCTTTGGCATCTTCCAGAACTTGACCCTGGGCTTCCTGCT
>CAZRMD010000201.1:3821-5923 GCA_964601135.1 uncultured Actinomycetes bacterium | reverse complement strand
CCCTTGGAGAAGATCAGGTGGTCGTTGTTCGGCTCCTGGGGATCGTTCCAGTCATAAAGAAAGTGACGGCTGATCAAGACCGCCATCAGGTCGGCGGCAGACATCGACGAGGTGGGATGGCCCGAACCGGCCTGGGTGCTGGAGCGGATGCTGTCCACCCGCAGCTGCTGGCCCAGCTCGCGTACGAAGTCAAAGCCCTGAGTCGTGCGAACTTCGCTTACCGAGGTTTTTGCCATCGACCCACCCCATTTTTGTGTGATGAACCTCGTCTTAGATTAAGCGCCCGTTCGTCCCCGCCGCTGGCTAGAGCCGCGGCCACGATCCCGGGTGGGCACGCCCACGTACCCGCCGACGGCGTCGAAACTGCTACCATCCGCGGGCAGATGTTCGCTCCCGGCCGGGTTCCGATCGCCGGTGTTGCTGCGATTGGCTTACTCGGCAGCCTCACTGCTCTGATGTGGACCCATCGCATTGATTGGCCAGGACACGCTGGCTCTCATCCGGCGATGCTCTCCAGCATGACGCAGCCCGACTTCGCTCCCGTCGACGATGCAACCGCTGATCCCAGGGCGAATGTCCCGTCGAGTCTGAACGTCTACCAGGCAACTGCAGCCGGCACATTGAGTCCAGCTGTCGCGGGTGTACCCCAACGCGTCTACGTGCCAAACAGCGCCAGCGGCACGCTCGACGTCATCGACCCGGCCACCTACCGGGTCGTCGCCCACTATCGAATCGGCGCGATCCCCCACCATGTCGCGCCAGCGTGGGATCTCAAGCGCCTCTACGTCGACGACGAGGGCTCGGGCATGCTCTCCGTAATCGACCCGCGAACCGCCACGGTCCTCAATCGGATTGCGGTACCAGACCCCTATAACCTCTACTTCACGCCTGACGGCACCAAAGCCATCGTGGTGGCGGAGCGACTGCGCCGTCTCGATTTTCGCGATCCGCACAGTTTCCAGCTGATTCGGAGCGTCCCGATACCCTGGCGGGGCATCGATCACCTCGACTTCTCGGCCGACGGCAACTACCTGATCGCCAGCACCGAATACGCCGGGGTTCTTGTCAAAGTCGACACCTTGACGATGGCGATCACGAATTTCGTCCAGGTCGGCGGCCTGCCGGTTGACGTCAGACTATCGCCTGACGGTTCGGTCTTCTATGTCGCCAATCAGGGTCGACAGGGGGTTTCAGTCATCGATCCAATCGCCATGAAGGAGGTCGCCTTTATCAAGACCGGGCGTGGGGCGCATGGCCTCATCGTCTCCCGGGATACCAGGTCGCTCTACGTGACGAACAGGCTCGAGGGGACGATCTCGGTCATCGACTTCGCTTCCCGGTCGGTGGTGGCCACCTGGCAAATCGGCGGCAGCCCCGACATGATCCAGCTCTCTCCAAACGGCAGAGAGCTTTGGACGACTGGGCGCTTCAATGGTTCGGTCTATGTCGTCGATACGGATTCCGGCAAGCTCGTCCACACGATACGGGTGGGGGGCCAGCCACATGGCCTGTGCTACTTCCCCAATCCCGGACGTTTCAGCCTCGGCCACAACGGCGTGTACCGCTAACTGAACTGCGCGGGCACGAGCCGCGGAATCAGCCGGTGGCTCGTGTACCCCCAGGCGGAATCGAACCGCCGTTCCGGCCTTGAAAGGGCCGTGTCCTGGCCGCTAGACGATGGGGGCGCGTGCTCATGCTATCGAATGCATTTCCACGAAAAGCAAAACCGCCGAGGATTTTGTTCCCCGGCGGTTTCCTTCGCCTCGCTTAGCGGATATGCCGTCGAATAAAACGCAGCGGCCTGAGCAGCGCGAAGCCGAGCAATAGCAGGAATCCGGCCAGACCAGACTCAGCGGCAAGCACGGCACCGCCACCACCCGTTGTCGCCAATGTCCCTGCGGCCGCCCCAGTTGTTCCGGCCCCCGCGCCGCCAGTAGTGACACCGCTGGTGGTACCGCCACCAGTGGTTCCACCAGCGCCACCAGTGGTTCCACCAGCGCCACCAGCGCCGCCAGCACCGCCAGCGCCGCCAGCGCCGCCAGCACCACCAGCACCGCCACCGCCGCCGACTGTGGTCTGGACCGCCGAGGTGCCTACTGACC
>CAZRMD010000201.1:0-3721 GCA_964601135.1 uncultured Actinomycetes bacterium | reverse complement strand
CCAGCACCGCCACCGCCGCCGACTGTGGTCTGGACCGCCGAGGTGCCTACTGACCCGGTCGTTTCACCCGCAGCAACGGTTGACTGAGCGGCTGACGTGCCCACTGACCCGGTCGTTTCACCTGCAGCAACGGTTGACTGAACGGCAGACACGCCCGCGGACCCTGTGGTTTCAGCAGCAACCGTACTGTGCACCGCGGAACCACCGGCTGATCCCTGCGACTCGGCGCCAGCCTCCGTGGAGGCCACCGCGGAGCCACCGGCCGACCCCTGCGATTCGCCGCCTCCTACAGTCGACGCTACAGCCGAGCCACCCGCGGATCCCTGCGACTCAGCACCGGCCCCAGCCGTGGATGCCATCGCCGACCCACCGGCCGATCCCTGCGATTCACCGCCGGCCGTGGATGCCACCGCCGACCCACCGGCCGATCCGTGCGACTCACCACCGGCGCCAGCCGTGGATGCCATCGCCGACCCACCGGCCGATCCCTGCGACTCACCGCCGGCCGTCGATGCCACCGCCGACCCACCAGCCGATCCCTGCGACTCACCGCCGGCGCCAGCCGTGGATGCCATCGCCGACCCACCGGCCGATCCCTGTGACTCACCGCCGGCCGTGGATGCCACCGCCGACCCACCGGCGGACCCCGGCGACTCCACGGCCGCTCCGGTCGACGCTACCGCCGAGCCGCCCGCTGAGGCAGCGGATTCGTGGGCCTCGTTATGGTGGGTCTTGGTCTTGTCGTCGCCACCGGCGCCGTTTCCGCTCGCGCCGGTATGCATGTGGCTTTGGGTGTCGCCCTTCGAGTCGCCGTTGTGGTCGCCAGCACCCGCCTCATGGTGCGCCGCGCCTGTGTTGGTATGCCCGCCACCGGTTGCGCCATGGGCGCCGCCCGACCCACCATGCTCACCGCCACCGGATCCACCATGCTCATCGCCGCCTGATCCGCTATGGCCATCACCTTCATCGTCAGCGTTTCCCGGCGAAAAGGCGACGACCTCGTCCGCGGCGCTCCGCTTGCTGATCGCCGCCGGATCGTTTTGAACCGGTTTTGGCGGGATTGGCGGCGCCTTCTGACCACCGGCGATGACCACCAGTGGTGTGGCATTCGCGTGGAAAGCCGGCGTCCAGGTGACGTTGCCATAACTCGCCGATCGGCCGATCAGCAATAAACCTGCAAAAACGATTCCGGAAACGCGCAACGGCCAGCTCGCTTTGGAGATCAGCGTATCCCGGTCGTCCTCGTAAGCCGGATTACGGTACGTCCCCACAAATACGTCGGACATGCTTGTTTCCCTCCTTGCCACCCCTGTGAAGCAATTAGACATAACGGTAAATGTCTGTCAACTAGGAAATGGCAGAGTTCCTGCTTGTACGGTAGCCGCAACCGTGCTTGGCTGTCAATGGCTCTTATATAAAACCTTATACCGCCGACGTTAGGAGGGGGGCTGGTCCGGCCGGTCAGTCGCCCCAGCGGGTTTTTAAGCGCTCGAAACCGAGGGCGACCAGCGTTTCCGCCATGTATTCCCAGCCCTTCATCTGCGACCAGGTGGCGACCAGGGCCCGGGTCGCGAGGGAGAGCGCCTCATAAATCGGGAACCGCGCCCCCCGGTATTCCGGACGCATGGCGCAGTAGGTGTCGAGAAACAGCCGGCGAGCCACATCCGCTTGCACGCTATCCGACCAGTGCTTCGGCGTCGCCGGAACCAGGTGCCCACAATATTTCCCCAGGTCGAAACTCGGCTCCGCCTGGACGAAATATTCGACATCGATCATTCCATAGTGCTTTCCGTCGAAGAGGAACTGGTTGTACTTGAAGTCGCCGTGAGACGGAACGGGTGATTCTGGCGGAATTTTGTCCGCCATCGCCTTGATCTGGGTGATCAGGTCTCGAAGGATGAAGTAGACCCGTGGCGATGACATCTTGAACTCGTCGAGGCGGCTCGTCAGGCGACCGATTTCAACATCGACCGTATGCGGCGCGCCGACCTGGATCCGAGAATCATGGATGATCGCTGCCGCCTTGGCCGCCGCTTCCACCTGCCCCATAAACATCTCGGAATGACGATCGTTGTCGATTTCCTCACCGGGCAACGCCGACTGCAGCAAGAGGTCCAGTTCCGGATAGTAGGCAAGCGGTTCGGCGAGGACCAGGTCTCCGCTATGGCGCCACGGCAGGTTCCAGAGGGCGCACATGACGTCGTAGGTGGTTTGACCGCGGCGGCTGTGCTGAACCTTGCCGTAGAGCAACGCTGGCGATTGGTCACCAATCTGCGCCTCGAAACGGACCACGCCAGACACCTCCGGGAGGTACTTGACGCGCGCGACCTCGAGGGAGCTGATCGGCGCCTTGTAGAGCCGCTCGTAGTGGGGAGCAAGAAGTGGCCGCATTGCATCTGGATCGAAGATGGTGCCCAACTTGCGAAAGATGGGATCCGTCGGAAAGAAGAAAAGGAATAAGTGGATGTCAGGGAAGAAGTGCGCATATCCTCGCGGATCAAGCGGGTTGCTGTTATGAGCCTCCGGCAAACGCTTGACGCGTGCCTGATAGTGCTCGCACAGCGTCTCATCGAAGAAGGCTTTCGTCCAGAAGAGACGATGGACCGTGATGCCGCCGGGCAGCTCCAGCTCCGCTTCGTAAACGTTCCAGAGAACGCGAGGCGCTTCAAACCGTCTCCCGTGCTTCGTGCGCACTCGCTTGACCTGGACCGATGGAAGCACTGGAGCGATCACTTGCTCCGCCAGGCGCTGGGCCATCGCCTCGGGGTGGCTCGCTGATTGGATCGTTGAGTACGTCACGCTCATTGAAGCTCCTCTTCCCGCACTGACAGCTTACGCATTCTCGGGCTCGAAATCCACGGCTGAATGGCCAAAAGAAAACCGCCGGGCCGCGGTGGCAGCCCGACGGTTCCTTTCGTCGTTAGCGGACCAGCCGCTTGATGATCTCGCGCGGTTTGAGCAGGGCCACTCCGAGAAGCGCCAGCATTCCGCCCAGGATCGTCTCGGCTGCCAACGGAGTGCTCGAGCTGTGAGCTGCGACCGGACCGCCACCAGTCGTCGCGAGTTGAGCCGCACCGGCAGCAGCCGCACCGCCACCCTGCGTGCCAGCGCCTGCCCCGCCTGCCGCAGCGCCGGTCGAGTGGACTGCAGAGCCGCCCGCCGAGCCAAGGCTCTCGCCTTGCGGCGCATTGGTGGACTGGAAGGCCGAACCGCCGGCCGACCCCACGCTCTCGCCTTGCGGCGCGCCCGAAGACTGAACCACTGAACCACCTGCCGAGCCCACGCTCTCGCCTTGCGGCGCGCCTGAGGACTGAATCGCCGAGCCACCGGCCGACCCCAGGCTCTCACCCTGTGGTGCCTGGCTGGACTGGAAGGCCGAGCCACCGGCCGAACCAACGCTTTCACCCTGCGGTGCCTGGCTGGACTGGAAGGCCGAGCCACCCGCGGAGCCCACGCTCTCGCCCTGCGGTGCTTGGCTGGACTGGAACGCCGAGCCACCGGCCGACCCCACGCTCTCGCCCTGGGGTGCCTGGCTGGACTGGAAGGCCGAACCACCAGCAGACCCCACGCTCTCACCCTGCGGTGCCTGGCTGGACTGGAAGGCCGAACCACCGGCCGACCCGACGCTCTCACCCTGCGGTGCCTGGCTGGACTGGAAGGCCGAACCACCAGCTGAGCCGACACTCTCGCCTTGCGGAGCCTGGCTGGACTGGAAGGCCGA
>CAZRMD010000200.1:0-6021 GCA_964601135.1 uncultured Actinomycetes bacterium | reverse complement strand
CGGCTGCGTCGTGTACTACGCGAGCGCCACAAACCAGCACTAGCCTGGATTTCTACGACCCCCATAGGGCCGCTCTAACCAGGGCGGCCCTTTCTTTTCCGCTGAGCGTGGGGTCGCTCAGGGAAATCTCGGGTGAAGCGTGGGTAAGATATCGCTGATCGCGCTAGACGGGGAGTTAGCGGTGCCCTGTACCCGCAATCCGCTACAGCGGGGTCGAATTCCCCTTTGAGGGGTGCGCTGTCCGGAGCGGCGTTTCGTGCGACTGCGTTGATGGCCTGGTCCTGCGCGACCTGGTTCCGTGAACCCTGTCAGGTCCGGAAGGAAGCAGCAGTAAGCGGGGTGCCGGGGGCGCCGCAGCCCACCGGGCCTGAGTGGTCCGCGTTGCGCGCCCGGGCGGTGCTACAACGAGAAGGGGTGCGCGGTCATCAATTGCATGCCAGATACGGGACGCCGGTAAGTGACAATCGGTGCCGAGGCGTGGGATTCGCCCGCAGAAACAGATCTACGAGGACGGTCGAACCTTTCGGCCAGAAGGGCCAGCGAAGAGCCTATACAGTAGCGACTTAACGCCCGCTGGGATAGGCACCAAACCGACTTCAATCTGTTCTTGGCGTCGGCCGGAGATGTGCAAGTCGGGCAAAGGGGCTCCCTTTGCCTTCGAGACGTCAGCTTTCTCCGGCGACTGCACAGCCATATAACGATTCTACCCGTGAGATGTTGCGAGTAACAAGGGTATCGAGATTACCAGGGTTGCAGCGAAGAACCCAATTGTGATTTTCAACAGTCCCTGCTTAACCGCAAGAACCGCCCGATTGTCGTCAAGGTCCGAAAACAGATCTTCAATCGCCTTCCCTTTTGCCACTTCCTGTGGATCGGTCTTAATCCCGTCGTAAAACTCCCGCAAGAGTGGTCCCGTCTTGAGGGGATCGGTAAAGAGCGACAGCATGGCAAAAATCGCTGCAAACAGGAACCCGGCAAATGGAATCCACCAGAATGGCCCTACAGCGTTTCGGGTGGCCACGATAGCCGTCACGAGTGCACCGGCAATTGCGGCCAAACCAACAGCTTTGGTGTCCGCACCCGCTTCCTGGGTCACCTGAGCCGAAAGCTCAGCTTGCGCCAGAGAAATAACCGCTCGATCGTCTGGCGGATCAATTGATAGACATCAGCCGGCTGTTCCGGCTTTGGTGAAATCATGCGGCCTTCCGTCCCGCGCCCTGGTGCAGGGCCGCCAGAAACACGCTTGCGACGTCGGCGGTCGGAGTCCGAAAGGGCGTCCACCGATTGACGTGCTCGGGATTCAGCGTGGTGGTAAACAGCAGATAGGGTCCTGATTCTCGAGCTAGGTTTACGAAGTCGGTCGAGCGAATCAACCAACTCCATGGGTACCACTCGTGCCGCCGACCCTCGTAGTGCTGGATCAGGATGTAGTGGCATCGGTGAGGGGAAAAGGTCGCCCGATGAATGTTCGCCTGGATAAGGTCGGTCGCGCTGGCAATCGTGCCGCCATGGACGGCGAGCGATGCCCAGCGACCCGTCGACTTGGAAAAAGCCAACCGGTGCCGGTCGAACGACTCGGGCTGCGCGGACATCAGCACCTCGTCGCCGGTCGCCGCCTCTAAGAAGGCGGCGTCGAAGTGGCGCAGGAAGAATGTGTTGGCCTCGATGGGTTGCCGAGAAACTGAGGGGGAGGGAGATGCAGGAAGGACTGACCAGCCGCGGCTGCCGGCGAGCTCGTTGAGACCGATCTGATATTTCGCCGCCCGATCACGGGCGGAGCCCGATCGATTGGCCACGAAGTGATAAATGATGTTGCGGTGACCGGCGTCGCGGTCGCAAACCCGGTCGAGTTCCACGCTAGGCACCTTCCACAGCGGGTCATGTACCTCGCGGGTGGGCAGGTCGTAGTAGACGAACGTGAAATCGAGATCTTTTCGCGGATGGAGCGCCGGCGCATCGAACGAGATCCTGATCTGATTGCCTGAGTGCAGGCTGTCCGTGCCCTTGATCTGGTCGAGTCGAAAGTCATAACTGCCCATAGGCGACCGGGCGCGATCGAAGCCACCCGTGTCATGGACCGGCACGTAGATCTCGAGCGGGCCGGGCCAGGACAGCACGTAGGCCTCGTCGATCCGGTTTTCGATGATCCACCCGAGCTGGGCATCGCCCGGCCGCCAGCTGCCGCCTTGCCGCGCCATATGCCAGCAACGGGCCTTGCGCGTTGCGCCTGTACACAAGCTCGTAACAAAGCGGTTGCATGAAACGAACGGGCGCTAGAAAGCCCGTAATTCGGTGGAAATAGCGTGAGCGCCATGGGGATGGCCCTTCGGCGCCCGCAGCCCGATTCCGACCCAGGCGACACGCCGCCGGCACGCAACCCTCGCTCCGCCGGCGAGCGCTGGTGGTCCATCCTGATCGGTTTCCTGGTCTTCACCTCGATCTTCATCGCCGCGCTGCCAATCTTTGCCATCGTTCGCGGCACCTCGGCGGGCATTGCACTGGCCCGCGCCGGCAACGCCAGCCTCCTGGAATGGCTCGGGCTGGAATTGGCGCTGGTGGCCCTCGGCATGGGCGCCTTCTTCTTCGCCTACTCGCTCAAGTACTACCTCGCCACCGCGACGATGCTGTTGCTGGCGTTCTTCGGGCCCGGTCGTAAGAGCGACGCGACGCTCAAGGAAGGCCGAAACGGCCTGGAGCGGATCACGCAGCGGGGACTAGACGGAAACTTACATCCAGCCTGGGAGCGGAGGGGTCGCTTCGACCTCGGCTATGAGCCGTTCATCTCCATCCACATCGCGACCTACAACGAGAAGCGGGTCGTCGGCCGCCTGCTCGAAGCCTGCTCAAACCTGAATTACTCGAACTACGAAGTCATCCTGGTCGACGACTCGACCGATGGTTCGATGGAAGTCCTCGAACCGTGGACCAAAGTCGAGCGCTTCAAGATCATTCATCGGGATACGCGCGATGGATTCAAAGGTGGCGCGCTAACCCACGCGCTTCGCGCTATGGATCCGCGCGCGGAGTATGTCGCCATCTTCGACGCCGATGCCGTGCCCTTTCCCGACGTCCTGAACGACCTGCTCTATCACTTCTATACCAACGGTGGCCAACCACCGCAACCCATCCGCGAAATCGGCGCGGTGCAGAGCTACCAGTGGCACGTCTTGAACAAGAGCGAGAGCTGGCTCACCGCGGCCGTGCGCACCGAGTACGCCGGCAGCTACATGGTGGAGCGTCCCTTCCAGCAAGTGCTGGGCTCGATGAAGATGATCGCCGGCACCGCCTACATGATCCGGGCCGGACTCCTGAAAGAGCTCGGCTGGGGCCGCAGCCTTACCGAAGACTGGGAACTCACCCTTCGCATGTACGCCAAGGGTTACAAGGTCGTCTATACGCCGTACGCGGAAACCCCCGCAGAGTGCGTCGCCACGTTTGGACGGCTGGCCCGCCAGCGGATGCGTTGGGCCGAAGGGCACAGCTACAACGTCAACAAGTGGTTCCTGACGATAGTCGGGTCGCGGCACCTGGGCTTGATGGAGAAGGCCGAGTTCCTGTACTACGGCCTCTACTATTTGCAGGCCGCGCTGTTCATGCTGGGCTCCGGCGCCTGGCTGGTGTCCGAGCTCGTCCTGCGGGTGCACATCCCCGAATGGACGGCCCTGTTGGGCTGGTCCCTGCTCTTCACGAACCTGTTCTCGCTGCCGCTGATGAACCTCGGCGGCCTGCTGCTGGAGGGCTCACCGCGAAAGGACTACAACGGCGTCCTCGGTGCGGTGGCCCTGTCGTTTCTCCTGGTGCCCTTCCAGGCCTGGGCCTCGGTCAAGGGGCTGTTCGAAAAGAAGGAAGGGCCATGGTTCCGCACGCCGAAGACGGGACGGATCACGGATCACATCGAACACCTGCCACAGAAGAAGAGCCTGAAGCGGTGGCTCAAGCCTCGGCCGAGCATGCTGCCGGCTGGACCCCAGCGCCCCAGCAATCCCGGCCGGCCCAACCGGAGCTTCCGCCTGGTGTGCATCGCGGCCCCCATCCTGGTCTTGACCATCCTCGGTTTGGGCGCTGCAACCGCGCCGACCGTGCTGGCCGCCAACACGTACTACCTCCACGATCCAAACGGCGCCTACACCATCGACAACAACTCATCGTCGAACGGCTCACCCGCGCATTTCCAGATGGATACCGTTGGCGCGACGCAGACCTGGGCGACCACGTTCTCGTACACCGGCCAGACCATCCCGGCGGGTAGTTACACCTTCACCTACTGGACGTCAGGTGAAGGCGGTTCCAATGTGACCGCAGTGCTCACCTTCGGGTACAGCCCAACCGCCTCCTGCACGGCGATCGTCCCGATTGCCTCCTGGACAACCTCGCTGGTCAACGGCAGTGGATCGTCCACATCGACCAGCATGCCGGCTGTCATCCTGCCGGCCAGCTCCTACCTCTGCTGGCAGATCACGGTCATCGCCATTAGCAAAGGCGGTCTCGACCTTCGCTACGACAGCAACAATCAGCAGACATCGATCACGACGCCCTCGATAGTCGTGCCCGAGCACGGTAGTCCCCTGATCGGTCTCGTCATTCTGATCCCGCTGGCAATGCAGCGACTGATCTGGCGGCGCAAGCCCCGCGTCACTGCGAGGATTCGATGAGCCAGTCACGGACGACCCCGGTGTTCGCGATGCTCATGGCCCTGACGGCGGTCGTTCTCGTGATCCTGCCGTTCGTCTCGACGTTTGACGACGTCCTGACGGCGTTGGGCATGCGCCTGGGCATCGCCGCCCCGCTGCAGATCATCGTGCCTGCCGAGGTGCGAGTCACCGTGTTCGTCCTCGGGCTGTTCGGGATCCATGCCGCTGCCGCGGGCAATCAGCTGGTGGTCTGGAATTCAGCAGGCGCCCCGCAAACGCTCTTCATTTCGTGGAACTGCGTCGGCTGGCAGAGCCTGGTCTTGCTCGGGATCAGCCTGGTGGTTGGACTCCGCGGCCAGATGACGCTTGGCTCACGGCTGGAGGTGATCGTCTTCGGCATCACGGGTACCCTGCTCATCAACATCACCCGGATCGCCATCGTGTGCATGCTGGCCGCCGCCGCCGGTTACCTGCCTGCCGTTCTGTTCCATGACTACGGCGGCACGCTCCTGACGGTGGCCTGGCTCTTTACCTTCTGGTTTATCGCCTTTCGCTGGCTGGTTCGGGATGCGACGCCGGTCGTCGTCCGTCCCTGACGAGCTAGGACTCGATCCGGAGCACCTGCCAGCCGAGACCCTTGGCGTACTCGACAGCCGCATCGACCGTGGGGAAGAACTCGGACCCGATGGGCTCGAACTGCCGAACCGGCTCGGTCAGGTCGCCCAGGGCATACAGTTCGGCCTTGGCGTTGAGCAGCCGGAACACCTGGACCTGACGCATGGTCGCAACGCTAACGGGTTGGCGAGAGGATATCTTCGGCATCTGTACGGAATTCTGTACGGAGGGCCAGCTCCGTACTGCGTCACACGCCCAGGGTGGAGGCCTGCTTGACGAGTTCCAGCTTCGACCGAACGCCCAGCTTGGGATAGGCGTTCGCCAGGTGGGTTTCCACTGTCCGCTCGCCGATATGAAGCAGGTCGGCGATCTCTGGTGCCGTCCGGCCAGCCGCTGCCAGGACGATCACTTCGCGCTCACGCCGGGTCAGGACGTCGAGGCGCCTCGGCGTTGCCAGAGTCGGCACCGGAGGGGAGAGGACGATCCAACGGGCGTACAGCCGGGTGAAGATGGCCAGGATGGCGTATGCCGTGACCTCGGCAGCGACTGTGATGTCGTTAGCCGAGCCCAGCAGGACCTCGAGGCTGAGTAACCCGCCGGCCAGCACCGTGATGAACACAGCCGGTACGGTCGATAGCGTCCAGACAGCAAAAAGGATGGGGAAGAGGGCCAGCGAGCTGAGGAAGACGTCGGCTGGAGTCAGGACGTCCGATAGGAAAACCGCGACCAGACTGCCGCAGCAGAGGACAGCGGCCAGGAGCCCGAGCCGCGTGCC
>CAZRMD010000199.1:2074-6062 GCA_964601135.1 uncultured Actinomycetes bacterium | reverse complement strand
GGTCGTGGCGTAGAAGAGGACGTCAGGCATCGTTCACAGCCTCCCGGCCGACTGGCACCGGTTGATCCTCCACCGCCGGCTCCCTCTCTGCTGTGTTGATCGGAGTCGAGATCACCTTCCGGACCTCCATCAACGTCAGCGCCGCGAGGACGTAGAGGCTGATCACGAACGCCAAGATGACGCCAAGCGGGGCACGCGACATGAGCCACGCAATGCCGGTGAGCAGACAGAAGATCGCGAAGGCGATGGCCATATTTAGGGCGTTCACGGCGCGCTCATGGTGAGCATCGATCAGGCTCTTCATCGAGATGTAGAAGCCCCACGGAAAAGCGGCGGTCACGAGCATCCGAAGGATGTTTGCGCCTTCGGCGAAGCGTGGACCGAGGTACGCGACGACGAGCGGCTCAGCAAAGACCTCGGTCGTGACGACGCCGACAATGAGCATCACCATGACGCCGCGCGCAATTGCCACCGAATGCCGGCGCACCTCCTCCACCGATCCGTCGGCAAAGCCGCGGGAGGCGGTGGGCAGCAGGATGAAGCTGATTGGGCTGAGCACGGACCCGACCATGCCGAGCGCGGCGATGCCGAATGCCGTCAGCCCGGCCACTCGAATGTCTGCTTCGTGCGCGACGACGACGGCCGGTCCGGAGAAGAGCGCGAACTGGAAGATGTCGCCTGGCACTCGCTGCACGCCAAAAGCGCTGAGCTCCTTTACCCGGCCCCATACGCCCCGAACTGTCTTGCGATGTGCCATGAGCGCGACCGCACCGAACACAAACCAGCCGGCGCCGATCAGGTAAAGGATTCGCGGCACCGAGTCTCCGCCGGCGACGACCGCTGCCAGTGGGACCAAGGCCTGGTTGATTCCCATGAGCAGGTTCGCTCGCCGGACCAGAATCCGTCCGCGCAAATATCCATATGCGATTACCTGGACGTCAGCGCCGATGAGGAGGACAACCAGTGGCGGGATCAGCTCGCTGAAGTTGTCGGAGCCGAAGAAAAAAGCGGCAAGTGACCGCTGGAAGATCAGCATCACGGCGCCCAGGACCGTAATCGCGACCGCCATCAGAATCAACGCGGCCGGCACGTACGCGCCGTAGTCGCGCCGGCGACCGATCGCATAGGCGACGTAGCGAGCGATCGCGACGTCGAGGCCGAGCACCGCCAGCGGAGAGAGGAACGAGAGTGTCCGCCTCGCCACGGCGTACTCGCCGAAGCCGGTGCTCCCCAAATGCTGAGCCACCAGCCTGAACACGAGCAAGTAGCTGGCGATCACTGCGCCTTCAGTCAGGAAGGTCGTCACGTAGTCGCGCCTCATGCGCCCACCGCTTCCAAGAGCCGTTCGGCGAGGACCGGAATGTTGTGGTTCTCGACCAGGTACTGGCGCCCGCGACAGCCCATGGCAACGCGCTCTTGGGGTGTCAGATCGGCCAGCTGCTCGATGGCCGATGCGAGGCCCTCAGGGTCGCCGGGAGGCACGCTGATGCCTGCTCTTGCATCTCGGACAGGGTCGTATGAGCTGCGGCCAAAAAAGATTATCGGGCGTGCTCCGGCCAGGTAGTCAGTGAGCTTGTTAAGGCTGATTCCGAATTGATACAAGGGAAGGTCCTGAAGTCCGTAGATGAAGGCGTCCGCGGCTGCCATCGCCTCGGCGATTCGCGCCTTGGGAACGGGCGGCGGAAACTTCACGTTCCTCAACCCGAGTTGACGCGCGCGCCTCACTATTTCGTCCTTCTCCTGTCCTGAGCCTTGGAGCAGCAGCGAGATGTCGTCGCGTTCCCGCCGCTGGAGAACCTCTGCCGCTTCAACGATGGTCCCGATCGAATTGGCCGCCGCGAACCCGCCGAGGAACAGAACTCGGAACGGACGAATGGGCGCACCGTCGTACGGCGGTAGGTCGCTGTAACGCTCCAGCTCGACGCCGTGCGGAACCCAGAGGATTTTCGCTGGGTCGACGCCCTTGTCCGCCACATAGGCGTCCGTGTGCCGCCAGAGCATCACGATTCGCTCCGCCCGTTGAAAGAGGAAGCGCTCGAGCCTCAACATCGCCCTCGCAGCGAGTCCCTGTCGCCGGATCATGCCGAACTGGATCAGGGTCTCCGGCCAGAGGTCTGTGACCTCGAAGAGGAAGCATCCGCCTCGCAGCTTGGCGACCATCCAGCCGGCGAGCGCAGCGAGCGGGTGCACCGAGACACCTAAGACGACGTCCGGCCGCTCGCGCAGCAGGCCCGCCGCCAGAAGCGCGCCGACAGTGTAGGCGAGCATGTTGAGAACGCGGCGCAGATCGTTACCTCGGTAACCCGGGCAGCGGATCCACACGAAGCGAACACCGTCGATCACCTCGCTCCGCCACAGCCTGAACCCGCCAATCGATCGCTGGGGGCGAAACGTGTAGTGGCTGAAGTTGGAAACGAAGATTGTGGTTGGATGCCCACGCTCGACCAGCCGCCGAGCGATGTCGAAACTGCGCGTGGCCAGACCGTCAGCCGGGTCCGCGTAGTGGTTGAAGATCCAAAACCTCATCGGCGGCGCCTGAGCACCAGCCAGCTCCCAGCGAGCAAGGCTAGCAGGCCCGACGCCAGCCACGTTCCAAAGGCTGTAGTGCCGTAGATGGGCGTGTAGCCCTCGTAGAGGTCCAGCGTGCCGGTCAGATCGCCGGCTGCCGCGTCCCGCACCCCAAGTGGCGCGATGTTCCACCGACGCTCGATGAAGCGGGCGATCGACGTCGTGTCATACGTCGAGTGATCGACATACGCCTTCTTTGCCAGAGGCGACACGATGATCATCGGGACTCGGGTGCCCGGCCCCCATCGGTCGATAACAGGTGGCGCAACGTGATCCCAGTGCCCGCCGTTATCCACTCCAACTATGAACGTCACGGTGCTCTGCCAATAGTCGCTGCGCTGAAGCGCTGTCAGCAGGTCGAGTAGGTGCTGCTGCGCCGTGATCAGGTCCGCATATCCGGGATGCCCGTCGCTGATGCCGAGAGGCTGCACGAACGACACCGAGGGCAGGTCGTGATTCTTCACCGCCTCGAGGAACTGACCCTCGTCCTTTAGATGCTGCGCGCGGTCGCTCGTGCCCGGCGCGTACCTCTCGAAATACGCAAAGGGCTGTGCCTGATAGACAAAGCTCGGGTCCGCCTCCCCCGCCTCGGCTCGCGTCCATCCTCCCGAGTACCAGCCCCAGCTGACCCCGGCGTGCGTAAGAGCATCGCCGATCGTCGGATTGGGCAGCGCCGGCATGAGTGGCACACCGGCCGGATGCGGGGCGCCGGCCGAGTAGACGTCGTTGACGACGTTGCCGTCAGGCAAGACCGCGGGGTCCGCGCCCGACCTGAGCTCGGGCGGCGCTGAATCCCACGTGGGGGTGCAGCCGCAAATCAGCCAGAGGTGATTGAGCATCGTGCCGCCGTAGGCCGCGTGAAAAAAGCGATCCGCGACGGTGTAGCGGACGCCTAGGCCAAAGCCGGGCATGGTTGTGGCGTCGAATCGCCCCATTGGCAAATAGCCCGCATCGCCTTCCGAAACGAAGCGATCCATCCGTCCGCCGTCGACCGCGGCCTGTTCACGCTGGAATCCCTGTGCGATCGCCTGGGTCCGTTGATCGCTTTTGACATAGTTCTCGAGCGAGAACGGAACCGGTGCCGATAGTGAGGGGAAGCGCTTGTCAGGCTGGTGCGCAACCATGTCCATGGGACCCGGTTCCGCCCAAATCCGGTCGCCGGCGGCGTCGACTTGGGATATGGAGGGAGCGACACTCGCGGCGGCATCCCTCGAGTCCTCGGCGCCGAAGGAACCGAGCAGCGAGTCGTAGCTCCAGCCCTCCTGCGCGATTACCACGACGTGGCGCACCCGGTTGAGGGGGGAGTCGGCGGCGGCCGGAGCGGCGCTCAGGAACGGGAACAGGAGGCCGAGGAGAAGCGGCGCCCAGCGTCCCACGATCACGCGAGCCTGATGGCTGCGCTCTCCGTTTCGACCGATCC
>CAZRMD010000199.1:0-1974 GCA_964601135.1 uncultured Actinomycetes bacterium | reverse complement strand
TGAAGCAAGAACCTCGGCATGGTCGGTATGCATGTACCGCCGGCGCCGGGGCCTGGGTAATGCGCCATAAAGGCGAAGGGTTTGGTTGCCGCCGCATCGACGACGTCCGCCGCCGCGATGCCGAGGCGGCGGCACAGCTCGGCGAACTCGTTGATGAACGAGATGTTCACCAACCGGAAGGTGTTTTCGAGCAGCTTCGACGCCTCAGCGATCTCGACCCGCGCTACTGGATGCGTTTCAACTCCGGCCGCGCCGTAGAGCTCGCACGCCAGTCCGACCGCCTGCTCGCTAAGACCGCCGACTACGCGCGGAATCTCTCCGAGTTCGGTTCCGCGTCCGGGGTCGAAACGCTCCGGCACATGGACGATCCGCCCGCTGGTTTCTCCGATGATCGCGGCGAACCTCTCTGTGAACCCGATCGGCACCGTGCTTGCGACGACGATCAATCGGCGTCGCGAAGGCAGCTTCACGTAGCTGCGGGCGAAAATTTCGAACGCGTCCATCCCGACTGTGCCATCCGGCAGCAGGTTCGGGAGGCAGAGGACAAGAACGTCCGCATCCGCGAGCTCGCTGAACCGGTCACTGACGATCGCGTTCTCGCTTGCGCTGGCACGCAGGGACTTCACACGCTCGCTTGAGACGTCGAAGCCGATCGTCGGGTGGCCGGCCCGGTTCCAGAGGCTCAGCTCCTCGGCACCAATGGTGCCAAGTCCCACCACCCCAACTCGCAGACGCACGGAAGCAGCCGGCAGGTGATCCAGGTCAGACATGTTTAGAAGGGAGCCCCCGCGGGGCGGGGAGAGTTTATACGGAACTAACCGGGGGTTGCCACGCCCGGGATGGTCTCAGCACCGGCTGCTAGACTCCGGCCGTGCTCAGGGGCGAGCCGCAGAAGCAGCTCCGATTCGCCATCCCAGAACAGTCGCCTCGACCGCCGGCCGACTCTAATCCGGTTGCGGATGCTCCCCTCGGGGTGCGCCCACGCGCCAGCGCCCAAGCGGGATCCCGACGACGTCGCGGCACGTCGCCGCATCGGCCGCGACTGGCGACGCGGTTCATAGCGGGTGCGCTTGTGGTGCTTGTCCTGCTCGGCGTCGGCTCTGGCACGGCCACCTACTTCTACTTCCGCGGCTACGCCACGCAGCTCGAGTCGAAGATCAAGACCGACTTCCAGTCCGGGCAAGCGGAGCTGGAGGCCGGGAGGGCCGACCTCAAAAAGGCGACATCCAGCAGGGACTCTAATCTGGTCGCGTCTGCCAAGCACCACTTCACAACAGCGCGGAGCCGTTTCTTGGCAGCAGAGGCAACGGCCGGCAATGATCCCTATATCCGGAAGACCGGCAACGTCCCGTACCTCGACAGGTACGTCAAAACTCGCGTCCGCGCGGTGGACGGCCTCGCTCAAATGGGAGTCGCCCTCAGCGACGCGTCGAACGACGCGGCGGACCTCGATCTCAAGCTGGTCAAGACCGACGGCATCGAGGGCAGCGGCGGGCAGCGAGTGCTCAACCTCCTTAAGGCCGTGCAGCCTGACGTGAGCAAGGTGCGCCAGAGCCTGGTCCAAGCGCAACAGGCGGTCGCCCTTGTCGATGCATCGGTGCTTCCGCCGTCAGAACGCTCGCAGCTCGAAAGCGCCCGCACAACGATCCAGAGCGGCATCAACGGACTGGACGATCTTGCTAGCCTTTTCCCGGCCCTGACCGAGATTCTTGGCGGAAACGGTCCGCGCACGTATCTGATGCTGCAAGTCGATCCTGCCGAGCTGCGCCCGGGCGGCGGGTTCATCGGCTCCATCAGCGTTCTAAAGGCCGATCAGGGCAGCTTCCACATCGTTCAGAGCCGACCAATTGACGACATCGACAACCCTCGTCCAGTGAAGGGCGCGCCCGGCTACACGGCACCGCCCTCGACCATGCTCGAGTTCCTCGGAACCAAGAGCTGGGTTCTTGGCGACTCCAACTTCTTTCCTGACTT
>CAZRMD010000198.1:1124-6069 GCA_964601135.1 uncultured Actinomycetes bacterium | reverse complement strand
CTCTGCTCGTCGGCTGGAAAAGCGGCGGTCCACCTGAGCGGGGCGCAGGACCGCGCTGCCCTGCAGCCCCTGGCGCACCTCGGCAGCCTGCGCATCGGCGTCTTTCATCCGCTGCAGACCTTCCGGCGCGGTCCGCAGGCGGTGCAGAACGTCGCCGGCACATACTTCGGGATCGACGCTGATGAGTCGCTACGCACGCAGCTCCAACAGCTGACCGTCGACCTGCAGGGGCATCCCTTCGATCTGGCGGGCGTCGATCGGGCGGTTTATCACGCGGCCGCGGTCTTTGCCGCCAACTATCCGATGACGCTGCTCGCCGAGGCCATCGCGCTGGCGACCGACGCCGGCCTCGATGAGGCGACAGCGCGACCAGGGATGACCACGCTGCTCGCCGGAGCGGTGAACAACCTTCGCGACCTCGTACCGGCCGATGCCGTCACCGGTCCCGCCGCGCGTGGCGACGAGGGCACCATCGCAAAGCATCTCGCCGCGTTGAGCCATGACCCGGAAGCACAACGCCTATACCAGCTGCTGGCCGATCGAACCAAGTTGCTCGTCCGCAAAAACAAGGAGGAGGCAGCCTGATGGCCACCACCGTCCGTGACCTTCGCAAATGGAAGTCCGAGCGCCATAAGTTCACGATGCTCACCGCCTACGATTACACGACCGCGACCTGGCTCGACCGCGCCGGCATTCCCGTGCTGCTGGTGGGCGACAGCCTGGGAATGACGATGCTCGGGTACCCCGACACGCTGAGCGTGACGATGGACGACATGATCCGTCATGCATCTGCGGTCGTGCGCGGCGCGCCGAATGCGTTGATCGTCGGCGATCTTCCCTTCATGGCCTATCACGCATCGGAGGAGGACGCCATCCGGAATGCCGGTCGGTTTTTGCAGGACGCGCGGGTTCAGGCGGTGAAGATGGAAGGCGGCGGACGGGTCATCGGGTACACGAAGACCCTGACGGCGATGGGCATCCCGGTGATGGCCCACCTCGGCCTGACCCCGACCTTCGTCAACCAGTTCGGCGGTTATCGGGTCCAAGGACGTAGCGACGAAGCGGCGGAGCAGATTCTCAACGACGCCAGAACACTCGAAGAAGCCGGCGCTTTCGCGGTCGTTCTCGAAGGTATCCCGAGTCCGCTCGGCCAGCGGGTGACGGAAGCCCTGACCGTTCCCACGATCGGCATCGGTGCCGGGCCACACTGCGACGCCCAGGTGCTGGTGATCCAGGATGTCCTGGGACTCAACGCGGATCACGTCGCGAAATTCGTGCGCCAGTACGCACAGCTGGGCGAGGCGATTGAGGCCGCCGCTCGCCAGTTCGATCAGGACGTGCGGGCCGGCGCCTTCCCCAGCCCTGAGCACGAATACTCGGTCCGCTAATCCGACGATCGTCATCGATTCGGCGATGGCCATGCAGGACCTGGCCCTCGCCTGGCGCCATGCAGGCGAGGACATTGGCTTCGTGCCGACGATGGGCGCGTTGCACGCGGGGCACGACAGCCTCGTTTCGAGAGCCCGCGGCGAGAACCGGCGGGTGGTCGCCAGCATTTTCGTCAATCCCAGGCAATTCGGGCCCCAGGAGGATTTCGCTCGCTATCCGCGGCCGTTTGCGGCCGATCGCGCCCGACTCGAGGCGCTCGGCGTCGATGCCATCTTCCATCCGCCGGTGGACCAGATCTATCCGGCGTCCTTCAAGACCACCGTCGATCCGGGACCGCTGGGCGAGGTCCTGGAGGGGAAGAGCCGGCCCGGCCATTTCGCCGGCGTGCTGACGGTGGTGCTCAAGCTCTTCAATCTGACCCAGCCGAAGCGCGCCTATTTTGGTCAGAAGGACTTCCAGCAAGCGGTCCTGGTAAGGCAGCTGGTTCGCGACTTCGGCCTCCCGATCAAAATCGTGGCCGTTCCCACCGTCCGGGAGCCCGACGGGCTGGCGATGAGCTCTCGCAACGCCTACCTGAGCCCGGCTGAACGGGAGGCGGCACCCGTCGTCCACCGGGCGCTCGTCGAGGCGGCAAGGCTGTTCGCCCGCGGCGAAACCAATTCAATCCGACTCGAGGCGGCTGCCCGCGACGTCTTGGCCGCGACGCCAGATCTGTCCATCGATTACCTGTCAGTGGTCGACGAAACCACCCTCCGTAGTCCCGAGCGAGCCATGCCGGGCAGTGTTTTGGCGGTCGCTGTTAAACTTGGATCAACAAGATTGATCGATAACGTCGTATTTGGAGCGGAGCGCATCTGAGTTCGGAGAGGCGCTCGAAAGCGAAGGGGCGAATCACAACTTCAAAGGCGAAGGCCAAGCCGAGCGCCAAGTCGTCGCGCCCAAAAGTGGCTTCGATAGCCCAGAAGTCGGCCACCGTCGCTCGGAAGAGGGCCCTGGCTGCCCGACCGGGTGCCAAGCCGGCGAGCCATCGCGCCGCGCCGGCGCCGCGTAGCCAGCCACCCACCGATCCAGCTCGGCCAGACTCCCAGCAACAGCAGCAAGCCCAGCCACAGCCGCAGGTGCCGGTGCAGCCGCCGCTGCCTCCGGGCGTGCCCATCATGCCGTTCCCTCGTCCCACCATCCTCGGTCTCGGGTCGCCCTGGCGCACGGCCGGCCGCCCACCTGGCATGCCGCCGCGCCCGGCGCCCGTCCCCCAACCAGCGCCGGCACCGGCGCCCCGTCCCGCCGCGCCTCCCGTCATCACCATGCGCTTTCCGATGAGCGCCGTGGACAAACTGATCAAGGAGGCCCTGGAGGAGGATGCCGGCGACGGCGAGATGACCACGCAGGCGCTGTTCCCGGGCAAGGTCAAGGCCCGCGGCAAGCTGATTGCCGGCGAGGAAGGGGTCCTCGCCGGGCTGCCCATCTTCAAGCGAGTCTTCGAGCTGGTCGACAAGAACATCAGCTTCGAGCCACGCGCCACCGATGGCATGGCGCTCACCGGCGGCCAGCTGGTAGCCCGGGTGTCGGGCCCCGCGGTCAGCGTCCTGAAAGCGGAGCGCACCGCCCTCAACTTCCTGCAGCATCTTTCGGGCATCGCGTCCCAAACCGCGAAATTCGCCAACGCCGTAAAGGGCACCAAGACCCGCATCGTCAGTACCAGGTCGACGACGCCCGGTCTCGGCTTCTTGGAGAAGTACGCGGTCGAGGTGGGCGGCGGCATCACGCAGGTCAAGGGGCCGGCCGAGCGGTTGGTTGTCACCGACGCCCATCTCGCTCTCAGCGATGGCGTGCCGAACATCGTCCGGCAGCTGCGCAAGGCCCATGCCGGCAAACGGATCGAGCTGACGGTCACCAACATGCAAGAGCTCGAGCAGGCGCTGGTTGCGAAGGTCAATGTTTTGCTGCTGGAGAATTTTCCGCCGGGCCAGGTCCGCCAGGCGATTGCGCTGGTGCAGGGCCGGGCGAAAGTCGAAATCACCGGCAAGGTTGGGCTCGACAATGCGCGCGCTTACGCGCTCGCGGGTGTCGACTATATCTCCGTCGGCCAGCTGACTCAATCGATCAAGGCGTTCGACTTCAGTTTCCGCGTCGCCCGGTAAGCGTTCATTCGCGAACGCGGACACTTCCATCGTCGCCCCTTGCCGGGCTAGGCTGAATCAAGAAGCCAATGAGTCTCAATCCGGCCGCCCGCCCCAGCCCAGGCGTACCCTTCGTCATGCGTCCTTCGGTCGGCCAGACCGGCAAGGTGCTGGGTGGAGCGCTCCTGGCGGCCGCTGCTTACCTTGGTCTTCGCCTCATCCGCATCTGGCAGGATCCATCGCAGGGGCCCTGGTTTCTCGTGCTGATTGGGGTGACCTTTGGGCTGGTCCTCGCCGGCTACGTTGTTTTCTTTAGCCGGGCCCGGATCGAGGTCGATCACGAGAAGATCATCAAGGTCAGCGCCTTCGGTGGCCGCCGTACGTATCCGCTGCAAGCTATCGCCGGCATCGCGTTCCGGACGGTGCGCCAGCCGATGTCTCGGACGGGTGACCCAACGTATGGCGTGGTGTACGGCCAGGACCATCGCGGCCTGTTTACGTTCTCTGTCAGATTGTGGGATCCAGGCGATGTCGGACGGCTCGCGACGATGTTTGGCAGCCGCTACGATGAGGCTCCACCAACCGTCTCACGGCGCGAGTTTCAACGCGAATTCCCTGGCGCATTCAACGTCTGGGAGCGGCATCCCTACATTCTTGGCGTGCTGCTGACGCTGATCATCCTGGTCGGCGTGATCGTGCTGGTCAGCCTGAAAGGTTAGTTCGTCTTGTCTTCGCTAAACGACATGACCTTACCGCTGCGGCCATCGACGATCGCAAACGCCGACACGTGAGCCCAGCCCAGCTGCGGAGGCGCCGCATACTCTAGAACCCAGGCGTCCTGCGGATGATCAAACTCGGACTCTGATCGACCATCCATCGTCCTGGCTCGCATGAGCCCAATGGCGTGATACGCGCTGGTCAGGTGGTATCCCTGCACTGCCGGGGCGCCGTTCGCCGCACCTTGGGTCGAAATGCTCCGTAGCGCGGCCGCGACTGCAGTGTCCTGATCGATGTCGTGGGCAGCTTCCGGGTGACCTTGCATCACCAGCACCAAGGATCCGACTGCTTCGTGACGTCGGGTCGCGGTGTGCGGAGCTTGACGAGGGCGCCGATCAGCAGGCCGATCAGAAGCGCGGCGAGACAGACGGCGCCAACCGTTAAGGTGATCCGTTTGGGGTTCGATATCAGGACCGCTAATGGTAGACGGGAGCGGCGATCGGCGCCAGCTCGGGCATCCGCCCGCGCCGGGCGCGGGTCTCGAGCACCTCGGAGGCGAAGCGATAACCCTCGCGGATGTAGCCCTCGGTGGCGCCAAAATCCATCGAATGCCGCAGGAAGCCGGCGTCCGGGCGGAGGTGGATGATTTCCACGCTGCGACCCATCAGCCGGATCGTCCAACGGGTCCTGTGCTGGGCCGCGACCTGGAAGGTGTGGTC
>CAZRMD010000198.1:0-1114 GCA_964601135.1 uncultured Actinomycetes bacterium | reverse complement strand
GCAGCCGGCCGGCGTAGCCCGAGTCCAGGACATACACGCGGCGCGCGCCCAGCTCGATCGCCGTATCCAGCCCGGTCGGATCGACCAGCCCGCCGTCGACGTGCTGGTGACCACCGATGACCACGGGTGGAAACACGCCGGGAATTGCCGACGACGCCAGCACCGCCGGCGCTAGCGGGCCATGGGAAAAGACGGCCTTGGTGCCCATCGTCAGGTCGATGGCGACGGTATGCAACGGCACCGCGAGGTCCTCGAAGTTATGAACCTGGAGGTGCTGGGCGACGAAGCGCGATAGGCCGCCGGCCTCGTAGAGGGACGCCCTGCGGCGGACCATGTTGCGGGCGGCGTGCCACCAGACCATGTCGAGCGTGCGGCGCGTGACCTTCAGCCATACGTCCTCGAGCTTCTTCGCCCACTCGAGGTCCGGCCGGTGGGCGATCCAGGCGCCATTCCAGGCTCCGATCGAAACCCCCACCACGAAGTCTGGGGTGATACCCCGTTCGATCAGGGCTTGCAGCATGCCAACCTGGGTGGCCCCCCGCGCGCCGCCCCCGGAAATCGCGAAAGCTGTCTTGTCCCGACGCCAGTTCCACACGTCTACTTTTAGTGTATGCAAGCATCGCCCCGTGGGTAACTGTTCGACTTGGTTTTGCGCTCGCTTCGTATGAAAGACCCATCCGGTCGATTGTTATACTTCGGGGTGACTCGGCGCTCCTGCCTACAACCTGACGACCAACGAGTTCCAATAACACAAGGTGGTGGCCTACTGGATTGTCTGATTTCGAGCTTTCTCAGGACTCATCCGACTCGCAAAACGGAACCGCGACGATGGAGGAGTTCCTCAACCAGGAGGATTCGTCCAGCAAGCGGATAGCCCACGGCGACATCATCGACGGCGTCGTCGTCCGGGTCGATCCCGATGAAGTGCTGGTCGACGTTGGATCGAAATCAGAAGGCGTAATTTCCAGCCGTGAGCTGGGCACGCGTGAGACCGGGGCTCCCGACCTGCGCGCGGGTGACCACATCAAAGTCTTCGTACTGCAGCCGGAGAACGAGGACGGCAACGTCGTCCTCTCGCTGCGCAAGGCGCGCGCCGAGGGCATCTGGCAGAAGG
>CAZRMD010000197.1:0-6112 GCA_964601135.1 uncultured Actinomycetes bacterium | reverse complement strand
TCCGGCAACTGGTTCAGCCTCAACCAGCACAAGCGATATGGCTGAGCGGGCGGTCCGTCACTCGCCACCTCAACCCTGGCGATCCACGTACTCGGCGCGAGCTGATCGCGGCCTTCTTCCATGCGGCACCTCGTGTTCCGCGTGGCGACCAGAGACAGTTCGACCGAGGGAGATGCAGGCCTGAGAGAGAAAGTAGCCCCGGCGGGATTCGAACCCGCGTCCTCACGGTCCCGAAGCATCCGTTAATCGGTCGCCGGCGTTCGCGACAGGCCGTCTTGAATACCAAAACCGAGAGGTCTTCCGTACACGCCTCCGTCCGGCTCGGGCCGCCGAAAGTCGTGACCGTGCCACCAGTCCGCTGTACTATTGTCCTATGACAATAGAGCAACCGCCTCGGATGGGCAGCCAGCCCGGTTCGGCGGCCGCATCCCAACCAGCATCGCCGATTGCTTTCCGGCTGGACCCCGGCTCCGGCATCCCTACCTACTTGCAGCTTGTCCAGCAGGTCGAACACGCGCTTCGGCTTGGGTACCTCAAGCCAGGCGACCAGTTGCCCAAGGTCAGGGATGTGGTCGCCTCGCTCGCTATCAATCCGAACACCGTGCTCAAGGCCTACCGTCACCTTGAGGCCAAGGGGCTGGCAGAAGGGCTGCCGGGCCAGGGCACGTACATCCGGGCCACCCTGAGCCGCGTCGCTCTACCCGAGCTGACTGAACTACGCAGCTCCCTTCTCGCCTGGCTGGACACGGCCGACGCGGCCGGGCTTGACGAGGACGGGATCGTTGCGCTCGTCACCAGCGCGCTGCGGGATCTCCGTGAAAACCGCGGCGCGGCAAGCGGCAAAACGAAGGGCGTCGCATGAACGTCGTCGAAACGAGCGGCCTGGGCAAGCGATACGGCACTGCCTGGGCTCTGCGCGAGTGCACGGTGGCGATTCCGGCGGGCCATGTGGTAGCTCTGGTCGGTCCCAACGGTGCTGGCAAGACCACCCTATTGAACCTGGTGGTCGGGCTGGCGGAGCCGAGCGCGGGCACCGTCACGGTGCTCGACGGCCAGCCCGCCGGGTCGCGGCCGGCGCTCGACGGCATAGCGTTCGTCGCCCAGGACACGCCGCTGTACAAGAACCTGTCCGCCGCGGACATGGTGCACATGACTCGCAACCTGAATCGCCGCTTCGACGAGGTCTACGCCAAAGCCCGACTCGGCGAGCTGGGCATTCCGCTGGAGCGCAGGACAGGCAAGATGTCGGGTGGGCAACAGGCCCAGGTCGCGCTGACCCTGGCACTGGCCAGGCGGCCGGAGCTGCTCGTGCTCGATGAGCCTATGGCGATGCTCGACCCCCTCGCCAGGCATGACTTCATGGCCACCGTAATGACCGCGGTTGTCGACGACGGTGTCTCGGTCGTGTTGTCCTCGCACGTGTTGACCGAGCTCGAGCGGGTAGCCGACTACCTCGTGCTCGTATCGCATGGACGCGTCCAAGCGGCTGGCGCAGTCGAGGACCTGCTCGCCAGTCATCGCGTGCTCACGGGCCCCGCCAGCGAGGCCGAGACATTCTCGGGACGAGCGAACATCGTCCACGCGCAGCGCGGCGAGACGCAGGCCAACCTGCTGGTCAGGACAGATGGAAGGACCGATGCGGTCCCGCCAGGCTGGGAGGCTCACCCGGTGACTTTGGAGGAACTCACCCTCGCTTACTTGCGCGAGCCCGCAGTCGCATGGCTGCCCGGGCCGGGTGCCGCCAGGACCGCACACTCGATGGAGGTCTCGAATTGACCGCGCTGACCCTATCAGCAGAACCCACGCGACGTGCGAGGCTGCGACCTCTGTCATGGCGGAGAATGGCCTGGGTCACCTGGCGACAGCAGCGACAGGTAATGGTAGGTGTCGCCGCGTTTCTCGGAGGGACGGCCGCGTACCTGCTGATCACTGGTCTGCCGATGCATGCGGCGTACGCAGCCGTCGCCCGCTGCCGTCCAGCAGGTTCAGGTATCTGCCAGCAGGCTGCCATGGACTTCTTGAAGAACTACGCACCCGGTACTGGGATCACCCTGGGTGTGTTCCAGGCGATCCCGATGCTTATCGGAGCGTTCGCCGGCGCCCCGCTTCTGGCCAGAGAGTTCGAGACGGGCACCTTCCGCTACGCGTGGACGCAGGGCTTCGAGCGGACGCGGTGGACGATGGCCAAGCTGGCCCCGCTTGCGGTCGCGATTATGATCGCCGCCGGGGGGTTCAGCGCACTGATCTCCTGGTATGTGCAGCCGATCTTCAGTGCGGGAGATGACAATGGCCCGCTGTATCCGACGCTCTTCGACTTAAGCGGGGTTGCCCTCAGCGCTTGGACGCTGGCGGCGTTCGCGATCGGCCTCTTGGCAGGCGTCCTGCTCCGACGTGTCGTTCCCGCGATGTTCGCCACCCTCGCCGCATGGGCCGGGCTTGCCTTCGTGACCGGAGCGTTCCTACGGCCGAACTACGAGCCGCCAGTGATCACCAGCAACCCAAACGTCCCTACAGGCGCATGGGTGATCAACCAGGGGTGGTTCAAGAGCGGCAAGCCGGCTAGCCTGGACATGATCAACCAGACGCTGGCTCCCATAGACGTCCGGGTGATCACCCCTAACTTGTTCCAACCTGGGCCCGCGACCCCGGCCGACGTCGGCGACCCCGTCCAGTACCTCATTCAGCACGGTCTAACGCAATTGACCACTTACCAGCCTGTCAGCCGGTTCTGGACCTTCCAATGGATCGAGAGCGGCTGGCTGTTCGCACTGTCCCTGATCCTCATTACCGTGACTGTTTGGCTGGTCCGCCGCCGGGCAGCGTGAAGTTCACGAAAGGAAACTGTGGTCAGCAAAGTCTGGCGGGCGTGTTCAGGCTCGCTGCACCGCGCCAGCCCAGCCGGTCGGCGTCCTGCGGCGGTATGGCTTGCGCACGGGAGAGATTGCGAACCCTCCTGCTTGACTACTCGTCGGGTCTGCTTTGCTGGTGCCAGTTATCAAGCGTTCACCGTCGAAAACGACTGAGAGCGCACGCCATTCGACTACCGTACCGGGCCCTAACGGACTTGGATCGGATGGTGTCTTCTTCGGGGTAGTCCCAGACCTTCGTTACCGCGGCGTCCATGCGTAGCGCCGATGTCCGGTCTAGCCAATCTGCTCCGACTCTCTGATAAAAGGCACCGGCGAGGTGCTATTCAAGGAGAAGACGAGATGAAGTACATGATCCTGACCTACGCGTCTCAACAGGACTACGACGCCATGGCTGGAAAGCCTGCCGAAAGCGCGTCGTGGTCACCACAGGACTTCGCCGCGATGGGCGCCTTCATGGAGACCTTCAATCGAGAGCTTGCCGAATCCGGCGAGCTGGTGGAGACGCGCGGACTCGCCGCGCCCGTCCACACTCGCCGCCTGCAGACCAAGGCGGGCGTCCCTGTTGTGACCGACGGCCCCTTCGCGGAGACCACCGAAGTCCTCGCCGGCTACTGGATCGTCGAGTGCGACAGCTTCGACCGAGCGACGGAGATCGCGGCTCGGTTGTGCGCGATGCCCGGCCCACCGGAGGTGACCGCCCGGGCCCATGCCGACGTCCGCCCGATCATGGAGTCGCGCGCCGAACTGGAGGTCTGATGCCGGAAACCGAGACCGAGGGCCTGCTCCGCGAGATGGCGCCGCAGGTCCTCGGCGCCTTGGTCCGCCGCTACGGTCACTTCGACGCGGCGGAGGACGCGACCCAGGAGGCGTTGCTTGCTGCCGCCATGCAGTGGCCGAAGGAGGGCATCCCCACCAATCCGCGGGGATGGTTGATCACCGTGGCCGCCCGTCGCTTGACCGACCTAATGCGCAGCGAGCAGGCCCGTGAGCGCCGGGAAAGCGCGGCGACGCAGTGGATCCTGCCCGAGGAGCGGCTGGCGCCGCCCGCTGATGCGCCTCCCTCGGATGGCGACGACACCCTGATCCTGCTCTTACTATGCTGCCACCCCTCGCTGTCCCCGGCCTCGCAGATAGCGCTCACCCTGCGGGCGGTTGGCGGCCTCACGACGGCGGAGGTGGCGCGCGCCTTCATCGTGCCGGAGGCGACAATGACCCGCCGGATCACGCGTGCCAAGCAGGCGATCAAAGAGAGCGGGATCCCCTTCCGGATGCCTTCGGGTCCGCGACGGCTGGAAGGCCTTGCCGCAGTGCTCCACGTTCTGTACCTGGTCTTCAACGAGGGCTACGCGAGCACCTCCGGGCCCAACCTCCATCGAACTGACCTGGCCGGCGAGGCGATCCGGCTGGCTCGCCTGCTCCACGGGCTGCTTCCGGACGATTCCGAGGTCGCGGGCCTGCTGGCGCTGATGTTGCTCACGGATGCGCGACGCTTGGCCCGGACCGGGCCCGGCGGGGAACTGATCCCCATGGAGGAGCAGGACCGGTCGCTGTGGAACGCGGCGCAGATCGCCGAAGGAGTGAAGCTGATAACGGCGGCGCTGCCGCGTGGCCCGGTCGGGCCCTACCAGCTCCAGGCGGCGATCGCCGCGATTCATGACGAAGCGCCGACAGCAGCAGACACCGATTGGGCGCAGATCGTTGCGCTCTACGACCTCCTGATGCAGTTGTCCGACAACCCGTTGGTGGCGCTGAACCGGGCCGTTGCGGTGGCGATGGCTGAAGGCCCCGTGAGAGCGCTCGACCTGCTCACCACCCTTGAGGCCGATGAGCGCATCGCCGGCGACCGCCGCCTCTACGCGGTCCGCGCCCACCTGCTGGAAATGGTCGGCGACCGCGCAGGCGCGCGCGCTTCCTACCTCGAGGCCGCGGAGCGGGCCACCAACCTCGTGCAGCAGCGTTTCCTGTATGGCCGGGCGGCCCGGCTCGGCTGAGGGCAAGCGATGTCCGGAATCGTTGACCAGCCTCGACGTTCCTGGTGAGAGGCGCTACCGGGCGCCGAAAAAGCTAGCCAGGAGGCTCGATGCAGATGCTGGACAGCATTCAAAGGTCGCCGAGTGGAGCGGGACGGCTCGAAGTGCCGTGGGCGCAGGTCGCGATCGCGACCGCGTTCTTGACGATCGGGCTGCTGGTCAGCCTGCGATTCCTCAGTCCGGAGTTCGATCCGTCTTACCGCATGATCAGCGAATACGCACTCGGGCATTACGGGTGGGTCCTCTCGCTGATGTTCGCCTCGTGGGCCTTGAGCACGTTCGCCCTGGCCGCCGCGATCCAGCCCCGAATCAGGCGTCGCGGTGCCAAGATCGGGTTCGCGTTCCTGGTCATCGCCGGCGTTGGCGAGGCCCTGGCGTCGATCTTCGACATCAGGCACGACTTCATGCACAACCTGGCCGGGGCGATGGGCATGCTCGGCCTGCCTGTCGCGGCCATGCTCATCACGCTCAGCCTCGGCCGGCTGCCCCGATGGGCGCGGGTCAAATTCTGGCTCCTCGTGCTCGCCAACCTCTCCTGGATCAGCGTGGTGTTGCTGGTCGCCGCGCTGGTGCTGCTGACCGTCACCCTCCTGCACGTGGAAGGCAGCCTGCCGGCGCAGGCGCCGGAGACCCTGCCCCACGGAGTCATCGGCCTGGTCGGATGGGCCAACCGATTCTTGGTCGTCGTGGACTGCGCCTGGGTGCTCACCGTCGCAGCGCCGGCGACCCGACTCCAGCACGACGTCGTCTAAGCTGCCCAAGCCCGAAGCTTCTCGAGCCCGGGGGCCCGGTTCGCCGGTTCGTCCGCGCGGCCCACTCGGCTTGAATCGCGCGGAGCCGCTCCGAGGAATAAGCGCAAGAGGTCGGTGACGAGCATGTTCACGCGGAAGCCGGCCAGTTCCGGCGCTCCACGCACCTCAGCGCCATCGACGGCGCTTACCGCCCAACCACAGTTGCGTGAGCGCCGGTGAAGATGCGCTCGATCCGCTTCCAGTCGAGTCCACGGTCAAGCCGTATGCCGAGCGTGGACCCTGACGCGTTTCGAGCGGGTTGAGCCTGAACACCCCGGGCCGATCGAGGTACGAAGCATCGTCGAAGTCGGGGTAATCCTTCGTGACGATCGTGGCGAATCGATCGCCCCAGCCTCGAGGAGCTTTACCTAAAGTATGTGCATCGCTCATACATCAAAGGAGGCGACGATGACCGTGACGC
>CAZRMD010000196.1:0-6173 GCA_964601135.1 uncultured Actinomycetes bacterium | reverse complement strand
GCCGCCAATGGTGAAGGCGATCAGGCCCTTGATCGTGGGTGAGGCGCTGTAGGTTGGCTGATCTGGCTCGGGTTTGAGAACCCGAGCGCGCAGCCAGCCCGCGCGCTGTTGATGAATGACCGACGCGGCGTGATTCTTGGGCACGTGTAGCACGACATCACCGTCGCGGTTCAAACCGCCGGTGCCATCGCGGTCGACCTCGCAGGCGGTCCAGGTGAAGCCATCCCATGCCTCCCAGGCCAGCGGTGGATTCTCCGGGTCGACCCCGACGCCCTCGATGTCGCATTTGAAGCGAAGCGTCAAGGCGCACGAGGGAACCGCTTCAGACAGCCCCACCAGGAGCACGTCATCCGGCTTGGGCACCTTGTCGAAGCAATAGAACGATTGCCGAGCCTCGAGCGCGTCGGTGTGGTCGCGTACCTCGGGATCGCTCGCGAGCATGGAGGCCAGCCGAGTGAGCGATGTTGGCACGATCGGCAGATCGCCGAGCGTGGTGAAGACGATAGCTTCGTCCGTCTCCGTTCGGAGGGTCGCCACCTGCGTGCCGGGGCGGATGTGGACAGACGTCGGTTGTGGTCCCGCCAGCCAGAAGGTGATCGCGGCACGCGCGGCGGTAGGCGGGAAGAGGCGAACGCCGATCAACTCGAGGAACTTGATGTAGTTGCGTTCCGGCACGCGGTTCAGCCGGTAGAGGACCTGGTCGGTCATCCAGGCGAAGGTCTCGATCAGCGTCACGCCAGGGTCGGACACGTTGTGATCAGTCCATTCCGGACACTTCTGCTGCACGAGGCGCTTGGCATCATCGACCAGGTCCTGGAAACGACGATCGTCGAGGTTCGGGACCGGAAGTGCCATGCTCACCCTCCTCCTGCTTGCGTGTTGTGCGTCATGCCCGCTCCGCTGGAATCACGTAGAACGGAAAGACCAGGTTGCGTGGATCATTGGTCTCCCCGATCGAATAGCGAATGTCGATGTAGACGATGCTCGAATCCTCGGTGTCGAAGCTGACGATCACGTCGCGGACGTCGATCCGTGGCTCCCAGCGGCGAAGCGACGCCCGGACGGCAGCCGCCACCCGGGCAGCCGTTTCCGTGTCCGCGCTGTCGAAGACGTAATCGTGGATGGCACAGCCGAACTCCGGCCGCATTGGGCGCTCGCCGAGGGCGGTGCCGAGGATCAACCGGATGCTTTCCTCGATCTCCTGCTCGCGCGATACCAGGGCGATCCGCCCGGTGGGATCGGTTCGCAGGGGGAAGGCCCAGCCGTTACCGATGAATTCTTCGCTCATTGGGCAATCACCTTCTGCTGACCGGCGTTGGAAATCACCAAGGGCGTGCCGGTCGGCACGCAGGTTCCGCCGACCGGTGGAACGGCCAGCAGCACCGGCATGCCGCCCGCCAGTACGCGGGTGCTCCCGACCGGGATGATGCCGCTGATGCAGGGTCCGTTGGCCGCCGGTGGTGGAGGAAAGGCGCAGCCGGCGATCATGTACGAGGCCGGGATGGTCACCACGGGCTGGCTGCCCACCATGACCTTCGGACTGACAGTCATGGGCTGGGCCTGGCCGCCGTGCATGCACATCACCATGCCGCCCTGATTGACGATTGGTCCCGGCATCTCACATCACCTGCAAGGCGCCGTTGTTGACGTCGACCATGGTGCCGCTGACCTTGGTCTGGCCACTGGACTTCATCTCCAGCTGCGGCCCGCCATCCAGCGTGGCGCCGGATGTGCCCTTGAGGTCGAGGTTGGTCCCCGCCTCCAGGCTGAGTCCCTGTTGGGCGGACAGCTTGATGTTTGCCTGGGACTCCAGCGTCATATCTTGCTGGCACTCGAGGTGCACCTTGCCCTGCGACGAGATATGGATCTCGGAGTTCGTCTCGTTCAGCGAGATCTTGAGGTTGCCGTCGCTACTGATCAGCGCGATGCCTTTCTTGTCGTTGTCGTCGTCGTCGAAGAAGAGCATCATGTGGCCCACGCGGGAGACGAATCCGCGCCGCGCCACCTTGCCGTTATTGAAGAGCCCGCTGCCAAGATTCGGCGTGTCCTGGCCGTTGTAGAGACTGCCGACAACGTAGGGGCGGCGAATGTCGCCGAACTCGAAGGCCACCAGGACCTCGTCGTTGACCTCGGGCATGAACAGCGCGCCACTGTTCGGGCCGGCGCCCAGCTGGGTGACGCGAGCCCAGTCCGACTCGTAGTTGTCGTCCAGCCAGGGGAACTTGAGCTTCACCCGTGCCTGGTTGTTCGGGTCGTTGTTGTCCGTGACCTGGGCGATCACGACGCCGTTGATGGTCGGGCCGCCGGCCGATGCATGACCATTCGACGCCCCCAGCGACGTCAGACCGAGCAACGAGCGGTCCTGGCGACCGCTTATCACGAAATGTGTCCGGTAGCCGTTTTCGCCGAACACGTGGCGAGCTCCGCTCAAGGTGTACTGACCCTCGAAATGATCGCCAACTACTCCGATGCTGACCGTGCTCCCGGCTTTGAGCTGGGGATTACCCCGCGCCACGCCGTCGGCCTCGGCAAACGATCCGGAGATGATCTCTGCGATGGCCCCGGCCACCCCGTCGACCATCGGCTGCTGCGGCAGGGGGCGGTCGACCGCCGTGTACGTCGGACTGCCGAAGTTGCCGGCCAGCGTGCTCGGATCGTCCTGCGCGGACGCGGCAACCGTCCCGGCATTGGCTGACCCGACCACCACCTGCTTGCCATCCGGATCCCAGCCGCGCACGTTCACGGTGCTGACCTGTTCAGCCGATGTCACTCGCGGCCGGAACTCGATCAGGTCATCGCCGAACACGAGTTGCAATGGGTCGGTGTGGCTCTGATAGTCGCCGGTTTGCGGCGCCCCTGAGGCCTGGACCGGCTGGCGAAAGTAAAACTGTCCATCCTCCATGCCAATCTCGTATCCGATTTCTCGTGCCCTCGACTTGATGAAGTCCCAATCGGACTGGTTAGCCTGGGAAACGTGGTCATAGGTGACGCTGGTCGAATCGATCTGGCCGATCGGCAGGCTGGCATTGCTCGCCACCTGGCGCACGATGTCCGAATCGGTGACATTCTGATAGGTCTGCGTGTTGCGCCCCCGATGCAGTCGGTGGGTCAGGTCGTAGCCGCGGAGGATTGTGCGCAGTCGCGAGGCATCGTATTCGGCTTCGAATCCGGTGACTTCCCCCTTGATCAGAGTCTCCGGCGTTCCGCCCGACGGTGTCATCTTCACGGTCACTGTCGAGCCGATGTTGACATTCAGTTGGTTGATAACGTCCCGTGCTGGATCGTGGAAGCTGATGGCGAACATCGACGGCAGGTGCTGATGGTGGTCGACGATCACCTGCTCGAGCAGGGCTTCCACCGGGTCGGGTAGCGGCGACCCATCGATCTCGACGTCGGGCCAGAGGTGATAGGGCTGCGGCATGACTAGTTCTTCTTGCTGGTCTCCGCTGCCTCGTCGGCGCTGGGCAGGAGGATGCGACCTCCGACGGTGAGGCGCAACGGATCATCGATGTTGTTGAAGATTGCCAGGCCGCGCCAGAAATTCGGGTTACCGTATTCCCTGTTCGCAATCGATTGCAACGTGTCGCCGTCCGAGATCAGATGGGTGGCGCGGGCATGGATTGAACCTGACGTTGGATTCTGGCCAAGCATGTCGGTGGGCGCCTCTTTCAGCGAGATGTCCGCCGTGGCGCGCAGTGGATTGCCGGTGCGGCCGAACATGGTGTACTTCACGCTCACCGACTCCAGGTAGAACTTTTTCTCGGCGAGCTGGAGGTTGCTTCCCCAGATGAAGTGGAGCTCGGGCGGCTGGTCCTTTTCGCTGCTGAGCGACAACTTGCTCGGTGTGCACCAGTTGAAGAGCAGCTCGACCTGTTTCGTCACGTCACCGACGGCCGCTTCCCAGTCGTCGAAAAGGATTTGCATGCTGATGGTCTGGGGCTCCGTCCCCAGGAATTCTGGTTTGGCGCCGGCCTTCCCTTTCATATTTCGCGCGGGGATGTTCCACTTTGCGCTCTTCTTGACGGAGTACTCGGTCGGATTGAATTTGAACTCGAGGCTCCCGGCACCGTCAACTTCCTCCAGTCTTGCGCGCACCATTTTGGAATCAGGCATCTTGCAAAGCTCCCTAGACCAGGAATCCGTTGTGGGCCAGTTCCAGCGACTCGGTGGCGATCTGGTTGTTGCCGATGTCGAGCGAAGGCCCATTCCACTTCACCGGGTAGACACCGTCAAGGCTCCAGGTGGCGATGGGCTGGCCCTCTGGATCGAGGGCAGAGATCTCGGCCGTCTGCCGCTTCACCTCGAGTTTCAGACTGGCGATCCAGTCGGTCACCTTCTTCGAATCCTTGTTGAGCGGCCGGGTGAGCTTGATGTTCTGGTATTTGGCGCGGCCGGGAATGCGGTGGATGTAGGCGTTTTCGCCGCCCTCTTTGTACTCGAAGATCTCGTACTCGACCGCGAGGCCGTCGCACTTCGACCAGTCTCCGAGGTCGGCGCCGCCATCCAGCTTGACCCGAAACCGCAAACTCTGACCGGTATGGAGCTCAGGCATGATTTCCTCCTCAGCGCAGGTCGGTCAGGAAGCCGGCCCGCTCCCGATCGACGACTAATTCTGTTTTGAGTCGCGCCCGGATCTTGTCGTAGAGCTTGGCTGCCAGCTCATCCATGTCAGCATCGCTCGGCTTGTTGCCATTCGAGTGAAACAGCGACTTGATCCCCGAGCCAATGGTGCTCGCAGCCGAGGAGACCTGGCTGAAGCTTGGGGTGCCGACGCTTTTTACCTCAGAGGAAATAGAGTCGAACCATCCCCGCTGGACGTCGGGCTCCGCTGCTTCACTGGCTGAGCCTGCCGGCTCAGGAGATATCTCCGCAACGCGCTGCACCACAACAGCAACGGGTGCCAGTGGATACTGGCCGGCTGATTCCCTTTCTGTCGGCGACATGGTTGCTGTGGCGCTCTGGCTCGGGCCGGCATCGATCCGCCGCGGGGCAAGTGTCAGCACGTCGCCGGCCCTGGGTGGATGCGCGAGGGATGGTGCGGCTAACCCGACCGATGCTCGTTGCAGGGACGTTGGCAACAGCGAGGTCATGTCGCCGTCATCCGACTGCAGCCCGGTCTCGGACCGCTCGTCTAACGCGGCGAGCGATTGGCTCTCGCCGTTCGGCGCGCCGGCGAGCGGGGCAATCAGCGGGCGACTGCCGGAATGGTCCGGCTGCGCCGGTCCGCCTTCAGGCGACCGCTGGAGTGTGGCGATCGGTCGCGCACCCACCAGAGGCGCGAGGGACGCTGCTGGCGGCGCGGGTACCGATGCCGGCGCGGCACCGAGAGCGGATTCGGTTGCGGCGAGCCGCCCGCCGGCCTGCGGCTTGAGTGGCAATGCCATGGCGCGCGAGACGGTGATGGGCGTTGCCGCGTCGTCAGTCGAGCGCGTCGGTTGCGCGGCCGACCGCATATCCACCGCGCGGTGCTCCACTTCCCGCTGAATGATGGGCATCGACGGCGCCGGCGGTGTGGCGCCGGCGAGGACCGGATCGGCCGATGCACTCGAAGCTGGCTCGGGACGCGACGGCGCCGGTTCCGAGGACGGTTTGGTCCCCAATGAGTTCGGAGCCAGCGGCAGCTCCAGGCGCGGAGTTTCGGCGGGCGACTCGAGTGGCGCCGGGCGCGCTGCCGCTACCGGTGGCAGATTGGCCGACACCTCTCGCTGAAGACTGACGGCGCGCGACGTCGTGGGCGGTGTGGGTTCGAGACTGGGCGGAACCGCCGCATCCGTTTTTGCCGGCGGGGCGGTCGAGGGCGAAAGCGGCATCTCCGGCGGCTCTTTCGTCGATCGCTGCACCGTTCGGTCGGCGACTCTGTTGATCGGGGCGCCAAGGCCAAGCCGACGGGCCTGCCCCAGGGTCAAGCGCGGCGCTGGCTGACTTGCCGCCGGGGAAGGCATGGGGTCTTTGCCCGAAACCGCGGTTTCGATGAAGGAGCTGGGCGCGGGCCGTGCGATTCTCGACACGACGGGCACGGGCTGAGGGTCGGCGGCTAGCGCGGTCAATGGCGGCAGTTCAGCGATCGGGGCCACGACCGGTCGCTCGACCGCTGCCACGTGCATGCTCGCGGGAAGAGGGGAAGGCCGCGTCTCCGGGGGCGCGGCCTCGTCCCCATCCCACTCCCCCGACTG
>CAZRMD010000195.1:0-6184 GCA_964601135.1 uncultured Actinomycetes bacterium | reverse complement strand
CTGTTCGGCGAAGGCTTCCGTGGCTTGCGCCAGGCTGATCCGGCCGATCGGCTCGAGCTGCTGTCCGATTGGGCCCACCGCGCCGGCGATGAACACCGGTTCGCCGGCGATCTCGCGGGCCTCGCGGGCGATCTTTACCGCCCGGAAATTGATCTCGCGGACACGGTTTTCCAGGCCATAACGGGACAGCTTGATGCGGTTGGCCCCAAAGGTATTGGTCTCGATCAGCTCGGCGCCTGCCGAAATGTACGCGCGGTGAATTTCCTCGACGATCTTGGGTTCCGTGAGGTTGAGCTCGTCGAAGCAGCGCTCGAAGCTGACGCCGCGGGCGTGGAGCTGGGTTCCCATGGCGCCATCGCCAAGGAGGGGTCCTCGCCTCAGGCGCTCGAGGAATGGGTGGGTACGTAGCTCGGATTTCGCCGCCATGGACCGCAAATATAAAGGTAGAGGGCTTTCCGGCGGCGCAAGCTGGGTCGGCTTCGAGGAGTTGCTCCTCTGCGACATGCCTGACTCGACCCCTCCCGGCTCGACCCGGCACGTGGTGGTCATGGGAGCCGGTCCCGCAGGGCTTTCGGCCGCCCATGAGCTGATCCAGCACGGCACGCCAGTCACGGTTGTCGAGAAGGATCAGCAGGTTGGCGGAATCGCTCGCACGCTCGAGTTCATGGGCTGCCGCTTCGATGTCGGTCCCCACCGGTTTTTCTCCAAGAACCCCGAGATCGAGGCCCTCTGGAGCGAGGTCCTGGACGACGAGATCCGGCCGGTGTCGCGCCTGACCCGCATCCTCTATCGCGGAAAGTTTTTCGATTACCCGATCCGGGCCTCGAATGCCCTCCTCAACCTGGGGCCCATCGAGGCCGCCCGCTGCCTGGCGAGCTATGCACGGGCGCGGCTGCAGCCGGTCGCCGAGCCGAAGTCGTTCGAGGACTGGGTCTCCAACCAGTTTGGCCATCGGCTGTTCGAGATCTTTTTCAAGACCTACACCGAGAAGGTGTGGGGGATTTCGACCCGCGAGCTGTCCGCCGACTGGGCCGGGCAGCGGATCCGCGGGCTGAACATGATAGAGGTGATTCGCAACGCCCTCCTGCCTCCCGCGTTCCGCGGCAGTGAGCGCGCCGTCGTGAAAACGCTGGTCGACTCCTTCCGCTATCCGCGGCTGGGAACCGGCCAGATGTGGGAAACGGTGGCGGCGCGGCTCGCGCGGGCTGGCTATCCGGTCAGGCTGGGCGAGGAGGTGGTCGCGCTGCGCCACGCCGGCGGCCGGGTGCTCTCTGCCGTCGTCCAGGATCGGCGCGGTGCGACGGTGGACGTGATGGGCTCTGAGTTCATCAGCACCATGCCGATCCGGGAATTGATCGCGAAGCTGCAGCCGGCCGCGCCGTCGATGGTCCGTAACGCCGCGGATTCGCTGGGGTATCGGGATTTCATCACGGTCAACATGGTCGTCGATCGGGCCGATGTGTTCCCCGATCAGTGGATCTATGTGCACGATCCTGGCGTGAAGGTCGGTCGGATCGCCAACTTCAAGAACTTCAGCAGCGCCATGGTCGATGACAGCGGACTGAGCGGTTTGGAGATGGAGTACTTCTGCTTCGAGAGCGACGGCATGTGGAAATGGTCGGACGCCGAGCTGCTCGACCTGGGGCGGCGCGAGCTGGTCGCGTTGGGCATCTGCCGTCCCGACGAGGTCAAGTCGGGGATGGTCTACCGCCAGCCGAAGGCCTATCCGGTGTACGACGGGACCTACCTCGAGCACGTCGCGGTGATTCGGGAGTGGCTGTCGCGGGCGCTGCCGAACCTGTGGTTGGTGGGCCGCAACGGGATGCATCACTACAACAACCAGGACCATTCGATGCTGACGGGCATCCTGGTTGCCCGAAATATCGCGACCGGAGCGAGCTTCGACCCCTGGCTGGTGAATACCGACGCCGAGTATCACGAGGAGGAGCGGGCGGGGGAGGGTGCGGGCCGGTTGGGCGCTGCGGGTCGCGACGGCGGCCGACAGGTTCCCCAGCGAATCGCGAGCTAGGCCGAAACCGGCTTATATACTTGTCGGGCCGTTCCGGAGTAGCTCAACGGTAGAGCAGCGCGCTGTTAACGCGACGGTTCCCGGTTCGAATCCGGGCTCCGGAGCCACCGCCTCACAGGACTTGGTCGCCTGCCGCGTTTTCTGCTATAACGCCGGTTGGCACACCCGCCGGACGGATTTTTGGAGGTTTAGATGAGCATCTTCAGCCAGGAGGTCCGGCGAGAATTCATCGCCCGGCCGGACACCGCCAAGGGCCAGATCCTGTTCAAGTGGCCGGATACGAACATCCGCAAGCTCACCCAGCTGACCGTCGAGCAGGATGAGCTGGCCGTCTTCTTCCGGGACGGTCGCATTCAGGGGACGATCCAGCCCGGCCGCGTCACGCTCGACTCATCGGAGATCCCGTTCCTCGGGCTGCTCGTCGACGGGGCCAGCGGCGGCAATCTCTTCCGCACCGAGCTGTACTTCATCTCGACCCACGAGTTCCCGAACCTGCCGTTTGGCGGAGCGATCGATAACGTCATGGATCCCCAGACCAACCTTGGGGTGGGCCTGCGGGTCTTCGGCGAATACTCGCTCAAAGTCATCGAGCCCCAGTCGCTGATCATCAATCTGGTCGGCACCCAGAATCTGTCGAGCAATGACCAGATCACGGACTGGATGCGCGAGCAGCTGCTCAAGACCCTTCGTACGGACGTCGTGGCGCACGTCGTCAGCAACGGCTGGCCGCTGCTGGGCATCGCCGCCCATACCGATGAGATTGAATCGGAGACCATCGCCCAGGTCCAGCGCAACATCAACAGCTACGGCTTGCAGATCGTCCGGCTCGGAAACTTCACCATCACCCTCAACCCCGACGATGAAACCAAGCTCAAGGGGCTGCTGAAAGACATCCAGTACACCAAGCTGGCGGGCGGCTACCAGCAGTACGCGGCCGGCCAGGCGATGATCGGCGCCGGCCAAGGGCTCGCCCAGGGGCCCGGCCAGGGCGGCGGCGTCGGCAACCCTGCGTTCCTCGGGGTTGGTCTTGGCATGGGTGGTTTGGTGGCGGGCCAGATGGGGCAGACGCTCGCGGCCGGCGGCCAGATCCAGGTCCGCTGCCCGAACTGCCACGCGCTCAACGCCGAGAATGCCAAGTTCTGCAATAGCTGCGGGCAGCCGCTCGCGCCGGCACCCGCGCCGGCGGGGGCGACGATGGCCTGCCCGAAGTGCGGCACACAGAACGCCGCCACGGCGAAGTTCTGCACCAACTGCGGTCAATCGCTCACCGGAGGAGGCGCACCCGCACCGGCTCAGTGAGTCTGAAGCGGCGGCTCGCGCTGGCCGGGCTCCTCGCCCTGGCGATTCTGCTGCTGAGCCCGCTGCTGGCGCTCGCTCGGGCTGGCGGCGGAGGCCATTTCAGTGGCGGTAGCGGCTTTGGTGGCGGCGGTGGTTCCTATGGCGGGGGCGGCTTCGGCGGCGGCGGCTACTACGGGGGCGGTGGCTACTACGGAGGGGGTGGAGGCGGGCTCGGATTTCTGCTGCCGCTTTTCTTCTTCGGGGGCGGAGGCGGCGGCTTCATCTTCTTCCTCTTCATCCTGTTTGCGCTCTACCAGTTCTGGCGGCGCAGCAGCCTGAGCACCCCGGTGCCCGCCACCAACTGGGGACCCGCCTACGCGCCGATGGCCAACCTCGGCGCGAACAGCGTCAGCACCGGGATCGCGGCCCTGCAGTCAAAGGATCCGAACTTCAACCAGCAGATGTTTCTCGACCGTGTCCAGGCGGCCTTCTTCGCCCTGCAGAAAGCCTGGATGGACCGAAACCTGGAGCCGGCACGCCCGTACATGTCCGACGGGATCTATCAGCGCTGGAAGAACCAGATCGATCAGATGATCACCGAGCACAAGCGCAACATCCTCGAGGACCTGGTGATCGGCGGGGCGGAGATCGTGAAAGTCGATAGTGATCCGAACTTCGACTCGATCACGGTGCGGATCGACGCCAGCGCCGCCGACTACGAAGTCGACGACCGGGACGCCAACAAAATCGTGTTCGGCTCGCGGCAGTCACAGCCCTTCACCGAGTACTGGACATTCATCCGCAGTGCGGCGGCCAGGACGAAGGCCGGCGAGGGCGCCGAAATCACCCAGTGCCCCAATTGCGGAGCCCCACTATCGATCAGCGAGTCCGGCGTATGCAGTTACTGCAAGGCGATCGTCACCAGCGGTCAATTTGGCTGGGTTCTCGACAACATCACACAAGCATCGGAGTGGCAAGGATGAATCAACCAGAGCAGACCGACCAACCGCAGACCCCGCGCGACAACACCGGCTGGGCGCAACCGCCGGCTCCCGAGGGACCTCCCGGCGCTTTTGTCGACCGTCAGCCGGTCTCTTCGGGTCAGCCGCTGCCGCCCGGTGCCGGATCACCCATGCAGCCGGGGCCGCCCCTCTCGGTCCAGGCGCCGATCCGGGACACGACGATCAACATGACCATGCTCCTGCTCGTTGCCGGGGCCGCGCTGATTGTCATCATCGTGATCGCCGTTCTGATCAGCGCCCTGACCCATCACTCAGGCTAGTCGGTACATACATACAAATATGTGGTAGAATGCCGCCGTGCCCTCGGCGGATGAACCCGGCCTGCTCGCCGCGCTCGTCGGCCACCGCGGGGACCTGACGGGAGTCAGAGCACTCCTTGCCGAAGGTGGCATCGTCGAGCGGCCACCCGGTGATCTCCGCGCCGCCGCCAAGCGGCATGGGTTCCGCCCAGGCCAGGTCAGACGCCTGTTGGCGGTTCGCGAACTCGCCCGCCGCTGGCACGTCCCGCCGGACGCGGCGGCCCCGGCCGTGACCTCGCCGCGTGAGGCCCTGCTCCAATTCCAGGACCTGCGCACCAGTCTGCGCGAGGTCTTTTCCGTCCTCTATCTGAATACGCGCAACCAGCCGGTCGGCTGCGAGAAGGTGGCAGTGGGCGGTCTCAACGTGGCGGCCCTCCAGCCGCGGGAGGTCTTCGGCCCGGCACTCACCCTCGGGGCGGCCGCGGTCATCCTGGCCCACAACCACCCCTCAGGCGACCCGACCCCAAGCCCGGAGGATCTGACCGTAACCCGGCAGCTCCTGGAAGCCGGCAGGCTACTGGGTGTGGAAGTCCTGGATCATCTGGTGGTATGCGCGGAGCGCTTCAGGAGCCTGCGGGAGTCGGGAGCCCTCTAGAAGGCCCCTGCTGCCGGAGAGAAACGACCCGAACTCCGGCAGTAGGGTGCGCTTCAGCGCACTCTACAAAGTTGATAGTGGCGATGTCAATTTCTAAGCTTGATAGCTATCGCTTCCGCAAAATTGGACGGTCACGGAGGCCCGGCGGGTGAGAGAATAGGAGGGCTCGCCTGCCGGCGAGTTTGGCCCTCCAACGGGCAGGAAAACCGACCACTGAGCGATGGTCGGTTTTCCGTTTTTCTGGGGGCGACGAAGCTCGACGCGGGCTGACTAGATCCGGTCGATCCGCGTCAATAACCAGCCGAACTTTCCGCTGATGACCGCGGCGTCGCAGAAGGGACAGATGCTGGTGATGTCCACGTTAACCGAAGCACCGCAGCTCGGGCACATCATCGCCGTGATCGTTCCGGGCTGGCTCGTCGTCGAGGTCGACGGCCGCTGAAAGATCCAGTCTTCGGTCCATTCCCATGGACGCGTGTCGCCGCGGATTACACGCCCACCGGCGTCGACGTCGTAGTCGGCTGAGCTGGCGTTGATGCGCACCGTCACGGTGTCGAAGCCGTTATCACTGAGCGCGCCCGCGACGATCGCGCTGGTAAACGTCAGCTGATCCAAGGCGTTGCGCCATCCCTTCTGGCGGTAATCATCGATTTGTGCCTTCTGCTGTTCCCAGATCAGCGACGCCATCACTCCCTGGCTGAGCGCTGGTTTCAGCGCCGTCCAGGCCTCGAGGACGGCGAAGAAGAGCCGCTGCACCTGCCCCAAGAACATGATCTCGTCGAAGGCCGGGTCGTGCGCCCGAATCGCGGCGACCCCGGCGATCTTGCCGTCGACGCCCTCGCTGTCCACATTGGGTGCCCAGGAGCCCGGCATCACCTGACCCCACCAATTGCGGCTGGGCTGGTGCTGCGCCGCCGTTTCGGACGTGAGGTAACCCTGGCTGGCCGCCGCCTCGCCGAAG
>CAZRMD010000194.1:0-6196 GCA_964601135.1 uncultured Actinomycetes bacterium | reverse complement strand
TTCGGCCGACACCAGCCTGAGTTGCGGCCATTGGCCGGCGCGCTGGCGTACGACCTCGGCCGTACTATCCTGGCTGCCATCGTCGACGACGATGACCTCGGCGCTCATCGCTGAATTTGCCAGATAGCGCTGGATGTGATCGAGGGTCGCCGGCAGGCGGCGCGCTTCGTTGTAGGCCGGAATGACGATCGAGATGTCGGGCATCACGCCGCCTTTTCCACCCGGCGCATTTCGGCGCGAAAGGCGAACAGCTCGGCGAAGGCCCGCAGTACGACACGCGGGTTGGCTCCGGTCTGCTTCCCCGACGTCCTTGGGTAATGATGGACCGGCACCTCGACGATGCGGGCGTGCACCTGGCGGGCGAGCACCAGGATTTCCGTATTGATCAGGGCCCCCTCGGAATGCAGCTCCATCCGGCCAAGTAGATCACGCCGCATCAGCTTGAACGCGCAGTTCACATCCCGCGCGAGTGGGCCGAACAGCATCCGAACCAGGGTAAAGAACGCCCAGGCGTTGAGCCGCCGGCCCAGGGGATCGCGGCGCTGCTGCCGATAGCCCGCCACGATGTCGGCCTCGGCCGCCCGCGCAATCAGCAATCGAACCTCGTCGGGATCGAACTGGTTGTCGGCGTCGATCAGGAAGACCCAGCTGAGCTGGGCGGCTTCGAATCCGGAGCGCAGTGCCGCCCCGTAGCCGCGATTGACCGGATGCCGCACCACGCGCAGCTCGCGATACCGGGGCTTGAGGCGCTCCAGGATCGCGGGCGTGTCGTCACCGCTTCCATCGTCGACCACGATGATCTCGAAGCTCCGGGCGTGCGCAGTCAGCGCCTGAGCCACCCGGCTGACCGATTGCTCGAGGTTGCCTGCCTCGTTGAACGCGGGGAGCACCGCGCTGACGTCAGCGGCCGCCGGAGTCATGGTGCGAAGCCTACTCGGGTGAAGACGGTGCTGACCTGGTCACGGCTGAATTGTTTCCATTCCGCGTCGCTCTCCAGCAGGCGAACCAGCGGGTGGCCAGTGGGCAGCACGATGGCGTCCGGCCGAGCCTTGGCGATGACGGACGGCCAGGCCCCACCGACGTAGTCGACCTGCAGATAGTCGCCAAAGACCCGCGGCCCGTAGACCTCGACCCGGCCGTCGATATAGACCCGGCCGCCGGTCGGATACAGGCGCCACACCAGGTAGCCGCCGTAGTCGTAGTAGTTGAAGATGCGGACGGGCCGCTCGAGGCCCTGAAGCGCGTCGGCAGCCTGCACTGGCTCTACCGCAGCGATGGCTTTCGCGTCGTTTGCCGGCTGCAGGTTCGGCAGCGCGCGATAGACAACCATTCCGACGCCGACCACCGCGAGAACCACCAGGTTCGCCAGTCCCAACATCGGCCTAACCCCTGATTTTTCCCTCCCCCTCCGGGGGAGCGCGGGGAGGGGGCTCGCGCTGAGCAGGGCCATCGCACAACGCCCGTAGAGTGGCGCGGCAGCAAGGACGAACAGCGGCACGTGACGCTGCGACGAGAACGCCAGGTACAGCATCGCGAACGCGAGCAGCCACTCGCTCGTGCGCAAGGCGACCCGCCGCGTCGCCAGTCCGGCGAGCATCAGGAAGACGATCCCCTCGAAGAGCAGTCCGGACAGCGAATGGAAGTCCGGCGACGCCCACTCCTGGATGTTGTTCTGGATGAGCGGCGAGGTCAGCGTGCCAAACGCGAACACGAGGGTCGCGATCCCGAAAGGATTGACGATCGACAGGAGCAGGGAGCCCGCGATCGCGACGGCGAGTGCCCTGAGACGCGGCCCGGGTATCGCCCGGGGACGACCGCGCCAGGCATCGAACGCCTCGCCTGTGACGAAGAGGGCGCTGATGATCACGCCGACGACGAAGCCCGAATGCAGGTTTGCCCAGACCCAGATGAACGGCGGCAACATCCAGCTCTGCAGCCGGCCCTCGCGATAGTGCAGCAGCCCCACCAGGAGCAGCGCAGCCAGTAGCAGGTTCAGCAGCTGGGGCCGCACTCCCCACGCGGTCGATCCGGCAAGTTCGCCGACCAGAGTCAGGGCCACAGCGGCGGCCGAGTTCAGTCCGGCACGCCGGAGCAGCCAGAAGAGGCATCCGGCCGATACCGTGACCAGCATGGCGAAGAGGCCAACCAGCAGCGGCAAACCCGCCAGCTTGAACAGGCCATACATCCCCAGGTCGGCGAGCCACTCATGCATCACCCATGGCTGCCCAACCGCGCTGAATGAGTAGACGTCGACATGCGGGATGGAGCCGGTCGCGACGATCAGCCGGCCGTTGGCGAGATGCCACCACAGGTCCGGGTCAACCGGTGGGACCGCCGCCAGGCTGACGATGGCGACAAAAAGGAGGCCGCGGAGGACGACCCCACTCGTGATCCGGCTGAGGATGCTGGGCTCGCCTGACCCCAACTGGAGCCGGTGGGCGAATCCCTTCCCGCCCTGTGGCGGCGGCTCAGGGAGGGGAGCTGCGGCCCCTGACTGCTGTCCTCTCATCCCGGTCCACGGTGTAACGGACGGGTGACGGACTTCCTTCGTCGGGGTTAGCGCCGCTCCGTCAGGTCACGCCGCCAGCGCCTGCCGGTAGACCTCCGCCGTTTCGCGGCCCAGGCGCTCGACACTGAAGGTCTTGGCCCGGCGCAGGCCGGCTTCCCGCAGCCGGCGCGGCTCATCTTCGAAACGGAGCAGCCGCTCCATGGCCTGGGTCAGCTCTTCGACGCTCTCGGTCCGCAGGACGACGCCGGCATCCTCGACCAGCTCGGTCAACGCTTCGGCCGACGACACGATGACGGGCGCGCCGCAGGCCATCGCTTCGAGGACCGGCAGCCCAAAACCTTCGTAGCGGGACGGGTAGACGAAGACCGCCGACCCGCTGTAGATCGCGGGCAGGAGCTCGCGGGGGACGTAGTCGAGTCCGATGACGTGGCCACGGGGCCCGGCCCGGCGGAGCAACCGCGCCAGGCGCTCTGCGCCGCGGTTGATGCGACCGACGAAAACCAGCGCCGAATCGTCAGCCAGGTCGGGAGGCAGCAGCTCGTAGGCCGCGCGCAGCCTGGCCAGATCCTTGCGAGGATCGACGGTCCCGACGAAGAGGACGTAGCGTTCGGGCAGTCCGAAACGCCTGCGCACGCCGGAGACTTCACTGGCCGGACGGGGCGTGAAGATGGCGTCGGCGCAGAGCGGCACGTAAGCCACCCGATCGGTCGCGATATGGTACAGGTCGATGAGCTGGCGCCGGACCGCTTTGGAGGACACCATGATCCGCCGCGCCCGGCGGATGCTACGCGGTCCGAGTGTGCCGAAATACCAGCGCGCCCGCGGATGCATGTCGTCGGGACGGATGCGATACGTCAGATCGGGGACCGTCAACGCCAGCGGCACGGCGCTGGCGACTGGAGCAACGCCGAGGACCGAGTGCAGCAGGCGGATGCCGCGCGGATAAGCGCCGAAGCGCCAGGGTACCGACCACTGCTCACGGCCCAGGCGCAGCCAGCGCGGCACCGACGGAAAGGTGACCACGCGATGCCCCTCCGCTGCATCACCAAGGTCTGCCACCGTATCGCGCGAAACGAGCACGTCGACGCTGGCCCCGGCGCGATGGAGACCGCGAAGGATGTGCAGGGCGTGGTATTCCAGACCTGTGAAGGGCTGCGCCGCGAACAGCAGGTCGATGGCGATGCCATCAGGCACCGAACCGGGCATGCTCGGGATGCTAGCGTACGAGCACGGATCCGGGTCCCGCGATGATCGTCGCCATCGACGGAACGCCGGCGATCCGGCACTACCTCACCGGCACCGAGGTGTACGCGCGCAGCATCATCGAGGCGCTCGCGTCAACGCTCGCTCAAGCTCCCGTTGATTCACGGTCGGAGACGACGCTGCGCGTCTACGCCAATGCGCAGGCCAGGCCGGCGTGGTTGCCATCCGGCGCGGAGTGGCGTGGCATTCCGTTTCCTCGCGTGTGGACCCACTGGCGGTTTCGTCAGGCACTGCGCCGAGAACGTCCCGATGTGACCTTCATTCCCAGTCACGTCTTGCCCATCGCCCTTGGACTGCCATCCGTCGTCACCATCCATGACGTTGGTCACCGTCACGAACCGAAGACCTACACCCGCAGAGCCCGCTGGTATCTGGAGCTCACCACCCGCTATGCGGCGCGACGGGCCAGCCGGCTGATCGCGGTTTCGCAATCGACGGCTGAGGACTTGAAGCGGTTCTACGGCGTGCCGGGCGGTCGCATCGCGGTCGTGCATTCGGGGATCGATCCCCGCTTTCAGCCACAGAGCCCACAGACCGTGACCGAGGTTACACGGCGGCTGCACCTCGATCAGCCGTACTTCGTCTTCGTCGGTCGTAACCATCCGCGAAAGAACCTGCCGTTGCTCCTCCGCGCCTTTGCAGCCGCGCGCCGCGGAGGACTGGAGGCGCTCCTCGTCCTGGCCGGTCCGGGGCATGATGCCGAATCCGGCGGCGACGGGGTCGTTGTCGTGCACTACGTCCCGCCTGACGACCTGCCCGCACTTTACGCCGGCGCCATCGCGATGGTGCTTCCCTCGCGCTTCGAGGGCTTCGGCTTTCCGGCACTGGAAGCCATGCGCTGCGGCACGGCCGTCATCGCCTCGAACGCCGGCGCGTTACCCGAGACCGTCGGCAGTGCCGGCGTGCTGTTGAGCCCCGACGACCCTGGAGCCTGGAGCCAGGCCATGCTCGAGCTGGCTCGTGATCCCGATCTGCAGCGTCGCTTGATCGAGGCCGGCATGGCCCGTAGTGCGATGTTCACCTGGGAAGCGGCCGCGGCCAGGACCTGGCGGGTTCTGGACGGAGTCGCTAGTTCCTGACAACGGACTCGTAAACGGCGCGATGGGCCGTGGCGCTGGCTGACCAGGTGAAGAGCGCGGCCCGGGCCCGACCCGCCGCCACCTGCTGCTCGCGCAGCTCGGGGTCGCTCAGGATGCGCAGCAGGTTGGCCGCCAGCGCCGCATGATCCTCGGGTGCGGACAGCATCGCTGCACCATCGGCGACCTCGGGGATGGCGCCGGCGTTGGAAGCCAGCATTGGGGTTCCGGCGGCGAAAGCCTCCAGCACTGGCAGGCCGAATCCTTCGTCGAGCGAAGGAAAGAGGGCGGCCTCGGCCATCTGGTAGAGCGCCGGGAGGTCTCGGATGGGTGCATACCCGACGAACCGAACCCAGGAAGATAGATCGAGCTGGCGAACGGCGTCGACCACCGGCTCGTAGTTCCAGCCGAAGCCTCCGACGGCAACCAGCGGAATTCGCTGATCGGCCGGGATTCGCGCCAGGGCGCGCAGACTGGCCACGTAATTCTTGCGCGGCTGCACCGTCCCCACTTGCAGCAGATAGCGCGAAGGCAACCCGTACCGTGCCCGAACGTCGGCCCGCTGAGTCGCGGAGGCCGGGAGGGCGAACTCCGTCTCGACGCCGTGCGGAATGACGCGACACCGTTCCGCATCGATCGCAAACAGACGCCTGATCGACCGCGCGGTCGCATGCGATGGGCAGATGATGATGCGGGCTCGGCGAATCGACTGCGGAACCACGACTCTGGTGGCGAACCACTGACCGGAAGGAAACCATTCAGGGTGGTCGTAGATGGCCAGGTCGTGGATGGTGACGACCCCGGGGAGTCCGAACCGCAGCAGCGGCAGCGCATTCGCCGGGCCATGCACCACAACCGCGCCCTCGAGGCGCATTTGCAGCGGGCTCAGCAGTTGTGGGCCCAGCACCCGTGGCCGCCGGTCGCCGTACAGGCTGAGCCGCAGATCGTGGCTTTCCGCGAAGGCCGAGGTCAGCGCCTGGATGTAGCGCCCGACACCCGTCGCCTCGCCTGCAGCAAGCTCCCGCGTGTCGAGTGCGACGCGCAAAGGACGGCTCTCGAGGGTAGGGTGGAGGCGCTCAGGCGTACGTATCGACTCGGGCTTGCCGGTGTAGGGCCTCGATCACCGGGCGGGCGGGAAACCGTTCATAGTCGTCGACCCAGCAGGTCAGCACCCGCTCACCCATGGGCGGGATATCCGTCCGGCGGGCGACGGCGATCACCTGCGCGCCCGCGGCCGCTGCCACGTGCAGGGCATCACCATCGTGTCCGACCGTGGCAAGGCTGAGCTCGCTGATTGCTGCCAGCTCCTCCACCGTCAGGTCGCTGACCTTGATGACTGCGGAGGGCT
>CAZRMD010000193.1:0-6201 GCA_964601135.1 uncultured Actinomycetes bacterium | reverse complement strand
CCCCGCTTGCGAGCCCGAAGTCGTCGCCGTTGACGATCAGCAGGCGCACGCCGAGGGCCGCCGACTGCTGGAGTACGCCGGGAAGCGCCGCTACCGACACGTTGTCGGCGCGTGCAGTGACAACGCCGAAGCGCTGCCGATCGATTTCCGACAGTGTGATGAGGTGAGCCTGTTCGATGAGCAGGCTCACCGTCGACCCCAGCCGGCGAATGATTCCACTCCGGCAATCACGCGATCCTGGTCCTCATCTGTCAGGCTGTTGTAGAACGGAAGCCGGACCAGCCGGTCACTGACATCCTCAGTCACCGGACAGTCGCCCATCTTGCCGCCCAACTTCTGGCCCATGGTCGAGAGATGCAGTGGCAGGTAGTGGAAGACGCTGAGGATTCCGAGCTGCTTCAGGTGCTCGATCAGAGCCTGGCGTTCGCCAAGCGACGGCATCAGCAGGTAGAACATGTGATAGGTCTGATCGCAATGCGCCGGGACCACCGGTAGCTGCACACCATGCTTCTCTGACCAGTCGAGCAGCGACGCATGGTATCGGGCCCAGATCCGGCGCCGGCGGCTTTGGATGCGTTCGCGGGCCTGAAGCTGCGCAAACAGTGGGGCTGCGACGAGCTCGGACGGCAAATAGCTGGAGCCGATGTCGACCCACGAGTACTTGTCGACCTGACCTCGGAAGAAACGGCTGCGGTCGGTCCCCTTCTCCCGGATGATCTCAGCGCGTTCGGCGAGCTTGAGATCGTTGATCAGCAGTGCGCCACCCTCGCCGCAGCTGAAGTTCTTGGTTTCGTGGAAGCTCTGTGTCGCAAGCGCACCGAAGGTACCCAGCCAGCGTCCTCGGTAGCGGCCGTACAGGCCGTGAGCATTGTCTTCCACGACGGGCACGCCGCGCGCGCCGGCGATCCGCATGATCTCGTCCATCTCGCAGCCGACGCCCGCGTAGTGAACCACCACAATGGCGCGCGTCCTCTGGGTGATCAGGCCGTCAAGCTGTCGCTCGTCGAGGTTGAGAGTGTCTGGCCGGACGTCGGCGAACACCGGCGTCGCTCCGCGCAGCATGAAGGCGTTGATGGTCGAGACAAAGGTGAAGGAGGGGACGATGACCTCATCACCCGGTCCTATCTCGAGCAGGATGGCCGCCATCTCGAGCGCGTGAGTGCAGGAAGTCGTCAGGAGAACCTTCGGTACTCCCAGCTCAGACTCGAGGAGCTGATGGCACCGTTTTGTGAACGGACCATCGCCCGAAATATGGCCTGTCGCGATCGCCTCCGCGATATAGGCCTGCTCGTCGCCTTCGAAGCTCGGCCGGTTGAATGGAATCGCCCTATGCGGTGCCGCGGGGAGAGCGGGTGCTGATACCGCGCTCGGCCGCCGCTCCCCTGCCAGCCGCGTGTTCACAGCCATTTCGTCATCCTCCTCTGCCCTTCATCCCGGTCCATTACGGTGTCTTGAAGACCACATCCACCCAGTAGTTGGTGGCGTAGTAAGTACTCGTTGGGAAGGCGCTGGCGCCGTAGACGTAAACGCCATTCCCACTTGACGCGGTTGACGCGGGCGCATGGAGCGGCGCCAGGTCGTAAGCGTTGTTGAAGAATCCCTGGTCCTTTGAGTAGTTGCCGGCGTCCGTGTGGTAGGAGACGACGTAGGTTGTGTTCGCTGAGATTGATACTGGCGCCGACAGCGTCGCCGACTGCCATCCGGAAGCGGTCTCGTTGCTGAAGGTCACGGAGGCGAGCAGCGTGCCGGATGCCGACCACAGATGGCCGGTATGGACGCCGGTGTTATTGGTGCCCTTATAGAACCGAATCGCGGTTATCGTCCCTGGAGCGTCCGAAGTGAACTTGAGCCCCAGCTCCACGGCTGTCGCATCGCCGCTGTTTGCGATTGCGGGCGTCGCGGTCGAGGCGAAGAGCGAGCATGGGCAGCCGTAAGTGCTGAACGACCACGACACCGGCGTCATCACGGCGCCGGAAGAATCGGTGGCGCCACTGACGGTGGCGGTGAACGTCACACCCTGCGCGAGAGCCGCCGCCGGCTTGAAAGTCGCTGTGTTGCTGGTCGAGTCCCAGGTCGTGGTGCTGCTGATGGCGGTGCCGGAGGCGTCTTTGAGGCCGAACACGATTGAGGAAGGTGTAACCGGCTTGTTGAACTGCGCCGTGACGGACGTGGTCGGCGCCACCCGCGTCGCACTGGGTGCCGGGTTCTGGCTGATAACGATAGGTGGCGAGCTCACCGGTCCCGTTTGGAAGACCACATCGACCCAGTAGTTCGTGGCGCTATACGTGCTGCTCGGAAATGCGGAGTTCGCTCCACTAGAGTAGACGCCGTTGCCGCCGCTGGAAGCACTGGATGGTGCGTGAAGGGGCGAAGCATCTACGCCGTTGGCGAAGTAGTTCACGTCTTTGGAGTAGTTGCCAGTGTTGGTGTGGTACGACACGACATAGGTGGTGTTGGCGGTCAATGCCACCGGACTCGCCAGCGATGCCTGCTGCCATCCAGACGACGTTTCGGAGAGGAACGTTACGGACGCCAGGAGTTGACCCGAGTTCGACCAAAGGTTGCCGACGTGCGTGCCAGTGTTGGACGACCCTTTATAGAACCGGATTGCCGTTACTGAGCCGGCCGTATCCGCCGTGAACTTCATGCCGACTTCGATGGCCGAGGTATCACCACTGTTGGCGATGGAGGGAGCCGAGCTGCGTGAGAAGAGGGTGCATGGACAGCCAGCCGTCGAGAACGACCAACTCGTTGGAGACATCACCTTTCCAGCGCTGTCCGTGGCCCCGCTCACATTTGCGGTGTAGGTCGTTCCAGTGGCCAGCGCCGATGAGGGTGTGAATGTCGCGACGAAGTTGGCGTTGTTATAGGAAGAACTGCCTGGAACAGACGCACCGCTCGGATCTGTGAGCGTGAACGCGATCGTGCTCGAGCTCACCGACTCGTTGAACGTTGCCGTCACTGTCGTAGTCGTTGCCACCCCGGTCGCGTTCGCGGCTGGTGACTGCGCAATTACAGCTGGGCCGCTGGAGGCGGGTGTCGTGGACACGACGACATCGACCCAGTAGTTCGTGCTCTGGTAAGACGAATTCGGGAACCCCGACCCGCCGTAGGCGTAGACCCCGTTGTTGCCCTGTGGCGCATGCAATGGTGCGGCGTCGACACCCGACGAGGAGAAGTAACCGGCGTCCGCGGCATAGTTGCCGGCGTCGGTGTGATAGGAGGCGACATACGTGGTCGCCGCGGAGATACTGATTGGGCTCGAGAAGTTGGCCTGCTGCCAGCCCGAAGCCGTCTCGCTGGTGAAGGTCACCGAGCCAAGCATGGTTCCGTCGGTCGCCCACAGATGGCCGACGTGGGTGCCGGTGTTACCGGTGCCCTTGTAGAAGCGGATCCCGGTCACCGATCCTGCCACGTCCGACGAGAAGCGCACGCCCACCTCGACCGCGGCCGTGTCGCCACTGCTGGCGGTCGCAGGTGCAGCGCTGGGATCCCACAGCGAGCACGGACATGTGCGCGGGACGACCTGGACAGTTACGCCTGCCGAGGCTGTCTCGATATTCCCGCTGTCGTCGACCGCTCGGCTCTTGATAGTGACAGACCCCGTCGCGCCCGCCGTCCAGCGGTACGTCCAACTCTCCCGCCCGCTGGCGGGATGCCAGGTGGCACCCCCGTCGATCGACACCTCAACGCCGGCAACAACACCCCCGCCGCTGTCGCTCGCGGTCCCGCTGATCGTGACTGGCGTCCCGGCGGAGATGCTTGAGCTCGAGGATGGCGATGTGATCTGAGAGGCTGGGGGTGACGTGTCTGCAGTCTTCGTCGCCACGCTCAATCCGGACTGCAGGGTCGACGGCTGCGCGCCCATGTCGGCGAGCAGGTTCACTGTGGCCTGCTGAATTGACCGATCGGGCGTTGACTGCATGACATCGCTGGTTCCGTCGAGCCCTAATGACCAGTTAACGGTCCCCGCACCGAAGACGAGCGCGCCGCTCGAAGCGCGGTAGAGGGTGAGACTGTGGGTAGCCTGGCCAGCGGCGTAGGTCGACCCGTAGTCGGTGAGCTTCTGGCTGACCTGATAGGTCGAGTGCGAAAGGTCGAATAGACCGGGCGGACGCGATCCGTTGTCCAGGTCTGAGTCCCACTCGTAGCCAAGGACGCAATTGCAGCCAGCGCCGACCGTGGCGGTTTGACCAGCGCCCAGGCTGCTGATGGCGGTGTTCCGCCAGAAGCGCAGGCGACCATCCGCCGCCGGAACCGTTAGAGCATCGTATTCGGGTCCATTGACCATGAAAATGGTGCCCGTCAAACGGTTCTCAGGTCGTCCTCCATCGGCCGGAGGGCTGAATCGAGGATCCCTCCACGTACCGGTCCAGGTTGGTGGATCCATGGGATCGATGACCGCGTTTGCGTGCGTCTCCTTATACGTCACAAGCGTTCGATAGGACGTACTGCTCCCGTCAACGCTGTTCTCCCAGCGCGTCTTCCAAAAGGCTTCATTGCCGCTGAAGAAGGCGAGATTGACGCCCTTGTCGCGAGCCGCCTCCACGTTTGACCGCTGGGTGCCGGACCAGTACTCGTCATGTCCGACTGACAGGAAAACGCGGTGGTTCGTCAAGAGGTTGCCGCGTCGTTCGGTGTCAGCGCCCGACGTGTACGACACGTCGTAGCCATTGGCCTCGAGCCAGCGGATCATCGGTACTTCAGCGTTCGTGAGCCAGCTCTCCGGCTTTGCCCCGGCGGTCGTAAAGGGCCGGTTGTAGCTGAGCTTGTAGGCGCGTCCGGCGGAGGAGCTTGCGGGGGCTGTGTAGAAGCTGTACCCGCCATAGTCGTTGTACGCCTGCCACGTCGTATCAGCGGTCTGAAACAGCAGGTCGCTCGTGCTCGAATCGTCACGGACGATAAACGTGATCCAGCTGCTGCCCAGAGTATCTGTACGTGTGAGCTTGGCAAAGTAGACGCCCGAGACTGCGTTCGCAGGAATCTGCCAGCTCGCAGACGCGCTCCAGTTTCCGCAGTCGACCAGTCCCAGGCTCGCCGTCACAAGGCAAGCAGGTTGCTTTTGAGGTAGCGGAACCGAAGGATTCACGTTTGTAATTAGGCGCGCACCATTGCCTTGGTAGTAGCCAAGCCGATAGATCGCGATCCGGTAATTCGACGAGGGGGTATTGATCTTGAAAGTGGCGGTGTCGCCCTTGTTGTAGCTGATGTTGGTTGCGAAGCCCTGGATGCTGGCGTCGCCGTCGGCACTGATCTGCCAATCGGTGGGCGCAGCACCGGCAAGCTGGTTCTCACAGGCGATCGCGTTGGCACACGAGGCCGCAGAGGCGTTGAGGGACGCTACTGGAGATACAACAGAAAGCATCGTTGCCAAGACGAGCGCGGCGCCGATGCGGGAAGCGGGCAGGATGTGCCTGCGCTCGCGGTAGTTGAACGTCTTCAAGGCCAATCTGCTTGTTTGCCCTCCCTTCCTCGTCGCTCAGCCGCTTGTGTGACGGCGTTGAGTCGAGCGACGGTTTCTCGCCTGAGGACCATAGGCAGCGGCGCGCGTGGGGGAAATGGGGCGATTCGCCCGCGTTCGTTACTCGGTTCCGGCTAACCAGGCATTTGTCCCAGACCACATCGATTGAGGATCGGTCCGCCAGGTGGCCCCATTGTCGGCTTCGCCCTTGCCGCCTACTATCTCAAGAGTGGCGAGAGTCCTACGTGAACCGACGGCGCTGCACCTCCCGACGCCCAGTACGAGACGACTGCTTCAGCCACCAGTGATAGAAGAGGCCGGGCCGGGGCTGCGACGGTGAACGTCGGCGCGGCGCGACCGATCGTTCTCATGATGGGCGCGTACGACGCCGGCGGGTCTGCGATCTACACAGCGAACCTGGCGGTAGAGCTTGCTCGTCTCGGCCGGCGGGTGGCCGTGATCTGCCCCCGGGTTGAGGCCTTTCCAGATTTCGGCTATCAGCGCGAAGCCATTCGCAGCTTGATCGCCCAAATGCGGGACGGCGGTGTAGATGTGTATGACATCGAGCGAATCGACCTGAACGTTCGCGACCGCATCGCCGGCCTCCGCAATCTGGTGCGCGTGATACGCACCTATCGGAACTGCGTACTGGCCCTGGTCATGGGCTACTACATTGGTGGCGGGCGCTGGGCGGTTGCCGGCCGCTTGGCCGGCGCAAGTGCCGTTGTGCGGCTCGAGCT
>CAZRMD010000192.1:0-6242 GCA_964601135.1 uncultured Actinomycetes bacterium | reverse complement strand
GCCGGCCGAGCCGATGTACGATCGTGAACGGAAGCGGACGGGAGAAGATCGGGCTCAGACGGTTTTCGGCACCTTTTGTTTTGAAGTTTCAGTTGGAGCCGTCCACCGAGATCCACTGACATCCGTTTGAACCGTACCTGAGGCCCGATCGGTCTCCAGCCGGTCCACGGGCGTCCACTGAAATCCAGTGCCTTGGCTGTCATTTTGGCTGTCGTGACTGCTCTCTAGTCAGGCACACGAGGCCTGACGCGGAACCCGAGTTCGCGACAGCCCAGTCTGCTCCGATCGCGCCATTGACATAGCGCACCACGCCGACGATACTTCTGTAAACGTTTACGTAAACGTTTACAGATTGGAGGAGTCAGGCGACGGAGTCGAGCAAGCGACCAACCGTGGTGACGGTCGCAAACGAGGCGGGCGTATCGATCGCGTCCGTGTCACGGGTGCTCAACGGGCTACCGGCGAGCCCGGAGACGGTCGCGCGCGTGCGCGAGGCGTCGCAACGGCTCGGCTATCTGCCGGACGCTGCCGCCCGGTCGCTCAAGGCCGGACGCACCAGCCAGTTGGCGCTCGCCGTCCCAGACATCGCCAATCCGGTCTACGTCGAGATCATGCGCTCGCTCGAGCGTACGACCAAGGCCGCCGGCTTCCGCCTCTTGGTGCACTCGACCGGGGCTGACGCCGAAGACGAGCTCGACCTGGTGCGGAGCCTTCGCCGGCGCTACGTCGACGGGCTGGTGATGACCTCGCTACGCCCCACCCCCGTCCTGCTTAAGGCCCTTCGGGAGGCGGCGGTACCAGTGGTGATCATCGGCAACGTCCCCGAGGACGAGCCGCTGGACACAGTGCGCACGTCATCAAGCCGCGCGGTGGCGCTGGCCGTCGGTCACCTTGTGGACACCGGCCGCCGACAGATTGGGTTTCTGAACGGACCCGCCGACACCAGCCCCGGCCGTAATCGACGCCAGGGCTACGAGGCGGCACTGGCGACGGCCGGCCTGACCCTGGACCAATCGCTCGTCGCGGCGGGCCGCGACTTTACGCACCAAGCTGGCTATGAGGCCGCTCGCGACCTACTGGGCCGCGCCCGGCCGGATTCACTCTTGTGCGCCAACGACCTGATCGCGTTAGGCGCGCTCCGCACCCTCGCCGAGCGTGGAATCAGCGTGCCGAGCCAGATGTCGGTGGTGGGCCTCGACAACACCGAGCTTGCGGCAATGAACACGCCGTCTCTGACCAGCGTTTCCCTCGGGGCTGCCGAGCGAGGCCATCTCGCCGCCCAGCTCCTTCTTGAGCGCCTCGCCGACCCCACGCTTCCGCTCCGCCGCCTCGAGGTTGCTCCGAGACTGGTCGTCCGAGAGTCGAGCACGCGATGAGCGTGGCCGTCCAAAGCGCCGATTCGCAAAGCCGCCTCTCGCGCGTGCAGCGTGAGAGGCGCGACATGTTCCTGCTTCTGGTCCCGGCGCTAGTGCCGGTGCTCTTGTTCAGCGTTCTCCCTCTGCTTCAGGGCGCCTACCTCGGATTCACCAACGCGGAGGCGGGCTTCAACGTGCAGGTTGTCTTCAACGGCCTGGACAACTACGGCCGGCTTCTGCGCAACGCGCTCTTCTGGCAGTCCTTTCAGATCGGAATCGTCTGGGCGGTTTCGACGACGGCCCTGCAATATCTGCTCGGACTCGGCCTGGCACTGCTCCTCAACGAGCGCCTGCGCTTGCGCGGCCTGGCGCGTGCCCTGGCACTGGTGCCGTGGGCGATGCCGTCTGTGATCGTCGCCATCATGTGGCGGCTCGTGTACCTGCCCGACGCCGGGATCCTCAATGGTGCACTCCAGGCGATGCACGTGCAGCGATCGCCGGTCAACTGGCTCGGCGACTTTAGCAGCGCCTTTCCCGCCGTGATCGTGGTCGGGGTGTGGGCGGGCATGGCACCCACCACAGTGGCGCTGCTGGGCGGCCTCCAGGGCATCAGCGCCGACCTCTACGAAGCCGCCGCCGTCGACGGGGCAGCCGTCTGGCAGCGGTTCGCGCACATCACGTGGCCCCAGCTTCGTGCCGTGACCGAGGCGATCGTGTCGCTCGACTTCATCTGGAACTTCAATTCCTTCGGGCTCGTCTACGTGCTGACCGGAGGGGGCCCCGGCGGCCAAACGATGCTCCCCGCCCTCTTCGCCTACAACGAGGCGTTCAGGTACGGCCACTTCGGATACGCGGCCGCTATGGGCAACGTGATGGTGCTGCTGGTCGTTGGGCTCCTGCTGACGTTCTTGCGTTACCAGCGCCGGAGCAGTGCGTGATGGGTCGCCCACATCCGGTGGGACGCACCCTCCAGTACGCCGCGCTCGCGGCCTACCTGGTTTTCCTCGCCTTTCCGCTGGTGTGGATGCTGTCCACCTCCCTCAAAGGCCCGCGCGAGGTTCTCAGCCTCCATCCCTCGCTCGTCCCGATCCGCCCAACGCTCGAGAACTACGTGGCTGCCTTCAGCGAGCAGAACCTCGTCCAAGCCGCGCTTAACAGCACCCAGGTATCGCTGGCGACCGCCGTGCTCACTGTTGTCATCGCCCTACCTGCCGCTTACGCGCTCGTGCGCTATGAGACGCTGCTGCGGCGACTGGCGCTCGGCTGGATCCTCGTCAGCCAGGTTTTCCCGGTGATCCTGGTGATCATCCCGCTCTTCCTGATCCTGAAGACGGTCCACCTACTCGACAGCCTGCCAGGGCTCGACGCGGTCTACCTGGTCTGGAGCCTCCCCTTCGTGCTCTGGATGCTCGAGGGCTACGTGACCGCCATCCCGGCCGAACTGGAAGAGGCGGCGGCCACCGACGGCGCTGGAAAGGTCCGCGTCCTGGTGCACGTCGTGATACCGCTCCTGGCGCCCGGCCTGGTGGTGGTCGGCCTGTTTGCGTTCATATCTGCCTGGAACGAGTTCTTCTTCGCACTGGTCGTGCTGCAGCGGCCAGAGCTGTCAACCCTCCCGCTTACGCTGGCCCGCTTCGTCGGCACGGAAGGGAACGTCCGCCTGGGCCCGCTTGCTGCCGCCTCTTTGCTGGCGACGGTGCCGAGCCTGCTCTTTTTCACGGCCGTGCAAGGTCGCCTGACGTCCGGGCTGCTGACGGGAGGCGTGAAAGGGTAGCCCGCGGCGGGGACGCCCGCCCGTCCGATCCCCGACGAATCTCAATGCAGGTGGAGGAGTCCATGAGAATTACTTTCAGACCGGTCCAAGCGGCGACCGTCGCCCTGTCCATGCTGGCAGCGGCCTGCGGCGCCGGTTCCGGCAATGCGAACCCGAGTGCGAGCAGCACACCAGTCGCCCTGACCTTCTCGACTTACGCCTTCCAGCCGGTCACGGTGGCAGCGACTAAGAAGATCGTCAACGACTGGAACAAGGCGCATCCAAACATTCAGGTGCAGCTCGTGCAGGTCGACCCCAACTCGGTGCACGACAAACTCGTGACCCAGTTCCAGGGCAACACTGCCCCCGACATCATCCATGACGAAGCCGCCGACCTCGGCGGTTTTGCCAAGCAAGGCTTCCTGGCCGACATGGGCCCCCTCATGTCGTCAGACCTGAGGAACGACGTGCCCAAGGGGATATGGGACTCGGTCACCTTTAACAACAAGGTGGTGGGCGCGCCGACCTTGTTGCAGACGTACAACGTCTTCGTCAACCGCGCCGCTCTGGCATCCGCCGGCGTGGCTCCGCCGACGATCGACAAGCCATGGACCTGGGACCAGTTCGCGGCCGCTGCCAAACAGCTCACCGCAAGCGGCAAGTACGGTCTCGGTTGGGGGCTGAAGTCGCCGACCGCGACCGTCATGAGCATGTCGCTCAACTACGGCGGCAAGTTTTTCTACGACGAGAGCGGGAAGACGGTCGCGAAGTTCGGGACGCAGGAGCAGGAGGTAGCGCACCGAATCCACGACTTGGCCTACGTCGATAAGTCCCTCGATCCGGTCAGCCTGACGCAGAGCGGCACGGACGTCATCCCGGGCTTCTTCGGCGGAAAGTACGCCATGATCGTCGGCGGCAATTACATCCGCCAGAACATGGTCGAGCAGGCACCGGCAGGGTTCGACTGGCAGATGCTGCCGCTCCTGAAGGGCACCAGCCAGACCCAGAACGCGAATCCGCAGACGCTCTCAATCGCCGCCCAGAGTGCGCACAAGAAGGAGGCGATGCGGTTCATCGAGTACTTCATGCAGGGTCCGAACCTGGCCAGCGTCGCCCTGGGTGACTGGCTGGCGCCGACCGGTAACAGCGCCGGTAAGGCGGTAGTCAACCAGACCGCAGGCAAGAACGGCTGGGACGTCACCGCGGCCTCGAGCAAGGATCTAGCGCTGGCCCCCTTCCAGAAGCTGGACGCCTATCCGCAATGGAAGAGCCAGATCGCGACGCCCGCGCTGCAGCAGTACCTAGGCAACAAGATCGACCTGGCAACGCTCGGGCAGAAGTTGACCGCGGGCTGGCAGACGGTGAACGGCGGCTAGTGCCGCGCACTAGAGAATCCGGGGCCGGCCCAGTGCCGGCCCTGGCTCCGAACGGCGGGTGGATTGCACGATGACGGGTTTGGAGTCCAAGGCCGTCGGCGTGCTCGCCGGATCCGCCGTCGGCGACGGACTGGGCAGCGCCACGGAGGGCTGGACACCGGACGAGATCCGGGATCACCACGAGGGCTGGGTCGAGGGAATCGTCCCCCCACACGGCCCCAATGGCAAGGCACCCCCGCGCGTGAGCCGCTACCGCAAGGGTGAGGGGCGCATCACGGATGACACCCTCATGACGCAGGCGCTCGTCGCGGTATACGCCCGCCTGCGCCGGCATCTCACGGCGTACGACATCGCTGAGACGCTGGCACCGATGCTGTTGGATGAAGTCCGCTGGATCCCCGACATGGAGCGGGCAGACCAGATCCTGCAGCGGCTCTTCCTGGCCGAGAAGTGGCTCGTGACGCGCCTCGTCTACGGGCACGTCGATCCTCGCGAGGCGGGCAGTGGCAACGTCGTCAATTGCGGCGCCGCCATGTATATCGCGCCCGTCGGGATCGTCAACGCCGGCAACCCCGCCGGTGCCTATGCGGAGGCTATCGAGATCGCCGGTGCCCACCAGTCCAGCTACGGTCGCGAGGCCACCGGCGTGATGGCAGCGTCGGTCGCCGCGGCGATGACGCCGGGCGCGACCGCCGACTCCGTCGCGTGCGCGGCTCTCGAGCTAGCGCAGGACGGCACCCGGCTGGCGCTCGAGGCGGTCTACGACGCTGCCGCGAAGTACCTCGACTGGCGCGAGGCGATTCCCGCGCTACGAGCTGCGATCGAGCCGTTTGACACCGTCGGCGCGGACTACCGGAATCCAGGCCTGGGCGCCCGCCGGCCGAGCCGCCTCCATGCGATCGAGGAACTGCCGATCGCCCTCGGTTTGCTGCTGGTGGCGCGCGGCGACTACCGCCAGGCGGTGCTGGGCGGCGTCAACTACGGGCGCGACGCCGATTCGATCGCCTCCATGGCTGGCGCGCTGGCGGGTGGTCTGGGCGGCGCTGATGCGGTTCCAGCCGAGTGGCGTGAGGCCGTGGCGACCGCGAGCCGGTTCGACCTTGAGGGCCCGGGCCGGGTCATGGCCGCGGTCGCGGAGGAGGTCTTCCAGACGGACCGCCGGCGGCAGGACGGGCACCGCTCCGCCTTCGAGCGTCTTCTGGAGGGCTCACGTTGAGGGTGACCTGGATTCAGCCTGAGGACCTGCTCCGGCATGAGCTGGTCCAGGCGGCGGCCGAGGGCCACGACGTGGCGGAGCTGGCTGGCGCCTGGCAGGCAGCCGGCGGCTCGCTCGAGCCGCCCCGGGGTGGCGCCTCAGCCGAACCGGTCAGACCGCAGCTGCGAGCGCTGGCCGAGCGTTTGCTTGTACAACTCGACGCGTTGGCAGCGGCCAGCCGAGAACCTGATGACTTCTCGACGATCCTCGGGCGCTGCCCGAAACCGCCTGCTCTGGGCCCGGCGCCCGGGCAGGCCGAGCTGATGGACCGCCTGCATGGGGCCTGGCTTGGGCGGGCCGCCGGCTGCTTGGTCGGCAAGCCGGTCGAGAAGGTTCCGCGACATGGCATCCGCGAAATCCTGCAAGCGCAGGGCCGCTGGCCGCTCAATGACTACTTCTCCGCTCAGGGAGTGCCGCCCGAGGTCGCACGCCACTGGCCATGGAACCGGGCTAGCGCCACGACCAGCCTGGCGGAGGTCATCGACGGCATGCCCGAGGACGAC
>CAZRMD010000191.1:2958-6303 GCA_964601135.1 uncultured Actinomycetes bacterium | reverse complement strand
CAAAAAGCCTTTTCCCTTCCATGTTCCTAATCTACTACCCGATCAGGCAAATTGACCAGCGATCGTCGGTGCGCTCAGTTGCAGGCCGCTCCAGGGTTCGACTGCCTCGAGGCCATGCATGCCGAGAATCAGCGAGACCTCGCCCGCGTGATAGCCGTCGTGCAGAACCATCCGCATGAACACATATTGATAGGTGTGCCACTGGGGCCTCTCCTCGCGTTGGAACGTCTGCTGTAGCGTCTCGGGTGTCCAGCGGCCGAGCCAGGTCTCGATCAGTCGCCAGGTTGACTCGAGGGCGACAATCAGTTCATCCGCGCTCCGCGGTGTTTCCAGATGATCCTCCCAGCCCTCAGTGGCTGGGCCGGTGAAGGGTGTCGTCTCCTTGCCAGGCTCCTTCAAGACGTCGCAGAGCCAGTACACCCGGGTGCCGGCCTGGTGCCCGATGATCGCCCATATCGGCCAGTAATTCGGTGCCGCCTTGAGTTCGAGGTCCTCCGGTCGGAGGTCGCGGACCCGTTCGATGACGCGGGTGTTCGCCGAACGCCATCCGTCTGCCAGCTGCGCGAATAACGGATTCATTGGCAAAGCTTAGCGAGGCTCGGGGTGGGAGGTTCTGGGCGCCGTCTTGCGTGAATGCACCAGGAGGGTGCGCTCGAATTCGATGACGACGGTGCCATCCGGCTTGTATCCGGTGGTTTTCACGCGGACGATTCCCTGGCCCGGCCGCGACTTCGACTCGCGCGTCTCGAGTACCTGGGACTGGGCATAGACCGTATCGCCGGCGAAGACCGGTGCCGGCAGCTGAACCTTGTCCCATCCGAGGTTGGCCACGAGGTGCTGGCTCAGATCCTCAACGCTGAGGCCGGTGACCAGCGAGAGGGTCAGGCAGCTGTTCATCAGCGGCCGCCCGAACTCGGTGTGCGCCGCGTAGTCGGCGTTGAAGTGAACCTCGTTGGTGTTGCAGGTGAGCAGCGTGAACCAGGTATTGTCCGCCTCACTCAACGTACGGCCGATGCGGTGACGATAGACATCGCCGACCTTGAAATCCTCGAAGAATCGTCCGTGGTCGTTGTCCGTCATGCTGTTCCTCCGGATCTGTATATCAGGGTCACGGGATTTCCCGTGTGGAGCGTGGCAGGCCGAGCACGTGCTCGGCGACATATGCCGTGACCAGGTTGTTGGTGATGGGCGCGACGAGATAGAGCCGCGCCTCGCGGAATTTGCGCTCGATGCCGGTCTCAACTGCCATGCCGCCGCCTCCATGCGTGGTCATCGCGACCTCGGCGGCCTCCCAGGCCGCCTCCGACGCGAGGAGCTTGGCGCTGTTTGCTTGCGCTCCACAGGGTTGACCGCGCTCAAAGAGCGTCGCGGCCTGCCAGCGGATGAGCGAGGCGGCTTCGGTGTGCATGTATGCCCGGGCGATGGGAAACTGCACGCCCTGGTTGGCGCCGATCGGACGGCCGAAGACCACCCGCTGGTTGGCGTAGGCCACGGATTTCGCAATGAAGCAGCGGGCGTCGCCAATGCTCTCCGAAGCGATCAGGATCCGTTCGGCATTGAGTCCATCAAGGACCTGACGGAAGCCCGCGCCCTCTTGGCCAATCAGCGCGTCCGCCGGCAAGCGCAGGTCGTTGATGAAGAGCGTGTTGGTCTCGTGGTTGATCATGGTCTCGATCGGTCGAACCTCGATGGACGTTCCGGCCGTTCGCATGTCGACGAGAAACAGGCTGAGTCCGTCGGTCTTTCGTGCGACGTCCTCGGCACGGCTGGTTCGGGCGAGCAGCAGGAGCAGGTCCGAGTGCTGCAGGCGCGACGTGAAGACTTTCTGGCCGTTGACGACGTAGCCGTCGCTATCGCGGCGGGCAAGTGTGGTGATGCGGGTGGTGTCGCTGCCCGCCCCGGGTTCGGTGACCGCCATCGATTGCAGGCGCAGCCGGCCTGCGGCGATCTCGGGGAGGTAACGCTTTTTTTTGCGTCTCGCTGCCATAACGGAGCAGCGCGCCCATCGTGTACATCTGGGCGTGACAGGCGGCGGCGTTGCCGCCAGACGCGTTGATCTCTTCCAGCACGATGCAGGCTTCGACCATGCCCAGTCCGGCGCCGCCGTACTCGGTAGGTATGAGGACGGATAGCCACCCACCCTTCGTCAAGGCGTCGACGAATTCCTCTGGATACTGCTTGCGGGCATCGAGCTCGCGCCAGTACGTGTCAGGGAACCGGGCACATACCTCGCGTACCGCATCGCGATAGCGCTGTTGATCGGCGGTCAGCGAAAAATCCATCAGCCCGTCGACGCGTCAAGAATGGCGCGAGCGCGGCGGATGATGGCTTCGTCCACCATCTCGCCGTCTTTCGCATACGCGCCGCGGCCGGCCGAGGTCGCCTGCTCGGCGGTGGCGACGATGTCGCGGGCCCAGGCGATTTCTTCAGCAGTGGGGGAGAAGACGTCGTTGACGATCTCGACGTGCGACGGGTGGATCAACAGCAGCCCGCCAAATCCATCGGCGCGAGCGCGCTGGGCATTGGCTCGCAATCCGTCGAGGTCCTTGATCCGGATCCACGGGGCATCGAGCGAAGGATGTAAATCGGCGGCTCGAGAGCTCAAGACGACCGTGGCGCGCGCCGCGGACACGGCCGGGCTGCCACCGTCGGGATCGACGCCGAGATCGGCGGCCAGGTCGAAACGACCAAACGAAAGACAGAACACCTCGGGCGAGCGGGCGATATCGAGCGCATTGAGCACACCCGAGGCGCTTTCGATGATCGGAATCAGGGGCAGATCGGGCGGTCCCTTCGCCGCCAGAATGGCGGTTCGACATTCCGCCAGATCCTGGGCGCCTCCAACCTTGGGCAGCATCACGCCATCGGCTTTGTCGAGCGGTAGGGATGCGAGATCATCAGCCATCAGCGGGCTCGACGCTGGATGGACACGTGCCCAGATCGTTGTCTTGCCGCCGAGTTCCCGCAGTGCATCGGCGAGCGTCTTTCGAGCCTCGGCGATTCGCGAGACCGGAACAGAATCTTCCAGGTCGAAGATGCAGGCGTCGGCGCCCACCGTCACCGCCTTTCGAAGCCGATCGGCCTCGGTTCCCGGCGTGAAGAGAGCGCTGCGAACGCGCATCGCTTTCATGTGATCGCCTCGGTAACCGTTCGCCCTCCCTCCTGTGGCGAGCGCTGCGGAGGGGGTTTTCCAAATGCGCCCTGTTTCTCCAGCGCATCGATGTCGTCGGGCCCGTAGCCGAGGGATGTCAGCACGTCGCTGCGATCGCCATCGAGGGGTGGACCCTGACGATACGACGGCGTGTATCCATCGACCTTGATGGGCAGTCCGACCGTCGTGAGTTG
>CAZRMD010000191.1:0-2948 GCA_964601135.1 uncultured Actinomycetes bacterium | reverse complement strand
GAGTTGACCGAGCGCGGAGTGTGTGTAGGACGCGAGCATCCCGCGCTGTTCGAGCTCTCGCCGGTCCAGCGCGGCTTCCATCGACCGTACCGGCGCGACCGGCACTCGGCCGCGCAGGCGACTGACCCAGTGCGCCGTGGGTTGTGTGCGAAAACGATCGCCCAGGATCTGCGTTAGGCTGTCGCGATTCCGGCGACGCGCGTCGAAGGATCCAAAGCGCCGGTCATCGGCAAGCTCCGGCAGGTCCATCAGTTGGATCAGCGCTCGAAAGAACTTCTCCTTGGCGCAGGCGATGGCGAGATAGCCATCGGCGGTCTCGAAAAACTGAAAGGGGACGATGCTGGGATGGCTCGAGTCGGGGGTGCGCTCACCAGCGACATCGGCCGTCAGGTACCAGGTGGCGCGATAGTTGTGGAAGGCGAGCGCCACGTCGTAGAGGCTGACGTCGATATCTCGGCCCTGCCTCGTGCGTTGGGCATCGAAGACGGCGGCGAGGAGGGCGAGCGCGGCCATGGCTCCGCCTGAATAGTCGGCGAGCGACAGTCCGCTCTTGACGGGCGGCCCCTGCGGGTCGCCGGTCAGCGCCGCCCAGCCGGTCTCGGCCTGGATGAGCGGGTCATAGCCCGGCTCTGCGCTCCGTCCGCCGTCGCGGCCATAGGCAGAAAGGGAAACGCAAACGATGGCGGGGTTCGCCTTTTGCAGGGATGCGTAGGTCAGCCCGAGCTGCGTGACGACGTCGCCCCGCAAATTCGAGTACACGGCGTGCGCGTTGGCGACCAATCGATGAAGGACGTCCTGTCCGGCAGGCGCTTTGAGGTCGAGCAGCATGCTGCGCTTTCCGCGATTGAATGAATCGAAATACAGGCTATCGGTGCCTTGCTGCCCCGGCACCATGTAGCGGCTCACGTCGCCGCCGGTCGATGGATCCTCGAGCCGGATGACATCGGCGCCGAGATCCGCCAGGTGAAGCGTGCCAAAGGGCCCCGCGCCGAACTGTTCCACGGCCACGATTCGAAGTCCAGCCAGCGGACCCTGCGCCATGCCCGACATGCTACGCGGGTCGTTGCTCGCCACTGGGTAGCATGTGCCGGTGGCCTGGACGATCGTTGTCCCTGTTAGCGAGTCATGACCGCCGAGGAGCAGGGGCGCGAAGAAGCGGGGCGGCGCGACGCGGCATTTCTGCAGGCCCTGACCACCGAACACTTTGTGCTGCAGGGCGCCCGTGCCCTGAGTGCGAGCGAGATCGCCGCACGCGTGAGCACGTATCTCACAGCCTTATCCGGCGCCTTGATCGCCCTGGCGCTGGTGGCGCAGGCGTCCCATTTCGGCGATCAGTTCTATGTCTTCGCCCTGGTCATCCTGCCGGTCGTTTTCTTCCTCGGAGCGAGCGCTTTCGGGCGCATCCTTCAAAACGCCGTTGAGTTCATCCTGTACCAGCGGGAAATGGCGCGAATCCGCGCCTACTATCGCGAGATTGATCCGGCCAGAGCCGACCTCTTCCGGGAGCCGGCAGATGAAGTGGTGCTGGCCGAGCTTGGAATCTTCCGGTTACGGTGGCAACAGTTCCTCTCGCTGGCAACGCTCGTTGCCGTCGTTGAAGGCGTGGTCGGCGGTGCGTTCGTCGCGCTGGTTATTACCCGGGTCTGGCCGCTGGCAACGTGGGTTGCGGCCCTGATCGGAGGGTTGGTCGCCGCCGTCATCCTCATGGTGTTACTACGTCTTCAGTGGCGTGCCTGGCAACGGGTGATGGCCTTCAGTCAAAAGCGCGCTGATCGTCCGGCCTGAGCCGAACTGCCAGATCTCACGGATGACCGCGTTCCAATCCTGTCCACGGCAATGCCGACGTCGTTGAAGTTCGTCAGAGGGCTGCTGGTCGTGCTGGCCGTCATCTTTGCGGCCTAGTCCCCGGACTCGTCACCAATCGCGCGCCGACTGCAGCTGGTCTTCCAGTCGACCGACGCAGGGGCTGCAGATGTAGGCCTCATCGTCGTTTGCGCGCCGGTACTCGCCCTCATCGATGAAGGCATCGAGGACTCGTCCGCATAGCTCGCACGTCACCTCGTGGCCGGCGCATTCCGAGCAGATTCGCTCGTCCGGCTGAAACTCGCTGAACGTGGAGCTGTTCACGCCGAGGCCGGCGGCTCGCAGCAGCGCGATCGTGCGGCTGTCGAGGTCGCCCTCGCCAACATCGAGGGTTGGGATGCCGCAATACTTACAGGCTGCGATCTCGTGCTGTTTTCGCAGCTCGAGGATGTCCTGGACAACCGCTTCGAGACTCTCTATCGGTGTCTCTGCAGGGGCGGAAAGGGGAGAGCTCTCGGTCGAAAACAAGCTGGTCTTCTCCTTCAGGAAGCTGCGCGCATCGTCGGCATCTTCCGATGGGACCGAGACGGTTAGCGTGCCGGGGACCCCGCTGCTGATCAACGGAGCGGTCGACTCTGCCGCCTCGATCGATACCTGGAAGCCGGCCACTTCGAGCGTGGTGCGAACCAGGTCGGCGTCGCTCGAGGACCGGGTCTGGTAAATCGCAGTCCAGTCCGAACCCTTACCGGCCGAGGTGTCGGAACGACTCAGGAGACGGCTTCTTCTTCCCGGGTGCGTACGCGGTCGTGGTCGCGGTCTTCGGTGTAGTCACGCAGGACCTTCGACCGGCTCGGATGCCGCAGCTTGCGCAGGGCCTTGGCCTCGATCTGGCGGATCCGCTCGCGGGTCAGGCCCATGCGACGGCCGACCTCTTCGAGGGTACGGGGCTCGTCATCAACCAGGCCGAAGCGCAGCTGAACCACGCGCCGCTCCCGCGGACGCAGGGTCGCCAGGATATCTTCGACCTCGTTGCGGAACATCGCTTCGCTGGCAGCCTCGAGCGGCGCCACCGCGGCCTTGTCTTCAACGAAGTCACCCAGGTGTGAGTCCTCTTCCTCGCCGATCGGCGACTCGAGGGAGACGGG
>CAZRMD010000190.1:0-6318 GCA_964601135.1 uncultured Actinomycetes bacterium | reverse complement strand
AGGACCCGCTTCAGCCGTAACTCGCCGCGTTTCGAGTTGTATTCATACTTACTCCGGCTGCCGCGTGGAATCTCGATTCGAACGTCGACCGTCCCGTTCTTGTTGTCTGCGGCCATCACGCCACGATGGCGGCGAGCGCTTCCTCGAACAGCGTGTCGTGGCCCGGGAGCATCAGTTCGAGTGCCAACAATTCTTCGGCGGATCGGGAGGCGAAGCGGACGGTGCGGGCCGCCATCTCCTGGTCCCCGATGCGCATTTCCGAGGACAGCCGTCCGCCAGGCAGGCGGCTCAGGCTGAATCGTCCGAGCCCATCCTCCCCGCCGGTGTAGAGCACCATCCGGCTGACTCCATGATGGTGGGCCTCATCGACGTGCAGCTCAACCGGCACATCGATCGGCACCGTCGCCAACCGGCTCTTCATCCATCCCCCCAGCAGCTTCGCCTGGGTGGTCGAGCCGTCGGCACCGTGGTAGATGGTCATGCCCTGGATCTGCGCCAGCCGCGACAACATCCCCGGGATGTCGAAGAACTGGGCGGTCAGATGGCGCCACGGGATCAGCCGCGCCCAATTGAAGTCTCCGATCGACGCTCGGGCGCGGTCCCGGCGTGCCACGTCCAGCAGCCGCTTCAGATCGGCATCGTCAAAGCCATCGTCGGTGTCAACGACGAGGCGGTCGGAGAGCTCGCACAGGCTGCGGAACAGCGGGCTATCAAACTGGGGCCGCCCGGGACACCAGAGGACGACCGGGAGGTCCGGGATCAAGAGCGGGGTCACCAGGCTGCCCAGGTGCATGGCGACTTCGCCATGGGCGTGGATCATCACTCTCTCGGTCGTCACCCGATGGCCACTCTCCGTACGAGTCTGCGCGGAAACCTGGGCCTCGAGTTTCGGTGTGTCGCGGTCGTGCTGGGCCAGCAGCAGCAGAGTTCGCGAAGGGTTCGTGATGGACAGTCCGCGCAGCACTTGCTCAACCGAGCTCAGCCCGCTCTCGTTCATGACAACGGCGATCAGGTTGAGAACGCTGGCCCGGGCTTCGGCCGCTGCGTGCTCGGCCGCCTCGCCATCTTCGTGTTGGGCCCAGCGCACTTCTTCCAGCTCGTCCTGGATGGCGTGGACATCGACAAAGGTTCGGGTGACCAGGTCGAGGTGAGTGCTCATGGCCGTCGCCACCGGCGCCCATCGCGTTCGATCAGCGCGTCGGCGTCCTCCGGCCCCCAGGTTCCCGCGGCGTAATTTGGAAACTGTGGCTGTGGCTGCGCCGCCCAGGCGGCTTCGACGCTGTCGGCCAGCGCCCAGGCGCGTTCCACCTCATCCTCGCGGGCAAAGAGCGTGGGATCGCCCAGCATGCAGTCGAGCACCAGCCGCTCGTAGGCATCGGGCGATTCGACCAGGAACGACGAGCCGTAGAAGAAATCCATGTTGACGGTGCGCAGGCGCATCACCGGTCCGGGAATCTTGGCCGCAATCTTCAGCGAGGCGCCCTCATGTGGCTGAATCCGCATCACCAGCACATTGGGCGTCAGTCCCTGGACCGCCGTCTTGGCAAAGGGCTGATGGGGCGCCGTCTTGAACTGGATGGCGATCTCCGAGGCCCGGCTGGGCAGCCGCTTCCCGGTACGCAGATAGAAGGGTGTGTCGGCCCAGCGCCAGTTGTCGATCTTGAGCCGAGCGGCGACGTACGTCTCTGTGGTCGAGGTCGGTGACACATCGGGTTCCTGGTGGTACCCCGCCACCTGCTGGCCGGCGACCCACCCCGGTCCATACTGCCCACGCACGACGTCGCTGGCAACGTCAACCGGATGGATCGACTTCAGCACCTTGACCTTTTCGTCGCGGACGGTGTCGGCGTCGAAGTTCGCGGGCGCCTCCATGGCGGCGATGCTGAGCAGCTGCAGCAGGTGGTTCTGGAAGATGTCGCGCAGTGCCCCGGAGCGCTCGTAGTACTTGCCTCGCCGCTCGATCCCGATGTCTTCCGCCACCGTGATCTGCACATGGTCGACGTACCGCCGGTTCCAGATCGGTTCGAAGATACCGTTGGCGAAGCGGAAGACGAGGACGTTCTGGACGGTCTCTTTGCCCAGGTAGTGGTCGATGCGATAGACCTGGGACTCCGTGAAGACGGTGTGGATCTTTTGGTTGAGCTCCTGCGCCGTCTTCATGTCATGACCGAACGGCTTTTCAATGACGACCCGCTTCCAGCCCTCACCCTCCTTGGCAATCCCCGATCGGCCAAGCTGCTCGACCAGGACGGGAAAAAACTCGGGAAGCGTGGCGAAGTAGAAGACGCGATTTCCGTTCGTGCCCCGCTCACGGTCGATCCGTTCGAGAACGGCGGCCAGCCGCGGGTAGGCTGTGGCATCCTCGAAGGCCATCGGGACGTAGAAGAGGCCTTCGGCGAAACTCTGCCAGACCGAGTGATCGATGGGCTGGGTTCGCGAATACTTGGTAACAGCGTCGAGCATGCGGACGCGAAACTCCTGGTCCGACCAGTTCGAATGTGATGCCCCGACCACGCTGGCTCCCGAGGGCAGAAAGCGGTTGAGCGCCAGGTTGTAGAGCGCGGGCATCAGCTTGCGCGCCGCCAGGTCGCCCGAGGCACCGAAGATGACAATCACGCCGGGATCTGGAGTCCGCGGCAGGATCAGCTGGTCGCGAAGGATGTTGCGCTCGAGCGTGACGGCCTGCGCCATGCGCTACTCGGTCTTCACCGGGTGGCCACCGAACTCGTTGCGCAGAGCGGCCACGACTTTGGCGCTGAATGAATCATCCTGGCGCGAGCGGAAGCGCATGTAGAGGCTCATCGCCAGCGCCGGCATGGGCACGGCATGGTCGATCGACTCGTGCACGGTCCAGCGGCCCTCCCCCTCGTCATCGATATAGCCGCGAATCTTCGACAGCTGCGGGTCGCGTTCAAAGGCATCCTCGGCCAGCTCCAGCAACCAGGAACGGATGACGCTGCCGTGGTTCCAGAGGCGGCTCAGCTGAAGGAGATCGAAGCTAAAGGGCGAGGCTTTCAGGACCTCGAACCCCTCGGCATATCCCTGCAGCATTGAATATTCGATCCCGTTGTGCACCATCTTCGAGTAGTGACCCGCGCCCGACGGACCCACATAGGCATAGCCGTCCGGTGGCGCCAGGGTCTTGAAGATCGGTTCGACCTGCCGGAAGACTGCTTGATTGCCACCGATCATCAGGCAGAAGCCGACCTTGAGTCCCCAGATCCCGCCGCTGACGCCGACATCCAGGAACTCGATCTGTTTGGTGCGCAGGTCCTCCGCCCGTCGCATCGAGTCCTTGTAGTTCGAGTTGCCGCCATCGATGATCACGTCTCCCGGCCCAGCCACGCCCTGCAGTCGCTGGATGGTGTCGTCCACCGGCGCGCCCTGGGGGATCATCATCCAGAAGATCCGCGGGCCCTTGAGCTTCTGCCCCAGATCCTCGAGGCTGCTGCTCGGCGTCGCGCCGTCGGTCGCCACTGCCCTGATGGCGTCCGGTGACCGGTCGAAAACCGTCACCTGGTGGCCGCCCTGGAGCAGTCGCTGGGTCATCCCGGCCCCCATTCGGCCGAGTCCAATCATCCCTAACTGCATCCGAACGCCTCAAACGCTCGCATGGCACTAAAGCGCCGCTCGCGTGGGCCGGCGGGCCCGCGGCCGAGTCCAATCATCCCTAACTGCATTCAGGCCACCTGCACGGTTGTCAGGACGCCCTGTCCGATCTTCGCCAATCCCTGCTCGACGTCGGATACCTGGATGCGCAAGACCCGGCGGCCGTGATTGCGCAGCGCCTGGAAATCGCCCAGCGCCTGTGCCTGCTTGAGCACGCCAAACGAAAACGGCTGGCCCGGAATCGCGATGTCATTCGGATCGTCGCCGACGATCTCGATGAACACACCCGTGTTGGGGCCGCCCTTGTGCAGCTGACCGGTCGAATGCAGGTAACGCGGCCCGTACCCGACGGTGGTCGCGACTTGGAACCTGTCGCGGATCGCGAGCCGGATCGCATTGAAAGCGGCATCGTGCTTGTTGTCAGGCGGGATATAGGCCAGGAGAGCGACGTAGTCACTGGGGCGTACCTGCCCCAGGAGCGCCTGGATGGCCGCCTCGAGGCTTGCGCCCGTTTGGCCGGCCCAGCGAATGCCGTCACCGACTGTCGGTGGTTTGGACTCTTTCAACACCTTGCTCGTCAGGTCTTTGGCCTCCTGGACATTCGGCTGGTCGAAGACATTGATGCCCAGGATGGTGCCGGCCACGGCGATGGCGTACTCCCAGCGAAAGAATTCGGCGCCCAGCGCCAGCGGATCGCTCATCTTCAGGGTCACCACGGGATGTCCGGCTTGGGCCAGCTCGGCCAGCCATTCATCGGTGTCCGTCGTCGTCAGCGTCGAATCACTCTCCTTGCTGGAGAACGATTCCGGTAGCGCCAGCCGGACAAAGAGGCGATCGTTTCCATAAACTTCTGGCGCGCCCAGCTTCTCGTCGGCGATCGGCACCAGGCCCTTGCCCTCTTTGCCCGTGCTTTCGGCGATCAATTGCTCCGCCCATATTCCGAAAGACTGCACCGGCGCCGGAGCGATGATCGTGATCTTGTCTCTGCCGACTCTCGCGGCCTCGGCAAAGACCGCCCCCAACCAGGCGCCGGGATTTTCGCCTACCGGGACCGAGGCCGAGCAGGCTTGCATCATCGTCGCGGCCCGGTCCAGCAGTCCGTCGAGGTCGACGCCGCCGAGGGCCGCCGGCACGAGACCAAAGTAGGAGAGCGCCGAGTAGCGGCCGCCAATGTCGGCTGGATTCAGAAACGTTCGACGGAAGCTGCGCTTGGATGCCTCGTCGGCCAGCGGCGTGCCGGGATCCGTGATCGCCAGGAACTGCCGCGCCTGGCCGCCGCTGCGCTCCCAGAAGTAGTGGTAATGCGATTGCGTCTCCAGCGTTGTCCCCGATTTCGAGGCCACAATGAAGACGGTCTTCTTGACGTCGATGCTGTGCTCGAGGGAGGCAATGGCCGCCGGGTCGGTGGTGTCGAGCACGTGCACCTTGAGCGCACCCTTCGACGCGGGGAAGGTTTGCGCGAAGACCTCGGGGGCCAGGCTGCTGCCGCCCATGCCGAGAACCACCGCGTCCGTGAAGCCTTCTGCCACCAGCTCCTTGCGAAGACCGACGAGGTCCGGAATACGCTCCTCCATCCGATCGGCAACCTGGAGCCAGCCGAGCCGGTCGCGGATCTCCGTCTCGACCGACCCGTTTGACTTCCACAGGCCGGCATCTTTCTCGGCGATCCGGCGCACGACCGCCGCCTTTTCCAGCTCCGCCAGTCGGTTGTCGACCGCCCCCTCGATGGACCCGAGCTGCGCCTCATGGGCGCCCACCGATCCAGCCTTCAATTTCTCCTTTTTGGTCGCGATGCCCTCGAGGAGCTTGTCGATCGAATCGCCGAACAGTTTGACTCCGTCAACCTGCAGGTCATAGGTGACCTTTTCCATGTCGACGCCGATGGCGGCCAGATCGCGCATCAGCTGCTCGGACGCCCCAACATTTTCCGTCAGGCTCTGCCGCACCTCGCCGTGCTCCTTGAAGGCGCGGATGGTTGGCTCCGGCATGGTGTTGACGGTTTCTGGACCAATCAGCTCTTCGACGTACATCACGTCGTTGTAATTCGGGTTTTTCGTGCTGGTGCTCGCCCACAGGCAGCGTTGGACCCGTGCCCCCTTCTCCCGGAGCGCGGCAAATTCCGGCTCGTTGAAAATTCGTTGAAAGGCTTTGTACGCGAGCTTCGCGTTCGCGATGGCGGCCTTCCCGTGAAGCCGGTCAAGGCGCTGCCGCTCCGCATCATCTTTGGCCGCGGCGATCTTCTGATCGAGCAACTTGTCCACCGACGTGTCGACCCGGCTGACAAAAAAGCTCGCCACCGAGGCGATGTCGAGTGACTGGCCCTGCTTGAGGCGGCGCTGCAGCCCGCGGATATAGGCGCGAGCCACCTCTTCATATAGCGGGACGGCGAACATCAACGTGATGTTGATGTTGACGCCGTCGGCGATGCACTGCTCGATGGCCGGCAGCCCTTCCTTGGTCGCAGGAATCTTGACGAAGATGTTCGGCCGCCCCACACGGTCCCACAGGTCGTGCGCCATGTCGATCGTTCCCTGGGTGTCGTATGCCAGACGGGGCAGGACCTCGATGCTGACATAGCCGTCTTTTCGCTGGGTCTGGTCGTAGACCGGCTTCAAGATGTCGGCGGCCATCTGAATGTCTTCGACGATCAGGCTGAGCATGATCTCTTCGTCGGACTTGCCACCATCGACCAGCGGGCGCAGCGCGTCG
>CAZRMD010000189.1:0-6328 GCA_964601135.1 uncultured Actinomycetes bacterium | reverse complement strand
GACGCTGCTGCTGTCCGCCGGAAAGTGACATGGCCGAGCGGTGTACGCGGTCAGCCACCTCATCCCAGAGTCCGGCGAAGCGGAGGCTCTCCTGGACCCTCGAGTCGATGACATCCCTGGTCAAGCCCATCAGCCGCAGTCCGTAGGCGACGTTGTCATAGATCGAGATGTGAAACGGATTGGCCCGTTGGAAGACCATCCCGACGCGACGGCGAAGCTCCTGAAGGTTTCCCATGGTGGTAACTTCCTGATGGCCAAGCCGAATCGAGCCGCGCACCTTCGTCCCGGGAGTGAGTTCGTACGTCCGGTTGAAGGTTTGGAGCAGGGTACTCTTGCCGCAGCCGGACGGGCCGATGAGAGCCGTGATCTTTCCTTCGGCGATGGCCAGGCTGACGTCCTTGAGCGCGCGGAAGCTTCCATAGTAGAAGGAGAGGTTCGACGTGCGCAGCTTGACTCGATCGCCATTCAGGCCCGAGGTGCCGGAAACGATTGTCCGAGCCGATGGGTGTACCAATGCCCCACCTCCTTGCCGTCCACGCTAGGCGGCGAGGATTAATGCGGGGTTATGGGCGGGTTAAGGCGGCCGGTGGAGAAACTTTAACCTCTCCCATCCCAACCTTTTACACGCCGACGATAACGTACGCACCAGCGCTCGAGCCATGGTTTCCCTTTCCGGGCCGCTCCCAGGCTCTCCCCCGGGGAGCGGCTTTTATTTTGGACATCTGCTAGATTCCGCCACGGATGGCCAGGATCTGGCGTCGCCGCGCCGATGACATGCGGCCGAGTCGGAGGCTGACGCCGACGCCAGGGTCGAGCGACACCACCGAGCTTGAAAGCGATGTCTACACCATCCTTGATCACCTCAGCCTCGGAATTCTGATTGTCGATACCGAACGGACGGTACGCTGGCTGAATTCGGCAGCCAGGCAGATGTTGGGCGTGATCGAGCAACCGGTCGGGCGCTTGCTCGTTGAGGTTGTCCGCGACCACCGTCTCGACGCTCTCGCCGAGCGCGCGCGCACGTCGGCCCGCGAACAGTCCCTCGAAATTGCCTTACCGGTGTCGAACCGAACCCTTCAAGTCCAGGCCATCCCGCTGACGGGTCAGCGGATCGCGCTCGTGCTCATCGATGTAAGCCGCCTCCGGTATCTGGAGACGGTGCGCCAGCAGTTCGTCGCCAACCTCTCGCATGAGATCCGTACGCCGCTCGCCGGCCTGGACCTCGCCGCCCAGACGCTCTCGGGGCAGCTGCCGGGCGAGGGTGACGCTCGCATGTTCATCGATCGCGTGATCCAGGAGTCCCACCGGCTGCAGGCAATCCTTTTGAACTTGACGCAGCTGGCAGCGCTCGATGCAGAAGGCATCGTCGTCGAGCGGGCGCCCTTCGCGGTCGCTGACCTGGTTGGTGATCTGATCGATCGGTTTCAAACCCGCGCCTCAGCCGCCGGGCTGCAGCTGCGCGCGGAAATGCACGATGGCGACCTCCAGGTCCTGGGCGATCGGGCCAAGACCGACCAGGCCCTGCAGAACATCGTGGATAACGCGCTGAAATTCACCAGGGAGGGCGAGGTCGTGGTCAGCGCCACGACCGATCATGGCCGGGTGGAGATCACCGTCCGGGATACCGGGGCCGGCATCCCGCCGAAGGACATCCCTCGGATCTTCGAACGCTTCTACAAGGTCGACCGATCGCGGGGCGGCCAGCCGGGCAGCGGGCTGGGCCTGTCCATCGCCCGGCACCTGGTCGAACTGCAGGGTGGGACGATCTCGGCGGACAGCCGGCCGGGCGTGGGGACCGAAGTCCGGGTGCGACTTCCGCGCGCGCCGTTAACCTCCCTTTAACCCTGCGCGCATCGATCGATTACTCCGGGTGGCTACCATCGGTATGGATCCACTGGACCTAATTTTTTCGCGCTCTCTTGAAGGAGGAAGTATCGCCAGTATGAAACGCGTCTTTTTCGCGCTCTCTGTCTCCACAGCGCTGCTACTTGCGGCCTGCGGCGGCAACAACGGTACCGCCACAAATCCGTCGACTGGGGGCGGGGTCAAGATCCCGGTCCCGCCGGCGGCGCAACTCACCGGTGCCGGAGCCACGTTCCCCAAGCCCTTCTACGATGCCGCGCGCTTCGCCTACAACCAGAAGTTCAGCCAGGTCACGGTCAACTACCAGGCCATCGGGTCCGGGGCGGGCATCAGCCAGCTGACGAACAAGACGGTCGACTTCGGGGCCAGTGATGTCCCCATGTCTTCGTCGGAGCTGGCCAAGGCGGGCGGCCCCGACAAGGTAGTGCAGATCGCCAGCACGCTGGGGACGATTTCTCTCGCGTACAACCTGCCCGGCGTTTCGGACGGCCAGCTCAAGCTGACCGGTGACACGATTGCCGGCATCTATCTGCACAAGATCACGAAATGGAATGACCCGGCGTTGACCGCCGACAACAGCGGGGTCAATCTACCTGACCAGACGATCACCGTCGTCCATCGCCAGGACAGCAGTGGAACAAGCTACATCTTTACCGACTACCTCTCGAACGTCAGCCCCGAATGGAAGAGCGGCCCTGGAACCGGAAAGGCCGTGAAGTGGCCAACCGGACAGAGCGCGCCGGGAAACCCCGGGGTGGCCAGCATGATCCAGCAAACGCAATACTCGATCGGTTACGTTGAGCTGGCGTATGTCATCCAGACCAAAATGACGCAGGCCAAGCTGAAGAATCACGACGGCAACTGGGTCTTGCCCAGTGCCGCCGGCGCGACGGCCGCAGCCGCGCAATTCTTTGGTGCCTCACCCAGCCAGTTCTCGATCGTGAATGCACCCGGCAAGGACAGCGCCCCGATCAGCGGCTACAGCTGGCTGATGCTCTACAAGACTCAGACGGACAGCACCAAGGGCACTGCCCTGGTCGATTACCTCTACTGGCTGATCACGGATGGCCAGCAATACGCCGTCAACGTCAACTACGCAAGGCTGCCGAAGAACATGGTCACCAACGACACGGACGCCCTCAAGTCGGTAACGTCCGGAAGCAACACGCTCCTGAACGTTCAGTCCTGACCAGAAAGATGTCGCAAGGGACTGCCGAGCGGGTAGCCCCACCGCCGCTGGTGGCAACAGGCCGCCAGCGGCGGATGCTTTCCGGGGACCTGATCTTTCAAGGATTCGCGATCGTGGCCGCCGGGCTGGTGCTGCTGATCGCAGTGATCTTCATCATCGCCTTGGTCATCCCGGCGCTGCCCTCGATCACGAAATTTGGCCCCGGCTTCCTCACCGGCCGCACCTGGGACCCGGTGCGGCAGATCTTCGGCGCGCTGCCGGCCATCTATGGCACCCTCGTGATCTCGGCGATCGGCATGCTGATCGCATTCCCCATCGGTATCGGCGGTGCGTTGTTCCTGGCTGAAGAGGCTCGGCTGCGATTCCTGCGAGGTCCGCTGTCGTTCGCCATCGAATTGCTGGCAGGGATTCCCAGCGTGGTCATTGGCCTGTGGGCCTTCTTCTTTCTCACTGTGGTCATGCGAGACAGGGTTGACCCGGTGCTGCACAGCTCGCTCGGCTTCCTGCCCTTGTTTCGTGGGACAGCCAACGGCTATGGCTACCTGACCGCCGGGGTGGTCCTCGCCATCATGGTGCTGCCGATCCTGATCGCGCTCTCGCGGGATGTCATTCGCGCCGTCCCGCGGTCGCTGCGGGAGGCCAGCCTGGCGCTGGGGGCGACCAAGGCGGAGACCATCTGGTCGGTCATCCTTCCCTATGCCCGGATCGGCATCACCGGCGCGGTCCTCCTGTCGCTCGGCCGGGCACTGGGCGAAACCATCGCGGTCACCATGGTGATCGGCAACCGGACCGACATCAGCACCTCGCTCTTCTCTAGTGGGGCTACCCTGCCGAGCGTAATTGCAGGCGAATTCACGGAAGCCACCGGAGCCGTTTATCAGGGAGCGCTCTTCGAGCTCGGGGTCATCCTGGTGCTGATCACGATCATCGTCAACGTGCTGGCCCGCTTGCTGATCTGGCGCTTCAGCGGGTCGGAGCCGACCGTGGCATGAGCCGGCTCGTCCTGCGAGTCGCGGTCGATCGTTTGGTCAGCGGGCTGATCGTCGCCGGTATCATGGTGGCCTCCGTCCCGGTTCTTGTGCTCCTGCTCTTCGTGCTGATCAACGGCTTACCGGGCATCCTGACCCCGGGCTTTTTCACCCAGACACCGCATCCCATCGGCGTGCCGGGGGGCGGCGTGGTGAACGCGATCGTCGGCACCCTCGAGATCGTCGGACTCGGGTCGCTGCTGGCCGTGCCGTTTGGCGTCCTGGTTGGCATCTTCCTCTCGGAGTACGGGCGCAACCGCTTGGGCGACGCCGTCCGTTTCATCAGTGACGTCCTGACCGGCTTGCCCTCCATCGCCTTCGGCATTTTTGGCTACACCGTCCTCGTCCTGACCCTTCATCATTTCTCGGCGCTCTCAGCGTCCATCGCGCTTGCGGTGCTCATGCTGCCGGTGATCCTGCGCGCCACCGAGACGGCACTGGTACTGGTGCCACAGGCCATGCGCGAGGCAGGGTTGGCGCTGGGCGCCCCTCGCTGGCGGGTGACGCTGGAAATCGTCGTTCCCGCCGCCCTGGGGGGGATCGTCACCGGTGCCCTGCTTGCCATGGCGCGCGCGGCTGGCGAGACCGCACCGCTGCTGTTCACCACCCTGGGCAATGACAGTTTCCAGGTCAATCCGCTTCGGCCGATGGGAGCCCTGGCACTGAGCGTTTACACGAATGCGCTTAGTCCCTATCCGAACCTCCACGATCAGGCCTGGGCCGCCGCGCTCTTGCTCGTCATCCTGGTGGCGATCACCAATATCCTGGCGAGGAGCTACGTCCGTCGGATCCAGCGCTAATCCCAATCAGCGAGAATGGATGCAGGGCCATTGATGCAGACAGAGGTTGCAGCGCTGCCCGTGGATGACACCGAGGTGGACATCAAGCTCGATGCCCGCGAGGTCAACTTTTTCTACGGCGAGTTCCAGGCGCTGGAGAACGTCTCGTTGGCCGTCCAGGCGCGCAAGATCACGGCCCTGATCGGTCCATCGGGCTGCGGGAAGACAACCTTCCTCCGGGTCTTCAACCGCATGCATGACCTTACCCCCGGGACCCGTGCGACAGGCGAGGTGCTTCTCGATGGTCACAATGTGCTGGACCCTGGCACCGACGTCATCCAGCTGCGCCGCCAGGTCGGCATGCTCTTCCAACGGGCTAATCCCTTTCCAAAATCGATCTACGACAACGTTGCCTACGGTCCGCACATTCTGGGATGGCCCAGGGCCCGTATCAACCAGGTGGTGGAGGAGAGTCTGAAGGACACCGGCCTCTGGGATGAGGTCAAGCATCGCCTGCACCGCTCGGCGCTCAATCTGTCGGGCGGCCAGCAGCAGCGCCTTTGCCTGGCCCGCGCCCTCGCGGTCGAGCCGCAGGTGATCCTGATGGATGAGCCGGCCTCGGCGCTCGACCCGATCGCCACGCTCCGGATCGAAGAACTCATGCAAGAACTCAAACAGCGGTATACGATCGTGATCGTGACGCACAACATGCAGCAAGCGGCGCGGACCTCCGACTTCACCGCCTTCATGCTGGCCAATCAACGGCGGGCGGGCGAGGTGATCGAGTTCGGTCCCACCGACGACATCTTCAACCGTCCCAAGGACAGCCGGACCGAGGATTACATCACCGGCCGCTTCGGGTAAGGAACCGTCGTGGCGGCTATTCGGACCCTTTTCGATCAGGAACTTACCGAGCTCAAATCGGGGGTTCTACGCATGGGCAGCATGGTCGAGCAGGCCATCGCCGAGTCGATGCGCGCTCTCGTCGATCGCGATAACGCTCTGGCCAAGGACGTCATCGCCCGCGACCAGGAGGTCAACGAGCTGCACCGGCAGTTGCGCGAGCGGGCGTTCATGATCATGGCCACCCAGCAACCGGTGGCCCGGGACCTCCGCCTGATCGTGAGCTTCCAGCAGATGGTCATGGAGCTCGAGCGCATGGGCGATCACGCCGTGAGCATCGCGCGAGCGGCGCTTCGCCTGAACAATCTGCCACAGCTCAAGCCCTACATCGATCTGCCGAGAATGGCGGAGCTGACCGAGTCGCAGGTCCACGAGATCCTGGGCGCCGTCATCGAGGCCGACCAGGAGCGCGCCCGCGGGATCGCTGAACGGGATGATGAGGTCGATATCCTCTATCACCGGCTGTGGGATGAGCTGGTCGACTACATGGTGAAGGATCCCTCCAGCGTGGAACGCGCGGCAATCCTCCTCTTTCTCGCCAAGGACCTCGAGCGAATCGCCGACCG
>CAZRMD010000188.1:0-6369 GCA_964601135.1 uncultured Actinomycetes bacterium | reverse complement strand
GCTGACGCCGAAGCCCGCCAGGGGGCTTAAGACTTACTCCCTCCCCCTTGTGGGGAGGGTGGGGAGGGGGTTGGTTAGCGGCACCGTAATGCGGCGTTGATAGCCTGCGCTCAGGTCCAACAAATCGCTCCCCTCCTCCCCACAAGAGGCCGCCTCAGATCGGCGGCCTTTTGCTTTTCGCGGCCGATCAGGCGACGCGCTTGCGCTTGGGCCGGTCTTTACGGCGCAGCGCGAGCTCCTGGAGGGCCAGGTCGATCCGCCGGTCAGCCGGATCGAGATGCTTGGCGGTCGTCAGCGATCGCTGCGCGGCGACCAGGTTTCCGCGCTCGGTCTCGGCGAGACCGAGCTGCAACGCCAAGCCGGGATCAACGGGACAGGCTTTTGCCGCGTGCTCGATCAGGGGAAAGGCATCATCGCGCTTGCCCATTTCCCACAGCAGTGTGCCCAGCTCGACGAGCAGTTCGGGTTCGTCGGGCGCCTGGCTGAGGCCTCGCCGATAAGCCAGCCGCGCCACTTCGGCGTGGCCGAGCTGTCTATGGTCCCGTCCAATCAAGAACCAGGTCTGCCACGAACTGGGCGACAGCATCATCGTGTGAGCATATGCGGCGCGTGCTTGCTCGCGGTGGCCCTGCGCGTCACAGGTCAGGCCGAGCCGGAAGGCGATGTCCGCGTTGTTGGGATCGATGCGGCTGCCCTCTTCCAGCACCTGCCGAGCCCGACCGTAGTCGCGGATCCGATGGCACAGCGTGCCTAACCGCAGCCGGGGAATGGCGTCACTCGGCGCCAGCTTGACGGCGGCCTCATAGCGGGTCAGCGCCTCTCGGACACGACCTTCGGCTTCGGCCAGGCTGCCGCTTTCCATCAGACCCTGCCATTCGAGGCTCATTGCGCAGGGATAACGCGACGGGACCGTGCCTCCTACGGCCGGCCGGTGTCCTCCAGAAAGCGCAGCAGATCCGGCTCATTCATCTCCTGTGCCGGCAGCACGGGCGTGTACTTCAATCGGCTTGCCAGCTTCATCGCCAGTTCGACCTTGAAGTCCACCGGCGTGAATCCCTTATCGGTGAAGATGCCCAGGGTGCGATCGCGGATGACCAGGGCGGCCCCCTGCTTGCGGGCGAGCACGGTCATCATGGGTGGCCGGCCGCCGGCGTGAGGGTCAGCTGGGCGATCAGGCGGGCCAGCTGGGTCGGCTTGAACGGCTTTTCCACTACCGCCGCAGCGCCCGCCTGGCGCGCTCGGTGTGGCGTGCCGGTGTCGCGAAATTCCGTCATCATCACGACCGTCCCATGCGGACCCAGGGCGGCCAACAGCTCGAAGGCGTCGCCGTCGGGCAGGCTGGAGTCGAGCAGGATCACATCGGGCCGCATCGCGTCAGCCGCAGCAAGGACGCCCGCGGCGCCGGACTCCCAGCGCACGGCGTGGGCCTCACGCTGGAGCTTGAAGATGATGATCGAGGCGATGTTGGGCTCGTCCTCGACGAGCAGGACTCGTGCCATGCGCCGCGGCACTAATGTTAGTGGGTGGCGGCGCCCTCATCCAACATCCCAACGATCTTTCTCGCCCACGGCGCCTCGGGCGACGCCAGCAGCATGCGGCCGTACGTCAACGCGCTGGCCGCTCGCAAGCTCAAGGCCACGGCCATTGATCTGCCGGTGGGCAAGGCCGAGAGAGCCGTGCCGATCTTCGCCAAGAAGGTACCGGCGGGATCGATCGCCGGCGGGCACTCGTACGGAGGCAGGGTCGCCAGCATGACCGCGCTCGATGTTCCCTATGCCGCCCTGATCCTCCTCAGCTATCCGCTGCACCGTCCCGGCCATCCCGAGGATCTGCGGACGGAACACTGGCCGCGCATTTCCAGTCCCGTGCTCCTGCTTTCGGGAGAGGCCGATCCGTTTGCACGCGTCGATTTGTTGCGTGCCAGCGTCCGGTTGTTGCCACACGCTGAGCTCGTCGCCTTTCCGCGCGTCGGTCATGGGCTGCTGTCGGTTGTCAACGAGGCCATGGACCAGGTCGCCAGCTTCGTGCGCGAACTGCGCATCTAGACGGCTGCCATGTGCACTCCGCCAGACGATGCCGGCCCCCGAGCGCCCGCAGCCAGCAGGGAAGAGGAGAGACGGCTGCGCGCCGGCGACGGGGCTTCCCTGCGGGAGTTTGTGGCGCTGCCTGCCACGGGATTCCGGCGCGGCGCGGTGCTGATCATCTTCGATATCTACGGTTACACCGACTTCTACAAGGACCTGGCCCGCCGGATCACCCAACGCGGACACGCAGCGGTGCTGATCGACTTCTATGCACGACAGGGGGATCTGCCAGAAGAGATGCGGGCGCCGGAGCGGACCGGCCGCAATCCCGACGCGGTGGCCCGCGCCATGCAGCGAGCTCAGCAGTTGAGCGACGAACGCTTCCTCGCCGACATGCAGACTGCCGTTGATGATCTGCATGCCCGCGGCGCCGAGCGGGTGGCCTGCTGGGGGTTTTGCTCTGGCGGGCGTCTCGCCTACATCTCAGCGGCAAGAGTCAGCGGGCTCGGCGGTGCGGTTGCCTATTACGGGTTTCTCAAGGCTGAGTCCGGCCGCTTGTCGCCGCTGACGCTTGCGCCGGAGATTCGCATTCCGGTGCTGGGCGTTTTTGGTGGAGCGGATCCGGGAATTCCATCCGATCAGATCGCCGAATTCGAGAAGGCGGTTCGAGCTGACAAGGAATTCCTCACCTATCCCGGCGCGCCGCACGGTTTTCTTCGTTACGACCCCAGCCAGCACCAGGCCGCCGTTGACGATGCCCTGGCGCGCACGTTTCGCTTCTTAGGACGAGTGCTGACGCCTCCCTGATCGCTAGTTGCCGAAGCCTTCAGGAAGCAGGACGCTGCCGCTTCTCAACGGGACGTAGACCTGCCAGTTGTAATAGGCGTAAAAGGTGCGGGGATTGTCGAACATCTGCTGCGCGTAGAGCTGCACGGCGCGCACATACAGCATGCTCGGGTTATAGGCATAGATGGCGTGGGTCATGTTTTGCGGCGCACCGTGGACGTGGAGATAGCGCCCGGCGGCGAGGATCGCATCATGCGGGTTGTTGACGTCACCCTGTCCGTAGCTGGCCCAGGTCGCCGGCATGAACTGCATCGGTCCCTGGGCGCCCGCCGAACTCAGACCCTGGATGCGGCCCATGTTCGTCTCGATCAGGTTGATGGCGGCCAGGTATTGCCAGGCGACCCCAGACGCCTGCTGCGCCTCGCGGTAATAGGCCAGCAAGGTGTCGGGCGGTGGAGGGGCGATGATCTTCCAGTGCGGGAGCTGACTGGTCTCGCCATTCAGCGTGCCGATCTGCTGCGCCGCCATCAGGTTGGCTTGAATGGCGGAGCGCAGTGCCGGCGGCATGGCGTCCAGGACCGCCTGCACCCATTCCGGATGGGCGACGAGCAGGTGGTACGCCTTCTGCTGGCGAATCGCAAATGATGGGTACTCAGTAACCGCTGTGTCCGGAAGGCGGATCGCCTGCTCCACCGTACCGAGCTCGTCCGCCACGTATGTGGCATCGATGACGATGGGCTGCACCGGCGTGGCGGCGACGGAAGCCAACGGGGTCGCGGTTGAAGCCGGCCGATTCCATGGGCTGGCCTGAAGCCTGGCGGTACCGCCGAGCCGGGCTGCGCCGCCACAGGCGCTCAAGGTCACGGCAATGAGAAGGGCTAACGAAGTGGTCCGGAGTTGCACCAGTGTGCGGGGAGTGTAAGACGGGCTACGGGGCGAATCAATCGGACGCATACTAAGGTTTGAGTCCCCTGTTCGTTGCAGGCCCATGAGCTATCCCTGGACGCGGGTTCCCGGGGAGACGCCTCCCGTGGACCGCCTGCAGCTGCGCCTGCTACCGGCCGCGGATTTCTTCATGGCGCTGATGCTGTCCCGTCCCGGCGGGTTGAGCCTGCGGACCACATGGGTCACGCCGGCGACGATCGCCCTGGCGATCGCCGCGGTGGCCCTGGTTGGCTTGCCCGGCGGAGCCGCGTTTGCCCTGGGCGTGATGGGACACAATGTCCTGCTGATTGGCGGCGGCTTGCTTGGCGTGATGCTTGCCACCGGCGCGGGCGCGGTGGCGCTTTACGGAATCCGCCAGCGCCTGCTCAGGTGAATCGCTGATGAAATGCCGAAAGGGTGAGTGAAGGAATCAGTAGAGACCGGGGACCAGGCGCCAGGTCCGCCGTCGATACGTCTGATAAGCCGGGCCGAACTCACGGATCAACATGCGTTCTTCCAATCCGATTCGATAGACATAGGCGGCCCCAAGCAAGGCTCCAATCACAACCGCTGCCGCCCAGCCGCCGACGGCAAGGCCATATCCGATCCACACCAGCAGCGTGCCGGCGTAGCCGGGGTGCCTGATGATGCCGTAGGGCCCAACGGTGACCAGGGCCTGCTGTTCGGTGACCTGCAGCCCTCGGCTGTAGCGGCGACCCAACACCGTCATCGACCAGGCACGCAGTAGCAGGCCTGCCACAAGCAGCGCGCAGCCCACCCAGCGGACTGCCAGCGGTGCGATCGCCACCCCGAGAACCGAAAGGACAATGCTGGCGACGAGCGCCAGGAAAAACGACCCCACCAAAAAACGCGTGCTGCGCCCGGTGTCAGCCGAACCGGCCCAGCGCCTCGACTCGCCAGGTCCCCGTAGAAAAACCTCGAAGCTCAGCCACGCGACGAGGCCCGCGATCCCGATCCAGAGAACCATGCGCGAGGATTATCGCGTTGCGATGTCGTCAGAACGCGATGTTGCGACCCTCGATGATCAGCCGCGCCCAGCCTTGCGGATCGATCCACACGCCGCCGATGGCATCGACCTCCGCCTGCGAGACCCCCCGGGCCTCCGCGCACCCCTTTCAAACATGAATCGGGATTTTGTTGTTGCGGGCGAAATCCAGGACCTCGGTGAAGGGCGGGACCCCTTTGCCCTTCACGGTGCCGGCGACGCCTGATCTGATCAGGTCCGTCGAATCGCCGGCCAAGACGATACGAACCTCGACGCCCGTCTGTTTGGCTCCGCGAGCCAGATGAAACGGGATGGTTGCCTTCGTCGGGTCGTTCGTTCCCCACGTCGTCGAAATCGTGAGCACCTGTTCCACGCTTATGACTATTGAGGGTTCCTATCGGGATGTCAATAGTCGCGGTTGGTCAGCAGACCGGCTGCGTTCGAGCTCAGCAGTTCCAGGTGAGGCTCTCGATCAACGGGCGACTGTACGTTGCCGCCTTCTTTGCCGACGAGTCATTGGTCGCTCCGACCGCCCAGAGCTGCCGTGTGTTCGGGATGATTGCCACACCGGAGAACGAGGCGTTGGCCTTTTCGATATAGGGCGTTGGCACGACCGCCCAGTTGCTGCCATCGAAGTGCTCGACCAGGGTATGCGTGTAGTCAGCGTCGACGTGCTCGTAGGACCCCACCGCCCAGACGTCCTTCGCGGAGGTGGCGACAACCCCATAGAGGGCACTCAGGCCCGGATCCGGACTCTGAACGAGCGACCAGCCAGTCCCGTCGTAGTGCTCGATGTGCGTATACGCGGTATTGCCGTCGAGGGCCATCGATGTGCCGACTGCCCAGACATCGGTTGGCGACAGCGCCACGACTCCATTGAGCGGGTTCGCATCCGATGGCCAGCCGACGTTGAAGCTCGCCATGACACTCCATCGTTTCCCGTCGTAATGCTCGATCAGGCTCTCGGGTGTCTTTCCGTCCGCGTGCGATCCAACGGCCCAGGCGCCGCCGCTGGCGTCAGCGGACACGCCCAGCAGGTTGCTGAATGTTCCCACGGTCGGGCTCGGCACCACGGTCCAGCCCAGTCCGTCGTAGTGCTCGGTTAGCGTTCTCGTCGTACTGCCTATCGTGAACTGGCCAACGGCCCACAATTCGTTTCGGCCCGGAACCCGGGCAATCGCGTTCAGCGAGCTGCTGGTTGAATCAAGCCACGGGCCTAGAACGACGTTCCAGCGCAATCCGTCGTAGTGTTCGATCAGGGACTGCGGACCCGGCGTAAAGCCCACTGCCCAGATGTCGTTCCAGGCGAGGACAACCAGGCCTTTGATGACAAACTGCTGCCGTCCCCCATCAGGGGTCGGAAGAGCTGTCCAGGTTGTCCCGTCGAAGTGGGAGGCGCGGCTTCCAGTGCCGGACGAGTCCTGGTGGGCCTGCGCCATCCAGAGATCGCTTGGTTCCAACGCCGCGATGGAGACCGCCGACGTTCGGTCCGAGGTCGGAAACGGAGCAGCGACTTGCTTCCAGGTGCGAGTGCAGCCCGGCGGAGCTGCCGATGCATACTCGGCGATCCCCGGCCCAAACGTTTCGTCACAGTAGGCGCGCGCGGCCTGCTTGTATCCCGGCGCCTCG
>CAZRMD010000187.1:0-6379 GCA_964601135.1 uncultured Actinomycetes bacterium | reverse complement strand
GCTGCGGACCGCCGACTCGGGTTACCTGACACGTCGCCTGGTCGACGTGGCCCAGGACGTCATCGTCCGCACCGAGGACTGTGGCACGACCGCCGGCGTGTGGGTCACCGACATCTCAGAGGAACGGGCGTTGACCGAGCCGCTGTTCGAGCGGATCGCGGGACGCGTTGCCGCCGCCGACATCCTGGATCCGAAGACCCAGGCGACCCTGGTGAAGGAAGGCGCCGAGATCAGCGACATCCAGGCGCGCAACCTGATCCAGGGCGGCGTCAGCCAGGTCAAGGTGCGCTCGGTGCTCACCTGCCAGGCGCGCGAAGGCGTCTGCCGCCTCTGCTACGGCCGCAACCTGGCAACCGGCAAGCTGGTGGAGATCGGTGAGGCCGTTGGCGTCATCGCCGCCCAGTCGATCGGCGAGCCGGGGACGCAGCTCACCATGCGGACGTTCCACACCGGTGGCGTCGCCGGTACCGACATCACGCAGGGCCTGCCGCGCGTCGAGGAGCTGTTCGAAGCCCGCATTCCGAAGGGCAAGGCGATCATCTCCGAGATCGATGGCGAGGTCGAGATCGTGCGCACGGAGACTGGCCGCAAGGTGAAGGTCACCTCGCGCGACGTCTACGACATTCCCTACGTCCTCACCGGGCAGATGCAGCCGCTGGTTGAATCCGGGGCGACGGTGCAGGAGGGCCAGGAGATCGCCCGCGGTGCGGGCGAGGATGGCCAGGAGAAGCTGATCACCTCCAGGGCATCGGGGGTCGCTCGAGTCGAGCGCAACCAGATCGTGGTCCGCAGCATCGACGAGGAGGCTCGCGAGTACTCGATCCCGCACGGCTCTCGCGTCAATGTCCAGAGCGGACAGAAGCTGAAGGCCGGTGAGCAGATCACCGAGGGCTCGATCAGCCCCCAGGAGCTGCTCCACATTCTCGGTCGCGAGGCGGTGCAAACCTACCTGGTCGAAGAAGTCCAGAAGGTGTATCGCTCGCAAGGCGTCGACATCAACGACAAGCACATCGAGGTGATCATCCGGCAGATGATGCGGAAGGTCCGCATCGATTCGGCCGGGGACACCGACCTGCTGCCGGGCGAGATCGTCTCGCAGTGGGAGTACGAGGAAGCCAACGCGAAGGCGCTGGCGGAAGGTGGCGACCCGGCGGTGGCGCAGACCGTCCTGCTCGGCCTGATCAAGGCCGCGCTGAACACGGCGAGCTGGCTGTCGGCGGCATCCTTCCAGGAAACGACCCGGGTGCTGACCGAGGCCGCCATCTCCGGCAAGGTCGATCGCCTGCGCGGCCTGAAGGAGAACGTGATCATCGGCAAGCTGATCCCGGCCGGCACCGGACTCGACTACTACCAGAAGCTGCGCGAGGAGTCGTTCAAGATGTTCGCGGAGCTTCCGCAACCCGTTCCCGCCAGCTAAGCGCGCGCTCGAGCACCAAAGGGGCCACCCAACGACTGGGTGGCCCTTTCGTTATTCCCCGGCGGCTCCGGCCGTGACCGGCTCTCGAGCTTGGCCCGCGTGCGTCTTGATGTGTCGCATGAACCAGCCGACAATGTGGCGCAGCCGGATCACGCGGGAACGTGGATGACCGTTGCGCGAGAGGTCATGCGACTGGCCCTCGAACCGAATCATCCGGACTTCGCGACCCAGAAACTTCAGCGCCGTGAAGAGCTGTTCGCCCTCTTCAATCGGGCATCGGAGGTCCTGGTCGCTATGCAGAATCAACAGTGGCGTTTTCATCCGCTCGACATAGGTGATCGGTGATCGCTCAGTCAGCCAGTCGAGATTCTTCCACGGCACCGAGCCGCCCATCTCCTCGACGGTGAGGAACCAGCCCAGGTCGCTGTAGCCGAACATGGTTGCCATATTGCTGACGCAGCGCATGGTGACGGCGGCCTTGAAGCGATCGGTGTGGCCGATCACCCAGTTCGTCATGTAGCCGCCGTAACTGCCGCCGGCCACGCCAAGACGATCCGGATCTACCCAGCCCTTTGCGACCGCGGCATCGAGCCCCGCCATGATGTCCTGGTAATCCCTGCCGCCCCAATCGTTCCGCACGGCGTTCGAGAAGGCGCGGCCGTAGCCGGTGCTCCCCCGAGGATTCGTATAGACGACGGCAAAGCCGTGCGCGGCCAGCAGCTGAAACTCGAAGAAAAAGCTCCAGCTGTACATCGCCTGCGGCCCGCCGTGGATCTCGAGGATGGCGGGCGGGGGATGATCGCTGGCGCCGGTGGGCCGGATGATCCAGCCCTGAATGTCCCAGCCGTCGGCGCCCTTGTAGTGGAATTCCTCGGGGCGCGCCAGCTCGACGTCGCGGAATAGTTCGGCGTTGAGCCGAGTGAGCCTCCGCGGCTGTCCGCCCACGTCTTGAACGAAGAGATCGCCCGGCGTATCCGGTTCCGAGCTCGCGAAGGCGATCCGCCGGCGCTCCCGATCCATGCTCAAGCCGTAGATGCGCCGCTGGCCGTCGACAACCACCCGCGGGGTGCCGCCCTGGATGCTGGTCGCATAGACGAGGGTCGCCCCGGCGCCGGCTGCCTGCGAGTAAATCGTCTTCCCATCGTTCGACCAGTAGAGGTGTGGACCGCCGTGCTCGACGCGCTGGTCGTCGATGGCGGCGTCCGCGAAGGTTGGCTTGAAATCCTCCGTCAGTCGCCGGGCCGATGCCGGCGCCGTGGCGTCGGCCACCATCAAATCGGTATACGAATCAGAGTCTCGCCGTGGCTGCGCGCCAAAGGCCAGCTGGCGACCGTCTGGTGACCAGGCCGGCGGTCCGGCGTAGACGCGCTCGTCGGTGATCCGGGTGTGCTGCTTCGACCCCAGATCCAGGATCCATACGTCGGCTCCCGGCCAGGTCCAGCGTTCCGCTGATCGATCCGACGTGAAGGCGATCCTTCGGCCGTCCGGCGAGACGGCGGGCGAACCGTCGTCCCAATCGCCATCGGTCAGCTGTTCAGAAGCGCCGCCGCTACTTGGGACTCGGAAGAGATGCGACCGTCGTTCGTAGTTCCAGCCCTTGCCATCCAGCCGATGCCAGAGCCGATCGATGGTGCGGACCGCCGGCACCTGTTTTTCATCGAGCAGTGCATCGGCCGCTTCCCGATCATCCGGGTCGCCGACTTCGGCTGCGTAAATAATCGAGGCGCCGTCCGGCGTCCAGGTGGGATCACCCGCGCCATCGCGTGCCCAGGTTAGCTGGCGCGCCTCGCCGCCGTCGGTCCCCAGCACAAAGATCTGTGGCTTCCCGACGCCCCGATCGCGCTCCGCCTTGTTCTTGGGCTTCACCTGGCCGACCGGGCCACGGACGAATGCCAGCGACCGGCCGTCCGGTGACCAGCGCGGCGTGGTGTCGTTGTCTCCGGAGGTGTACCGCCGAGGCTGTCCCTGCTCGGCAGCCACCACCCAGATCGAGCGGTGGTATTCGTACGTCTCTCGATCGATCTCGGCGATGACGAAGGCGATCTGCTCGCCGTCGGGGCTGATCTGTGGGTCTTCGACCAGCCTTAGGTCGTACAGCGCGTCGGGTTCAAGTCGACGTGTCATGGCTCCCTCCCGTGCTGGCTTGTCGACTCATCAGGCTAGCAGCCGGCCGGATGGCGAAGGTCAACTCGATGGGGTTGGTCCGCCCATAAACGCGGCCGCGTGATCGGCGACCCACTGACGAAACGATCGCGGCGCCGATCCGAGGATGTCGAACACCGTAGAGGTGATGAACGCCGGCCTTCCCATCGTTGCGCCCCAGGCGGCGAGCAGCATGTCCACGACCGGGCGGGGCCAGCTTCCCTCGGTCTCGCGTCGAAACTGGTCCGGCGACAGCTCCCCAAACTTGATTTGCCGCCCAAGGACGTCACCGATGATGCGTACCTGCTCTGCCTGACTCAATGACTCGGGGCCCGTCAGGACGTAGTCGCCCCCAGCGTGTCCGTCCTGAAACAGGGTCAGCGCCGCGACGGCTGCCACGTCGCGGTCATCGACGGGTGCCGTCTCGGCCGCGGCGTACGGCCACCGGACGACGCCATCGGCGCGAATCGCAGGGGCCCACCAGAACAACGCGTTCGACGCGAAGACGCCCGGCCGGATGATGGTCGACTCGAGCCCGGCGGCCGAAATCTGCCGCTCGATATCGGCGTAGAGCATCGCCATCGGATTCGGTTGCTGGAAGAAAGGATGCGGGGTTTGGTGCGGTGCTGAGAGAAAGACGACCCGCCGCACGGAGGTTGCGAGACGCTCGATAACTGCCGGAACCGTCGTCGGCGGGGCAGTCCAGATGAGGAAGACGGTCCTGACGCCCTGGAGTCCGGCGTCGAGCGATTCGGGCACGGTCAGATCGCCGATGACGACTTCGACCTTCGCCGGCAGCGTCGGGGCTGCCTCGGAGCGACGGGTGAGGGCGCGGACCGGCACACCCGCGTCGATGAGGAGGTCCACGACCGCGCGCCCAACCCGGCCGGTGGCGCCGATGACGAGCACTGGAGGCACTCGCGTCCCTGTCATGAGGACGTCGTCTCAGACCGCCCGAGCGACGACGATCGTTCCCGGCTGCGTAACCACCGGCGCCAGCGACAGCATCTCGCTGCGGCGCTCATGACGGGCCTGAGCCCTCAAAAACTTGACCACGCGCTCAGCCACCTCGGCCGGGTCGCAGGCGTACGGCCGCCAGCGGTCCTTCGACGCCGGATCCATGCTGGCGCCAAACGTGAATCGAACGAGGTCGCCGTGCGGGCGGGGATCGGCCTCCCGGTGGATGACTTCCGAGGGCACGAAAAATACAGGTGGCCGATATTGCATCAGCTCGAGATCCATGTATCCAAACAGGTAGAAGAAAAATGGGCTCGCGATCAGTCGCTCACGCCTCTCGTCGAATCGAATGATCAGGAGCTCCGCCCGATTGCGCCGGACGAGAACGTGCCGGGCCTTGACCTGGATCGCCAGGCTGAGTCGGAAGTGCTCCTTGAGATGCGTCTCGATGTCGCGGCGCTCGTCGTCAGTCATGGGCACCAGGACTTCCAGGAGGCCGCCGCTGCCGAAGGTCAGGATCTTCGCCACTTCGAGTTCGCTGAAGCGACTGAACTGCACACTGCTGAGCGGGCTCATGACTCAGGCAAGAACATCGAGGGCCGGTCTTTGCGCCCGCCGGAGACGGAGTTGACGGTTGCAATCGCACGACCGCCCGGCAATAATCGGACGGATGTACGCCTGGCTGGTCTACGCGCATCTGGTGTCCGTCGCTGGGTTTCTCGTCGCACACGGTGCGTCGGTCGCGATGGGATTGCGCCTGCGTCGGGAGACCTCGCCGGATGCGATCCGTTCGATGGTCGTGCTGTCCACGCTCTCCAGCCGGGTGATGTATCCGTTCCTGGTTCTCGTCCTGCTGACGGGCATCGCCGCAGGCTTCGCCGGTACCTGGTGGGGACAGAAATGGATCTGGACGGCGATCATCGTGCTGGTGCTCACGGTGATCGTGATGAACTTGCTCGGGATGCAGTACAACCCGCTCCGCGGTGAGGCGCGGGAGGCGCGCCACCGAGGGCCGGTGGCGGAGACACCCGACGTCATCCGCAAAGTCGCGGCGAACACGAATCCGGGTCCCATCAGCGCCGTCGGCGTGGTGGCGCTGCTGATCCTGCTCTGGCTGATGGTCCTGAAGCCGTTCTAGAGCGGGGGCCGGCCGTCGAACCGTGAACGAGAGTGAGCTGGTCACGACCGACGACGGGTTCTCCCCGCTGACGAGCGACGGCCAGGTCGTTGCGGTGATGCAGCGGCAGGTCGATGGGATGCGCGCGGCCGGCTATGCACGCACCGAGGTCCTCGATTCCGACGTTACCGTCCTGAACTCCTCGTCGGCCCTTTACCGGGGGACGTTCTTGCGCCAAAGATTTGACGGCGGCGAGATCAGCCGGCTCACGGCGACCTATCTGGTGACAGACGGGCCGGTGGGTCGCCGGATTTCAGCCCTCCTGGTCCATCGTGCCTGATCGGCCTCGTCGGCTCGGTTAGCTGGCGTCGAATCCGGGTAAGAAAAAGAGGCCCCGCTCCCAGCGCTCGCGGAAAGTTGACAGCCGCTCGGAATCGGCCGTAGAATACCCGTTCGCGCCCAGACGCTGGGCGAGATCAAATCATGCCTACCATTGCACAGCTGATCCGATACGGCCGCAAGCCGCTGGTCAAGAAGACCAAGGCGCCGGCGCTGCAGGGTTCGCCCCAGCGGCGCGGTGTCTGCGTGCGCGTCTATACCACGACGCCCAAGAAGCCGAACTCGGCACTGCGCAAGGTCGCCCGCGTCCGGCTCACCTCCCGCCAGGAGGTCACCGCCTATATCCCAGGGATCGGCCATAACCTCCAGGAGCACTCGGTGGTCCTGATCCGCGGCGGCCGCGTCAA
>CAZRMD010000186.1:5499-6393 GCA_964601135.1 uncultured Actinomycetes bacterium | reverse complement strand
CGATGCCAACCAGGCCGGTGAGGACAACCGGAACGTGGCCCGGATGGCGGTGCTGCTCGCCAGCCTGCCGGTGGAGATCCCGGCGGCGACGATGAACCGCCTCTGCGGCTCAGGCATGCAGGCCGTGGTCGCGGCCACGCGCGAGATCGAAACGGGAAACGGCCTGTGCTTCCTCGCCGGAGGCGTCGAAAGCATGACTCGGGCGCCGTACATCCTGGAGAAATCGCAGCGGGAGTTCGCCCGTGGCGCCCAGACGATCCACGACAGCACGATCGGCTGGCGGATGATCAACCCGAAGCTGGCCGAGAAATACCCACCCATCAGCCTCGGCCAGACAGCGGAGGTCGTGGCCCGCCGCTACCGAATCACTCGCGATGAGCAGGACCGCTGGGCGCTGGATAGCCACCGCAAGGCAGTGGCAGCCCAGGAAGCCTGTCACTTCAGGGCCGAGCTCGTGCCGGTGGCACTTCCTGACGGCACGACGTTTGACAAGGACGAGGGACCCAGACCGGACACCACTCTCGAGAAGCTGGCCGCCCTGAAACCCGCCTTTGAAAAAGACGGGACGGTCACAGCCGGGAATTCCTCACCACTCAACGATGGCGCCGCCTGCCTGGTGATGATGTCCGAGTCCCATGCGCAGCGTATCGGCGCCCGGCCGATCGCTCGGGTGCTGGCCGCGGCAAGCGCGGGCGTGGATCCATCCTGCATGGGACTGGGTCCGATCCCCGCCTCTCGCAAGGCGTTGCAACGCGCCGGGCTGAAGGTCAGCGAGCTCGACAGTATCGAACTGAATGAAGCATTCGCCTCGCAGGTGACGTCCGGCGTGACATCGATCGCCCCGGCGGCCGTGCGCACGAACAGAAAGCTCACGATCAGCACCGGGATTGCGGT
>CAZRMD010000186.1:0-5489 GCA_964601135.1 uncultured Actinomycetes bacterium | reverse complement strand
CCTCGCAGGTGATCGCCTGCATCCGCGACCTCGACCTCGATCCGCAACGCGTCAACCCGAACGGCGGCGCCATCGCGCTGGGCCATCCGTTGGGTGCCAGCGGAGCGCGCATCATCGCCACCCTGGTCCAGGACCTGGCACGCCGGAAGCTCCGCTATGGGCTGGCCACCATGTGCATCGGCGTCGGCCAGGGAATCGCGACGGTGGTCGAGAACTTGAGGAGCTAGCCTGTGTTCGGGCGTAACCCAGAATTCGTCGTAAGCCGCTTACCGTGACAATTGGGGCGGCTTAGCTCTCTTCCTCGTCCTCCACGCCTTCGAGGGTCAGCATCAGGCCATCCTGCAGCTCGTACAGCGCGTCCATGGACTCGGCGATCGTCAGGTCCTCGACCGCACGATTGGCCAGGGGATGCTCCATCTCGGCGGACAGCCGCTGGACCCGAACCGCCAGGTCCGTGGGCAGTTGGGTCTCTTCCGCGATGTTCAGCATCTCGAGCTCGTCCAGCAACCGGTCGATATGCCGGATTCGATTCCGTCGCGCATAGCGCAGCTCGCGCTCCGCGTGCCAACGCTCGCGCAGGGCCGAGATCTGGACCGAGGTTTGCTCGATCATGCGCCCGCCACCCACGGTTCGAGCCATGCTTCTCGCCCCAAACATTACTTTCAAAGCTGGGATTGGTCAAGAACTCCGGGCGAGTTTGAACTGATCGCGGTCGCCCTGGCTCCATGATCTGCTCCTCAAATACGTAGCTGGTGGGCTTTCACTGGCTTTTCTGTTCACTCTTGGTGATACGGCCGAGCCTGCTTCGGGTCAGACGTGATCAGCGTCTGCTGCTGGCTCGGGCTCGTCGGTATCGCAGCACGGGAACGCTACCATCGCGGGAGGCCGTGGGGACACAGGTGAGGGGCGCGTTGGCGATGGTGCTGATGGGCGGCCCGGGGCTCGCGACCCCAGCCGTCACGGCGCCGCTGATGCCATGAGCGGCCTGGATGTCGAGCGCGTGAGCAGCTTGCTGCAGAGCGGCGAGATCCGCTGGTCACTGCATTACGAAGCGGCGTGTGAAAGCACCCAGGATCTGGCGCGTGCGGCGGTGGTCGATGGCGTCGAAGAGGGTTGGGTGGTGGTGACCGATCTGCAGCGCCAGGGCCGCGGCCGGCAGGGACGGACCTGGATCGCGCCGTCCGGCAAGGCGCTGCTATTTTCAGTTGTCCTGCGCCCACCGATCGATGTCATTCCATTGATGCCGTTACTGGTCGGCCTGTCGGTGGCCGGCGGGATCGAGCTTTCGACCGGGGCCGCGCCGGATCTGAAATGGCCCAATGACGTGCTCCTGAACGGCAAGAAGCTGGCCGGCGTTTTGCTGGAGCATCCGCCAGGGCCGGCGATCATCGCGGGGATCGGCATCAACGTCGATCAGCAGCGGCCAGAACTTCCAGAGGGGGCCACCTCGTTGGCGAGCGTGCTCGGATCTGCCGTCGAACGCGAGCGGTTGCTCGCGGCCATCCTCAACGACCTTGGCAACGCCTACGAGCGGGCCGATCGCGAGAGCGTGAAGTGGATCGTTCCCGCCTGGCGCAGCCGCAGCTCGATGCTGGGCAACTCGATCACCTTTCAGCAGAACGGCGCGCTGGTTGAAGCGGTCGCGGAAGACATCGGCGATGACGGCGCGCTCCTGGTACGTATGGCCGACGGCACACGGGTCGCGCTGGTCGCCGGCGAAGTGGCGAGCGTCCGGCTGGTCTAGCCCTCAGCTATAGGTCTTCCCCTGGTCGACGATATAGCCGCCCTCGTGGGTGCCCTGCGGGTCGTGGTGCGTGAAATGGATCAGGCCCCCCTGGGGATTCCAGATGTACTCGCCGTGGACGATCACGTGATCTCCGACCTGTACGGGCACCCGAGCGCCGATCGAGATGTTGTGCTCGACTTCGATGGTCAGGTTTTGCGCGCTGAGCTTGATGATGAACTGCTCGTGCGTGCCGGTGTTGCTCGTGCGATCGGGAAGCAGGCGCACCACCGTGCCGTCGGCCGTGACCTCCACCTGCGAATGACGGCTTTGAAAATCCGAGAGGATCGCGGCATCATCGGGGGTACTGCTGGTCGCCGGCCCAGTGCTGGCGGCGCCGCAGGCCGCCAGCAGGATCGCGACAGCAAACGCCGCCGCGGCCCGTCTAACCGACCTTGACGTCCCCCGTCATCTGGGCGTGGATCTGGCAGTGATACTTGAAATCGCCGGCCTTGCTGAAGGTGACGGTGAACTTCGATCCGGAGCTCTGCAGGCAGGACTCGAAGCTGCTGTCATCGGCCGATACGCTGTGCTGGGCCGAGTTGTCCACCCAGTCCCACTCGACACTCTCGCCGACTTTGACATTGACCGTTTGCGGGTCATAACGACCGACCGTGTTGGGATCCGGATTGATCTTCACCGTTTGCGCCGCCGTCGCTCCGCTGGCACCCCCGGTGGGATTGCAGCTACCACCGCCGCCGCTCGTTCCACCGCTGCCGCCACCGCAGGCCGTGAGGACCAGCGCCGCGCCAGCGGCCACGACGGCTAACTTCCAAACGCTCACATTCGCCTCCTTGACAACCGAAACTCCCTTCTTTGCTGAGTCTAAGAGCCGGGCTTTGCGGGTCGCAACCGAATCGGCGCCGCGAGGCGAGAATCAGGTGCTTACCCTATTCGGGCAACTCCATGAGTTCCCGGCGCGCGTCCCGAACCCACATCGCAATCGACACGACGAAGATCAGCGCGCCGGTGATAACCATCACCAGGTTAAGGATGAGCCCGGTGAGCAGCAGCGCGATCCCCACCGCCAGGACCACCGGCCAGATCGACGGGGGCGGCAGGTGGATGGCCTCGTGCTCGTCTGGATGCGGCGCTTCGGGTTCCGCCATCAGCCGAAGTTGTTGTAGATCAGGGCCCAGGCGAAGGCCAATCCGAACATGATCAGCGCCGTCACGAACATGAGAATGCCGAGGCGAACGTTTCGGCGGGCTTCTTCCCTATGCATCGGCCACCGGCAACTATAGCCTCCCGACCATGCGATCCACCACCATGACGGCAAAGAGCAAACCCAGGTACGCGATCGAGTAATCGAACAACCAGCGCGACCAGCGCTGCCGTCCGGAGCGAAGGTTGAGCGCGGCGAGCCCGATGAAGAGGCCGCCGAGAACGATGGCTCCAACCAAATAGACCAATCCCAGGATGCCGGTCAGAACAACCGCCAGGGTAACGCCGACGAGGAGCAGCGTATAGGCCAGGATCTGCCGCCGCGCGGCCTGGTCTCCGCGAACCACGGGCAGCATCGGCACCCGCGCCCGCGCGTAGTCGCCGCGCAGCCTGAGCGCCAGCGCCCAGAAGTGCGGTGGCGTCCAGAGGAAGATGACGGCGAAGAGATAGATCGCGGTCAGGTCCAGGCGACGAGTGACCGCCGCCCAACCGACCAGGGGCGGCACGGCCCCGGCCGCGCCACCGATCACGATGTTCTGCACGGTCGAACGCTTGAGCCAGAGGGTGTAGACGAAGACGTAGAACAGCAAGCCACTGATCGCCAGTGTCGCCGCCAGGACGTTGACCCAGAAGGCGAGCAGCACGAAGGACGCCAACCCGAGCACGATCCCAAAGAGCAGGGCGTGGCTCGGCGCGATCCGGCCATCGGGCAGGGGGCGACGCCGGGTGCGCAGCATTTCGCGGTCCAGGTCGCGATCGATCCAGCAGTTGATGGCGCCGGCGCCGGCCGCGGCCAGGGCCCCACCGACCAATGTCAGAAGGACCAGCCCGCTCGAGGGCCAGCCCCGCTGGGCCATCATCATCCCGCCCAGCGCCGTAATCAGCAGTAACGGGATGATGCGCGGCTTGGAAAGGCTGAGGTAATCCAGTACGACGTCCCGGGTTGGACGTCTGGTCGCGTTTCGGCCGGCAAATGAAATCGGCTCTTTTAGCGAAGGGAGCCGGCTGGTGATGACCGAGAGGACGACCGTTCCTGCCCATACGGCGCTGGCGAGGGCGAGGTGAAGCGCGCGCAGGACGGGTGGCAGATGCAGGGTCACGACGGCGGCGCCGACCGCGATCTGGAAGGCCAGTGCCGCCAGGGTCAGGGCCGCGGTTGCCCGCACCGCGACGACGTTGCGATGGCGGCGCAAGACGATGAGAATGGCCACCACGATCAGGCCGCCGATGAGGGCGGCCACCACGCGGTGCAGCAGCTGGATCGACGGCGATCCAGCCAGGCTCAGACTGAAGCCTCCGCCGCAGAGCGGCCAGGCGTTGCAGGCACCGCCGGCGCCGCTGCCCACGACCAGCGATCCACTGATGATGAGAACGAACGTTCCGGCGGCCGCGGATCTCGCCCACCAACTCGAGACAGCATCCGTTCGACTCTTTGGGGAACCCTCCGGCGCCGCGACGGCCGTCATGCAGACGGCGCCAAGCAGCGCGATGGCCGTCGCCAGATGCGCGAGCACGATCATCGGCGGCAGCTCGAGCCGTACCGTGATCGCCCCCAGCGCTACCTGTACGACCAGCAGCCCGACCGCGGCCGTCGCGGGCACGATAATGTCACGGCGGCGGCGCCACCAGAGCCAGGCCGCGAGCGCCGTCAAAACCACCAGCGTGCTCGTCAGTGAAGCGGTCGTGCGATGGGAGTACTCGATGATGGCGTGCGCATTCGGCGGCGGCAGCACGTTTCCGTGACAGAGCGGCCAGTCGGGACAGCCCAGGCCCGAGCCGGACACGCGCACCACGCCGCCGAGGACGACGAGCGCGTAGGTCACCACGGCCGTGGCGACGCTCAGTACCCGGAAGGCTTTCACGCCAGGCTGGGCCTCAGGGGTGTTCCGCTGCCGCCGTCACGCCGCGACGCACGTCGCGCCACGGGCGTCCACTTCGGACTGGGGGGACCGTGTCGAAGTTGTAAGCCGGAGGCGGCGACGTCGTCGCCCATTCGAGCGTATTGCCTTCCCAGGGATCGGCGGGTGCGCGGCGCCCGGCACGAATGCTGATAACGAAGTTGACGATGAAGATCGCGATCGCGACCGCGATCATGAACGCCCCGACGGTGGCCATCAGGTTCCAGGGCGCCCAATCGGTGCGGTTCGCGTTCCAGCTCGCGATCCGGCGCGGCATGCCTTCCAGTCCGAGGAAATGCATCGGCATGAAGGTGACGTTGAAGCCCACCAGCTGCACCCAGAACTGGATCTTGCCCAGGCGCTCGCTGAGGTAGCGGCCGGTCATCTTCGGGAACCAGTAGAAGAAGGCGGCAAAGACGCCGAAAACGCTGCCACCGAAGAGCACGTAATGGATGTGTGAGACCACCCAGTACGTCGCGTGGATCTGATAGTCAACGGCGAGCGACGCCATGAAGACGCCGTCGACGCCACCCATCAGGAACATCAGGACGAAGGCCACGGCAAAGAGCATCGCCGTCGTGTAGCGGATGGATCCGCCCCACAACGTGGCCAGCCAGTTGAAGACTTTGACGCCGGTCGGTATG
>CAZRMD010000185.1:0-6395 GCA_964601135.1 uncultured Actinomycetes bacterium | reverse complement strand
CGACCGGCACGGTGAAGCTGCGTGCCGTGTTCGCGAATCGCGACGGCGACCTGTTTCCGAACGAGTTCGTCAATACCCGCCTGCTCGTCGATACGCTGCACGATGTCCTTCTCGTGCCGGCCGCCGCCATCCGCTTTGGGCTACCCGGCTCATACGTGTACCGCGTAAGTCGCGACGACACCGTTGCCGTCCAGGTGATTACCGCAGGCGCTTCGCACGACGGCCGGACCATGGTGCTCGCTGGTCTGTCCCCGGGCGACCGTGTCGTCGTCGATGGCATCGATCGGCTCAGTGATGGAATGAGGGTGGCAATCCGGTCCAGCAGTCCGCGGGACGCCGCCGAACGGCCGTGAACTTCTCCCGTCCATTCATTGTGCGCCCGATAGGCACCACCTTGCTGCTGGCGGCAATTGCCTTGCTGGGCGTCACGGCGTTTCGCTTCATCCCGCTCTCCGCTTTGCCCGTGGTCGACTATCCGACGATCCAGGTCACCGCTCTTTATCCCGGAGCGAGCGCAGAGGTGATGACCTCGGCCGTGAGCGCGCCGCTGGAGACGCAGTTCGGGCAAATGGCGAATCTGACGCAGATGTCGTCTCACAGCTCCGCGGGCGCGTCCGTCATTACCCTGCAATTCGATCTCACGCTCGCGCTCGACGTCGCGGAGCAGGAAGTCCAGGCTGCGATCAACGCCGCGACCAGCTACTTGCCGGCCGATCTGCCGGCGCCTCCCACCTACGCCAAGGTCAATCCCGCGGACATCCCCGTACTGACACTCGGCATCACCTCGAAGTCGCTGGCTCTCCCGGAGGTGCAGGATCTCATCGATGTGCGCCTGGCACAGAAGATCTCTCAGCTCCCCGGCGTTGGTCTCGTCACGATAGGCGGTGGGCAACGGCCCTCCGTGCGGGTGCGCTTCAATCCACGCGCGCTCGCGGCGCATGGACTGAACATCGACGATCTTCGGATCACGCTCGGCAACCTCAACGTCAACGCTCCCAAGGGCACACTGCAAGGGCCGACGCAGGCCTACGGCATCGACAGCAACGATCAGCTGCAGGACGCGAGTCACTACGCCGCGGCAATCATCGCCTACCGGGACGGGCGGCCGATCCGGCTCTGCGACGTAGCCACCGTCGAGCAGGGGCCTGAGAACACCAACCTCGGCGCCTGGATGAATGATACGCCCGCACTCATCCTGAGCGTGCAGCGGCAACCCGGCGCGAACGTCATTCAAGTCGTCGACCGCATCGAGGCCGCTCTACCGCAGCTGCGAGCCGCACTTCCCGCAGCGGTTACCGTGACGCCGCTGACAGATCGCACGACGACGATCCGCGCCTCCGTCCGGGATATCGAGCTCGAGCTCGGTTTGGCGGTCGCGCTGGTGGTCCTGACGATTTTCGTCTTTCTGCGCCGTGCTGCCGCTACCCTGATTCCGAGCCTCTCGGTGCCGCTCTCGCTGGTCGGGGCACTCTCCGGCATGTACCTATGGGGCTTCAGCCTCGATAACCTGTCGCTGATGGCGCTGACCATCTCCGCAGGCTTCGTTGTCGATGACGCCATCGTGGTGATCGAGAACATCAGCCGCCATATCGAAGCCGGCGTGCCACCCATGGAGGCGGCCCTGCGGGGCTCACGAGAGATCGGCTTCACGGTCATCTCGCTGACGATCTCGCTCCTGGCGGTGTTGATCCCGCTGCTTTTCATGGGCGACGTGGTCGGCCGTCTGTTCCACGAATTCGCGCTGACGCTCGCGATCACGATCGTGATCTCAGCGTTCGTGTCACTCACGTTGGTGCCAATGCTGTGCGCCAGGCTGTTGGGGCGTGCGTCAACCGCCGCGAGCGTACGCGGCTCGCGCCAGTCTGTACTGGAGCGGGTTATCGCGCAGTACAGCCGACTTCTCGATCATGTACTCGACCACAAGGCGTCCATGCTGTGGGTCGTTCTCACCACGTTGGGGGTAACCGCCTTGCTCGCGATGCAACTCCCGAAAGGGTTCTTTCCGGAGCAGGACACGGGGCTCATCCAGGCGGTGTCCGTGGCCCCCCAATCGACGTCGTTCGCCGCCATGACGAGGCGGCAGCGGATGCTGGGCCAGGCGATCCTGAGATACCCGGACGTCGAGAGCCTGACCTCCTATGTCGGCGTGGACGGCACGAACCCGACCCTGAACACCGGACGGATGCTCATCAGCCTGCGCCGCGACGGGAACCGTCCCAGCGCCAGTGTCATCGCACGACGCCTGCAAAGCCTGGCGGCCACACTACCCGGCATCAGCGTGACCCTGCGGTCCGTCCAGGATCTGACCCTCGACACGGGTGTCAGCCCAGGCCAATACAGCTTCATTCTCGCCAATCCGGACGGTAGCGAGCTCGAGCGCTGGACGAGAAAGCTCGTGGACCGGTTGAGCGAGGTGCCGTCATTGCGCGACGTGACGAGCGATCTGCAGACTGACGGCCTCGCGGCCTATCTGACGATCGACCGAACGACGGCGGGCCGGTATGGGATTACGCCGGCCACGATCGACAATGCTCTGTATGACGCCTTCGGCCAGCGCATCGTCTCCACCATCTTCACCCAGTCGAGTCAGTATAGGGTCATCCTCGAGGCCGATCCCTCGATGCGCGGAACCCTGGAGGCGCTCGGCTCGATCTATTTACCCTCAGGAACGGCCAGTTCCGGCCAGGTGCCCCTCAGCGCGGTCGTACGCCTCACCCAGCGCAGCGCGCCCCTGCAGATCGAGCACCTCGGCCGGTTTCCAGCCACCACCATTTCGTTCAACCTCGCCCCCGGCGCCTCGCTCGGCGAGGCCCTCACCGGGATCCGGCGGGTCCGCGACAACATCGGCCTGCCGCAAAGCTTTCAACTCGCCTTTCAGGGCACTGCTGCCTCTTTCGAGAGCTCCCTGGGCAACGAGCTCTACCTGATCCTGGCATCGGTCGTGACGATGTACATCGTTCTGGGCGTTTTGTATGAAAGCTTCATCCATCCGCTGACCATCCTGTCCACGCTTCCTTCGGCCGGCGTCGGTGCGCTGTTGGCCCTCGATCTGCGCGGCGGCACTCTGGACGTCATCGCCATCATCGGCATCGTCCTGTTGATCGGGCTCGTCAAGAAGAACGCGATCATGGTGGTCGATTTCGCCCTGGCCGCGGAGCGCGACGACGGGCTGACGCCGCGCGCGGCGATTCATCGCGCGTGCCTGCTTCGGTTCCGGCCGATTCTGATGACGACGATGGCCGCCCTGCTCGCGGCCCTGCCGCTGATGTTCGGCACCGGTGCCGGATCGGAGCTCCGCCGCCCCCTCGGCGCGGTGATTGCCGGCGGACTCGTAGCAAGCCAGCTGTTGACTCTCTTCACCACGCCAGTGGTGTATCTCGCCTTCGATGCTCTCTCGCGGCGATTGCGGCGGCACATACGGCAGATACCGCGCATGGCCGGCGGGAGTCAACTCCAGCCATGATCGAGACCGCCCTGGCCCGCCCGGTTGCGACAGCGCTGCTGTCTATCGGCCTTGGGTTGGCCGGCTGCGTTGCTTTCGGACGCCTGCCGGTCTCGCCGCTTCCGCAGGTCGACTTCCCCACCATCCAGGTTCAGGCAAGCATGGCCGGCGCCAGCCCGGAGACGATGGCCGCGACCGTCGCAACACCCCTGGAACGACGCCTCGGCCAGATCGCCGGGCTGACAGCCATGCGCTCGACCAACACCCTCGGCGCCACCGAGGTCGAGCTTCAGTTCGACCTCGATCGCGATATCAACGGCGCGGCCCGGGACGTCCAGGCTGCGATCAACGCGGCCCGCAACGATCTTCCGGTCCACCTGCGATCCCTGCCAACCTACAAGAAGGCCAATCCGACGGACGCGCCCATCCTCATCATTGCGTTGACCTCGAGAACGCTCTCCCAGGGGCAGCTCTTCGACGCAGCCAATGCGATCCTGGTGGAGCGGCTGTCGCAGATTTCGGGTGTCGGCCTCGTCAACCTGCGCGGCAGCTCACTGCCGGCCGTGCGGGTGGAGGTAAACCCCCACACGCTGTCGGCCATGGGCATCGGGCTCGAGAGCGTCCGCGGCGCGATCACTGCCGGCAACGTCAATCAACCCAAAGGCGCGATCGAGGGAGATGGCCTGCGCTACCAGATCTATGCGAATGACGAGGGACGCCGGGCCGCCGACTACCGTGACATCGTGATCGCCTATCGCAGCGGGTCTGCGGTGCATCTGGGCGACATTGCCGAGGTCACCGACTCGGTCGAGGACGTCCGCGCCTACGCGATCGCGAACGGCCAGCCGGCAATCGTGCTTCTGGTCTACAAACAGGCCGGCGCCAATATCGTCGCTACGACAGACCGCGTGAAGGCGGCACTTCCCGCACTGCAGGCTGCGCTCCCCGGTGATCTGCATCTGAGGTTCGCCGGCGACCGCAGCGCCACGATCCGCGCCTCGCTGGCCGACACCGGGCGCACCCTCGTGCTGGGCGTTCTCCTCGTGGTGCTGGTGGTTTTCGTGTTCCTGCGCAGCTGGCGCGCGGTGTTGATCCCCGGAACCGCGGTGCTGGTCTCGATGGTCGGGACGCTGGCCGCGATGTACCTGCTCGGCTACAGCCTCAACAACCTGACGCTGATGGCGCTCACGATCGCTGCCGGCTTCGTGGTCGACGATGCGATCGTCGTGTTGGAGAACGTGACGCGGCACATGGAAGCGGGGATGCCGCGGCTGCAGGCCGCGCTCCTGGGCACGCGCGAAGTTGCGTTCACCGTGGTCTCGATGAGCGGGTCGCTGGTCGCAGTGTTCCTGCCCCTGCTGCTGCTTGGAGGCATCGCCGGGCGACTGTTTCATGAGTTCGCCATGACACTGTCGTTGGCGGTAGGCATCTCGCTGGCTCTGTCTCTGACGCTCACGCCGATGATGTGCGGACAGTTCCTCCAGACCGAAACCCGGACACCAGGCGGCCGAGTCTCGCGTGCCGCTGGCGCGGTCGTCGATGCGGCGCAACGCGCTTATGCGCTTTCGCTAGGGGCGGCATTGCGGCATCCGGTCCTGGTAATGATCACCCTGGCGGCGGCGATTGCCTGTAATGTCGTGCTGTTCGCCACTGTGCGCAAAGGATTCTTCCCGGAGCAGGACAGCGGGCTGATTCTCGGCCGGATTCGGGCGGATCAGAGCATCACCTTCGACAGGCTGAAGGGGAAGATGTCGGAAGTGGAAGAGCTCATCCGGCACGACCCCGCGGTCGAGAGTGTCGTCACCTTCGCCGGCGGCCAGAGCACCACGACGGCAACGGTGTTCATCAGGCTCAAGCCGCTCGAGCAACGCGTGTCGTCCAGAATGTTCATGACGCGGGTGCAATCGAAGCTGCGCCTGCTGGCCGGCACTCAGTACAGCATGTTCTCGATCCAGGATCTGTTCGCGGAAGCAGGCCAGACCCAGGGCGAATTCCAGTTCATCCTGCAAAGCGACGATACGGCGCGACTCTACGAATGCACGCAGAGACTGGTCGAGGCTCTCGAGCGCGATGCCAACCTCGCCGATATCACACAGGAGCAGCAGGATGGCCTGAAAGCCACGTTCGTGGCAGATCGGCAGAGCCTGGCGCGCTACCAGCTGACGGCCGCGGCCGTCGACGCGATGTTGTACGACGCGCTGGGCCAGCGCCAGGTCGCGACGATCTATGATCCGCGCAACCAATATCACGTCGTCATGGAAGTGCTGCCCCGCTATCTCCAGGACCCGCAGAGCCTCTCGTCCCTCTACGTCAGCACGCTATCCGACACACAAAGCGGCTCGACTGCATCGACCGGCTCCTCGATGCTGGTGCCGCTCTCCGCCATAGGGCGCATGGAGCTCAGCATGTCGCCGACTCAGGTCAATCACCAGGACCTGGGCGTCGCAAGCATCATCTCCTTCAATCTGCCGCCTCACCGCACTCCCGCGCAGGCGGCCGCTGCGATCGAGCAGGCCATGCTGACGATCGGTGTGCCGGCCTCCATTCGCGGCCGCTTCACCGGTTCGGCCGCGGCCGCGCACTCGGGTTCGGCGGGTGGACTGATGCTGATCGGCGGTGCGTTGCTGAGCGTCTATGTCGTGCTCGGCATGCTGTACGAGAGCTACATACATCCTCTTACGATCCTCTCCACTCTTCCTTCGGCCGGGATCGGCGCCGTGGCCGCGCTGATGCTGGCCGGCATGGAGCTCACGATCATCGCCCTGATCGGGGTGATCCTGCTGATCGGGATCGTCAAGAAGAACGCGATCATGATGATCGACTTCGCGCTCCAGGCCGAGCGCAGCGGCGGCCTGTCGGCCGCCGAGGCCATCCAGCAGGCCTGCCTGATCCGCTTTCGACCCATCATGATGACGACTCTTGCGGCACTGCTGAGCGCGCTGCCCATGATTGT
>CAZRMD010000184.1:0-6399 GCA_964601135.1 uncultured Actinomycetes bacterium | reverse complement strand
TCCGCACGGTGGTCGTTGATACGGAGAAAGCGTCACCCTTCGCATCGACGCTGGTCTTCGACTACATCGCGCAGTACATGTATGAAGGCGACGCGCCGCTAGCCGAGCGCCGCGCCCAGGCTCTGACGCTGGATCGCGAGCTGCTCTCGGAGCTGCTAGGCACGGAGGAGCTGCGCGAGCTGCTCGACCCACGAGCGATTGAGCAACTCGAGCTCGAGCTACAGGGTCTTCTCAAAGAGCGCTGGCCACGGGATATCGATGAGGCAACGGACATGCTCCGCAGGCTCGGCGACCTCAGCACCGCTGAAGCCGAGGCGCGCGGAATTCGCGAGGAATGGCTCGATGAACTGGAGCGTGCGCGACGTGCAGCGCGCGTTCGGATCGCCGACGAGCCGCGCTGGATCGCGGCTGAGGACGCCGGCCGCTATCGCGATGCGCTGGGTGTTGCGTTACCAGTCGGTCTGCCAGAGGCCTTCCTCGAGCGCGTCGACGATCCGCTGGGGTCCCTGCTGCTGCGCTGGTCGCGGACGCACGTCCCGTTCTTCAGCAGTGAACCGGCGGCGCGCTGGCGGCTACCGGTTCGCAAGGTCGAGGAAGCCCTGGCCCGATTGGCAGCTCGCGGCGACATCCTGGCAGGCGAGTTCCGTCCGGGACACGCGGGCCGCGAGTACTGCCACCCCGATGTCCTGCGGACTTTGCGCCGGCGGTCACTCGCAGCCCTCCGCCGCGAGGTCGAGCCGGTGCCGGTCGAAACATTGGGCCGCTTCCTGCCGGCCTGGCATGGCATCGGAACGCACGCCCCGGGACTCGATCGCCTGGCGGAAATCGTGTTTCAGCTGCAGGGCGGCGCCATCCCGGCATCAGTGCTGGAACGCGATGTGCTGTCTGTTCGCATGCGCGACTATCGGCCACAACTCCTCGACCAACTGATATCGATGGGCGAGGTGCTGTGGATCGGGCGCGGATCTTTGGGAACAAGCGACGGCCGCATCGCACTCTATCTGCGACCAGATGCCGCGCGCCTGATCCGAGAGTCTGCCGAGGTGCCCGATGGCGAACTTCATCGGCGACTGCGCGAGCATCTGCAGAATCGCGGCGCCTCGTTCTTCCGCGACCTCTATTACGCAGCAGGATCCGGCGATGAGGACGAAGTGCTCGATGCATTGTGGGATATGGTCTGGGCGGGCGAGGTTACCAACGACACCTTCCTGCCGGTGCGGATGCTCGGCCCGCGGACCCGTCGCCGTAACCCACGGAGGCCTCTGATGCGCCTCGGCCCTCCAGCATCGGCGGGCCGGTGGTCGCTGGTCAGCGACTTGCTCCGTCCCGCGGTCTCTGCGACGGAGCATCTTCATGCGATGGCGGGCGCGCTGCTGCAGCGCTATGGAGTGCTGACGCGAGAGGCGGCGCTGGCCGAGAACATCACCGGCGGATTTGCAGCGCTGTACCCGGTGCTTCGGGCCATGGAAGAGGCGGGCAAGATCCGGCGGGGGTACTTCATCGATGGCCTCGGCGGCCTGCAGTTCGCCCTGCCGGGCGCGGTCGATCGATTGCGAGCCGCTCGCGATGACGAGCGAAGCGTGGTGGCACTCGCGGCTACGGATCCGGCGAATCCGTATGGCACCAGCGTACCCTGGCCGGAGCACGAGGCCCGCATGGCTCGGATTGCGGGAGCCTATGTCGTGCTCGACGGCGGAGAGCTACGCCTTTACCTGGAACGAGGCGGACGCTCATTGCTGACGGTCGGCGACGTCCAACCAGCACATCTGCAAGCGCTTGCCGGGATCGCAGCCCGGTTGGACAAGCTCGAGATTCAGTCGATCGACGGCGCGCCGGTCAAGGGCTCGCGCTTAGAGGCGATGCTGCGGGAATCGGGCTTCGGGACGACACCGAAGGGTGTCGTGTTGTGGCCGGAACGCCGGCCCGTCCTTGCCTGAAGGCGACACGATCTGGCGGACGGCGGCAGCCCTGCGCCGGCGCGTATCCGGCAAAACCGTCACCGAGGCGCGGCCGCAGGCGATCGCTCGGCTGAGGGGACGCCGCCTCGAACGCGTCGAGGCAACGGGGAAGCATCTGATGATGCAGTTCGAGGGCGGAATCGCGCTGCACTCGCACATGGGGATGACCGGATCGTGGCATCTGTATCGGCCTGGCGAACGTTGGCGAGAACCGGCGTGGACCGCGACCGTAGTGCTTGGCTTCGATGAGGTCGTGGCGGTGTGTTTCGCCGCGCCGAAGATGGAACTGGTTGCCGACGCTGAACAACGGGTGGCGCACCTCGGACCCGATATCCTGGTCGATCCCTTTGACCTCGATGAGGTGATTCGGCGAGCTCGAGCAGCCGGGGCGGCGACGATCGGCGAACTATTGCTCGACCAGGGCGTCTGCGCGGGCATTGGCAACATCTATAAGTGCGAGACGCTATGGGTACACCGGCTCAATCCCTGGCAGGCACCCGCAACGATCGATGACCCGCTGCTTCGCCAGCTTTATGTGACGGCGAGGGACATGATGCACCGTGCGTTGAACCAAACGGTTGGCCGCCAGCCACATGCCGTTCACGCCCGCGGCGGTCGGCCGTGTCCACGCTGCGGGACGCCTATCCGCAGCCGCTCGCAGGGGAAATTAGCTCGACTTACCTACTTTTGTCCGCGCTGCCAGCGCTCAGCCGAAATAGCGTACGTAAAAGGCCACAGCACACGCGAGCCCGAGCATCGTTAGGCCGATTGCGCCCAAAGGCAGTATCCGAGCGCGTCCTTCCAACAAAGCCATGCCGCCAAGGCCGCTGCCGAGTCCGAGAAATGTGCTTAACACGAAGACTGGACCGAACAGGGCGACGGCGGCCACTCCTGCGTGGTCCTCGCCATGTCCCGTATCCGGCGTGAAGGCAATAGCCCAAAAGAGCAATCCAGCGAAGAGGTCGCCAAGCCGCCGACGAGAGCGAATCCGGTCACGACGACTTGCAGCCACCGGGGCGAGCGTGGACCCGTCAACGAGGAATCCCTCATCTCCATTTGAACAACGTGACTATTCACCATCTCTTACGGTGGCAGAAGCGCTAATCTGGCATTCGAGTGCAGCCGCGATGGTGATCTCAGAAGCGTCCATACACCGGCAGAGCCGTTCCCGTAATCGCCTGGGCCGCGTCCGAGCACAGGTACGCAATGACGGCTGCGATCTCGCTAGGCGGCACGGCTTTCTGAAGCAGCTTCTCGGGCAATGAGCGCCGATTCGCCGGTGTATCGATAACTGCTGGCACCACTGCGTTGACGCGCACGCCAGAGCTCTTGAGCTCGACCGCCAGGACTTTCGTCAGCTGGATCACGCCGGCCTTTGCCACTGCGTAGGCAGCTTGGCCGCCTTCAGCGACAAGTGCCGAGCGGGACGCAACGTTGACGATGGCGCCCCCAACCCGGTTTTCGCCTGAGGGAACTTTCGCCATGCGGCGAGCGGCGGCGCGGCACGACCACCAGGCAGAGCCGAGATTCAGGCCCATCATGAAGCTGAAGTCATCGGGCGTGCTCTCCGCGACCGTGCCGCCGCGAAAGCCGCCGGTCGCATTCACCACCCAGCGAGGTACACCGACTCGGTCAATTCGTTCCCAGAGATCATCGACCGCCAGCCGGTCGGTGAGATCCGCGGTATCGCCAGTCACAGTGCCGGGGTACGCCGAGGCGAGCGTCGAAACCTCGGCTCGCGATCGAGCGACCGCGATCACGCGATCGCCGCGCTTTGCGAAGGCATCGACGATCGCCGTTCCTAGGCCACCCGTCGCTCCGCAGATCACGCCAATGTCCGCCATACCCCCTCCCCTACCCTCCCCACAAGGGGGAGGCAGATGAATGGTTCAGGGCATAGCGAAGAAAGAGATGCGATTCGTGGAGGCGGACGCTGAGCAATCGGCTCCAGGTCAGATGGCGATGGGAGGTTCCGCGGTGCATGATTCCAAACGACTCCTCAGCCGCGTGACCGATCAGATTGGGCGACACGGTCAGAAATAACTCGTCGACCAGCTGCTCCGCCACCATCTCGCCAAATAATTGTGGCCCGCCTTCGGTAAGGATGGTGCGATGGCCATCCGCCCTCAGAACGTCGAAGACCGTTCGGACGTCGAGGCGATCCCCGGATGAGATGCCACGCACCTCCGTCGACGCCGGGAGACTGTTCTTCAGGCGTAATGCGGCTGCCGCGGTCGTGATGACAAGGGCTCCCTCCTGAAGAGCTCGCGCTGATGGATTGAGCTCGCCGCGTGCGGTGATGATCACCAACCTGGGCTCGGGTGCTCGCTTCAGGGTCTGACGAAGGGTGCGGTAGTCATCAGCTGCGGCTGGGAAGATGAAGCCAGACGTCCAGAGCGCGCGGCTGCCTTCAGCCCGCACCGTGCCGGCACCGACAACGACTGCGTCGGCGAAGGCGCGCAGCAGGCCCATCACGAAGCGGTCGGCTTCGTTGCGTCCGCTGATGATCCCACCCGAAGGGGCACGACCGCCTTCGAGTGCGGCGATCCCATCGATCGAGCTGACGAAGTTCGCATAGACTGAGCCGTCCGCAACGGCGAAATTCCCGCCGTACGTCTTCGACAGCCCAGGGGGTAGCGTGGCGGCCGGAAGATTGGGCGCCTCGTAGAGGCTGAGCAGCGACTTCAGAGCGGGTGACCGGTGCCCGAGCCGGGTCGCGTCATCCTCAGGAATTCCTCGCGAAGCTCGGGGTTCGATTCGTAGTTGCCGCGCCAGAAGGTCGTCCTGGTCGTCGACTCCGAATCTCGCACTCCCCGCATCTGCGTGCAGAGGTGACTCGCCTCGAGATAAACGGCCACCCCATGCGCCTGCAGGATGCGCGAGAGCGCCTCGGTGACCTCCCTGCCGATCCGCTCCTGGACCGTGAACCGCCGGGCGAAGAGACGCACCATTCGCGTCAGCTTGGAGATCCCGATGATGTGCTCGTGGGCCACGTAGCCCACATACGCATGTCCGAAGAAGGGGAAGACGTGATGCTCGCAGAGGGCGTAGAAGGGAATTGGACCTTCGACGACCTGGCTGATCTCACAGTCTGGACCGCCGTGACATTCGGTCGGGAAGGCGGTGACGAGCTTGGCATCGCCCTCATAGCCCTCCGTCGATTCGAAGATCGCTTCCAGATAACGGGACGGCGTCCTTGCGGTTCCCGCTGTGTCGAGAGGCATCCCCATGGCCTTGAGGATCTCGCTCATGTACCCCTCGAAACGCGCCCAGTCGGCATCGGTGAGATTTCGCGGCCGGACGCGCTCCCAGTCGCGGTCCTCGACGTCCTCGTCGCGCAGACTGCCGATTGTTCGATCGATCTCTGGCTTGGCCATCAGTTTGGCTGGAACGTATCTTCGGACCGACGCACTTCGATCTGCCCGTTTTGTACTCGTGTTTCGTAGCGCACCTGGCTGATCGTGGCCGGCCCGCCCCGGACCAGACCGGTGCAAAGGTCGAAGCGAGAGGCGTGCCAGGGACACTGGACCTGATTGCCGACGACTTCGCCTTCGGACAGTGGCCCGCCGGCGTGCGAGCACGTCTCGCTGATGGCGCAGATCTGGTCGCCCTTCTTATAAAGAAGGATCGGAGTGTCGCCGGCCATCCCCCTGACGAGGATGCCGTCATGCAGCTGGCCTTCCAGCATCACGCGGGTGAACTTGTCTGGCACATGCTGCCATGCATGGTGGTTGACACCGGTGCCGATGGAGAAAACCATTTCGCCGCCCAGGTAGGCGGCCGAGATCACCAGCCCGTAGCCGACGAACGCCAACACGATTGCGACGCCGCGGCCTCCACCAGAGACTCGAATAACGAGGGAAATGATGTAAAGCACCACGACGACGGTGTTGGTCAGGCCGTGGGCGATGCCGACGCGACGTTCCCGGTCGATCGTCTCATTCCAGTCGGTGTAGCCGGTGACGGCGGCCCCCAGAGCGGCGACGATGCCGACCAGGATGGTGACATCCGCGGCGGTTCTCCAAGTCGGCGTCCGGTCAAAGATATAGATGATGTCGAAGAGCACGGCGAGCGTCCAGGCACCAAGCGGGATATCCGTGATGACCGGATGGAGCGGATGGCCGAGCCAGGTGCCGTGGACGAACGTTTTGATCGGCTGCCCGGCGCCGCCCATGATCTTGTAGGTGCCGCCGACGAGCTTCTGGGTGAAATCGGCAACCGGCTCCAGCCAGCGTTGCCGGTCGATGAAGCGGTTGACGATATGACTCAGCAATCTACCCTCCTTCCCGAATCAGATTCTCCCTCAAAGAGTATGCGTTCAGGAATCAGGCTGGAGCCAATCCATCAACCGTCGTCGCGCCCGTGTGGCCTCGGCGACGGCAACCGAGCGAAATCGTATCGTGTCCCCAGGCCGCGCCTGCGCCAGCAAGGGCAGGTCGGC
>CAZRMD010000183.1:0-6427 GCA_964601135.1 uncultured Actinomycetes bacterium | reverse complement strand
AACCAAGCTGGGAGGCCCGGATGGCGGCGACGTAGCCACCCATCCCGCCTCCGAGCACGACCACGTCGAACTCGTCAGGCACGGTCTGTCAGTTTACGGAGGTTCACTGATTGGGCCTCGACGGGAGGCCGTTTGCCCCGTTCCCACAGTTGGTGGGCCTGATCATGTGTGAGAGCGCTGTGTCGGCCTAAGGTCAGGAGCACAGCATGTCGCAGAAGCGCCGGGCTCCGAGCCATCCGCTCCCATCACCGGCTTCAGGTTGAGAAATGGGGTTGGCCTGGCCCTTCGGGCAGGTGCGCTGACGTAACAGTGGCACCGAGGCAGGCGTGGCGCGAATCCAACCTCATTAAGAACGATTAACCTATCTGCCTTCGGCCGCTCCGGGTTGACTTCTCAAACTAGCGAAGTAGGCGCCGGTGCGAAAACGAATCGCGTTCATGGCATTCCGCTTTCGCGAGTCCCTGTTGCCACGCCCACTGGCGGCGATCGGGGTCCTTGCCGCAACGCTGTCCGGCCCGGTCATGGCTCTGGAGATGGGACAGTGCTGCGATGACTTCCGGTCGACTTACAATGCCGGTGGCGCTCTGCTGGCTGGACGGTTCCTGTATTCCGACTTCTTCGCACATTCCGCCGACCGCGTGACCTTCGTCACGTTTAACTACCCGCCACCAGCCGCCTTCGTCGGCGCGCTGGTTCATTCGCTCAATTACGGCGTGGCCATCAATGCGTACAGGGTGTTTGGGCTAGCAGCCGTTGCGGTCAGCATCTGGGCACTGGGGACATATCTCAAGTGGCAACGGTCGTCGTGGTATGCGGCGCTGCTTATAGCACTGTCGGGCGCCTCACTTTGGACCGCAGTCGGTCTCGCCAATTTCAATGTCGCTCTGGTCGCCGTCATGTTGACGGCACTGGTATGTGCGGCCAGAGGCAGGGGACGCGCCGCAGGCGTGCTACTCGGAGTGGCGCTCTCGGTGAAGCTGCTCGCCGGACCCCTGGTCGTTTATTACGCGTGGAGGCGACGCTGGGACGTAGTCGTTCCGGCGTTGCTTGTGACATCTATCCTGTTCGCTGTTGCCGCGATCGTCGCTCCAGCATCCACAGTGACATTCCTCACCCGAGTGCTACCTGAGGACGGACACGGGAGCGCGGCAGTCTGGAATATGGGCGTTCCGGCGCAGTTGAACAGGCTTGGTACGGCTCTGGCGGATAAGATCCATCTCTCTCCGATCGAACTCCAGCCAGTCATCGGCGTAGCGACGATCGTCGTTACGGGGGTGCTGTTGATCATCACCTTCGTCGCCGTTCGAGGGAGAGGAAACGAACTGAGGGGCGGAGTCGCAGTAATGTCGCTGCTGCCGCTGATCAGTTCCGTGGCGTGGGACCATTACGCACTGTTCGCGATGCCGGCGCTACTGGTCTGGGCAGGCGGTACGGACTGGCTCCGTTCGAGTAACACACGAGGCGGAGCTGTGGTGGCGGTAGCGCTTGGAGCTACCAGCCCCGTTGCGGTCCTCGGCATCGTCACTAGCTCCGCTCTCCACGTGCCGGCCCTTGCTTATCTCTTTTTCGCGCTTTCGACCTTGATGGTCGTGCCGATATGGATCGCTCTGATCGTTCGACCAATATCGGACGAGCGCGAGGATCTTCACGAAGAGCACCCGCCCTTTTCGCGGTTGGAGCCATCTCAAGTCCCCTAGCGCCCGCTCAGCTGGCGGAGCCAGTGCGGACGGTGAGCGGTTGTGGCGATGGGGCACCTGCCGCGAACAACCTGCCTTTCCTTCTGTGGCTCGCGGTCGCTCTGAGCTTCGCGCTTATCCGAGTTTGGGTGCTGACCGTCATCTATTCGCGTCCGCACCGTACGGATTTCCTGACAGCGTATGCCTCCGCACGTTTGCTGATCGCGCATGGATGGGCGGCCGTATACGACCCTGCGCAGCTCGGGTCCGCCGTTCAGTCGATCACGGGCTCGGCCGATCTTCAGGTAGCGACGCCGCTCATGGTGCTCATGGCGCTGCCCTTCACAGCACTCCCGCCTCGCATCGCCGACCTCATCTGGCTGGGCATCCTCGTTGCCGCCCTTGTCTTCGCTTGGCGGCTCGCGGCGCCGGGTCCTCGGTCGAGGCGGATAGCGTTGCTCGCGGGAGCAATCGGTTTGTTCCCGGTCTTCTTCGAACTGGCCGTCGGAAATCCGGTCCTGATCTCAGTGCTTGCCATTTGCGCAGGTTGGTACCTGCTGACAACTGGCAGGCCGGTGGCCGCTGGCCTCGTCTTGGTTGCCTGCTTCATCAAGCCACAGGATGTCGTACTGCTGCCCTTGGCACTCGTGTTTGGCGGCCGTGCTCGGACGGCCGTGACCATGGTCATTGGCTGCACCGTCGTCGCTTTGGGAGAAGGAGCAGTGCTAGGCCCGGCGAATGTCCTCAGGTACGCGGTGCAGCTCAGCCACGTTGCCAACTCTCCCTTCTTCGGGCTCCACGCGGTGGCTCACTGGGTACCGGCGCCGTGGCGCTTGATCGAACAAGCGGCAGTTATAGGTCTGGTGGTGGCCGCATCGTGGCGCAACCGCCGTCTCGGACCAGAAATCCCATTAACCGTCGGGCTTCTCGGTTCGCTAATGGTCACCCCCTACCTCAACGCCGAGGACTTCATCCTGCTGATCGTCGGCGGCTGGCTCGTCCTACATGCCTACGCCTCCACCCGCGTCAAAGTCGCGCTTGCTCTTACGTGGCTGCTGTTTCAGTTCGGGTTCTTCGTGAGCCCACCACCGGTACTCGCCGCCGAAGTGCTCTGGCTGCCGTGGTTGGCCGCGTACCCGCCTCGCTCCTGTGAGTTGAAGCCAACATGAGTGCTTCGCGCTTCCCGAACGCGCTCCCGTTGCCAACCGAGCGAGCTTATGGCGCCGCCGCCGGCCGAGTCGTGGAGCTTCTGGCCCGTGCCTCGCTTGTCCTGGGTGTCGCCTATGGAATTTACTACCTGGCCCCGGGGCGCTTCATCAGCTACCTACGGCAACCGCGGTCGACTGACTTTGCCCTCTACTACCGCGACGCCCGCATCGGCATCGAGTACGGGTGGTCGCATATGTACGACATCATGTACCAGGTCCGCACCACCCAACAGGTGATGCCGATCACACGCGATGCGCCAGACGCGGGCTCGCTCTCAATCCCGCTGCTGACCTGGCTGGCGGCGCCCTTCGCAATGCTTCCGCTGCCGGTTGGCTTCGTCCTTTGGGAGGTGCTGATCGCTGCCTGCCTGGCGGGGACCTTCTGGTTGGTCGCACCGATCAGGGGCAGACGGAGCCTTGCACTGCACCTGGTGCTGTGGCTGTTCTTCGCGCCCCTCGGGTTCGCGTTTGCCCTCGGTCAGTCGACAGCGCTCGTCGCCCTTTCGGTTGCGGCGGCCGCGCGCCTGCTGCGGAGTGGACGCGAGTGGTCGGCTGGCGCCGTTCTCGGAATCGCGCTCATCAAGCCGCAGCTGGTCATCCTGGTGCCGCTGTGCCTGCTGGTCGGCGGGCACTGGCGCGCGGGGCTCGCCTTGGCTGCATTTGTGCTGGCCATGATTGCCGCGACGCTGGTCACCGTGTCCCTGGCCGGTGTCGCCGAACTCGTCACACGGATCGTCCATGCTTCGCAGAGCCCGTCCACCTGGCTGGTGATCCCGTACGCCGCTCCGATCGCCTATCTGGCCGGCCTCCCGAAGCTGCTCGCTGCGGCTGCCGTTGCGCTCGTCACGGCCGCCAGTGCGTGGCGACAGCGGATGAGCAGCGACCGGATGATCGCGGCAGGCATTATCGGCTCGCTGCTGGCCGCGCCCTATCTCCACCTGCAGGATCTGCTTCTGCTTGCGGTCGCCGGCTCGCTTCTCCTCGCCGCCGGGGCCGGACAGTGGGAGCGGCGGTACCTAGCCATCGGTTACCTGCAGGCGGCCCTAGCCATCTCCTTACTGCCGCTCATGGAGGCGGGCTGGTTGCTCGCAACTCTCACGATGCGGAAGGCGCCGATGCCGTCCACGTAGGGCCGTCAACTCTGCTACGCGTCCAAACCACGGTGAAGGGGCGGGGGAGCTAACCCCGGCGAGCATCTGTGAGCTGATTCAGGACAGCCAAGTAGTCAGCCACCGCCGTCTCCCAGCTCCACCTGGCGCGCGCGGCAGCGGCGATCGCCGCACGGTCGAAATTTTGTGCGTGCTCGATTGAAGCCAGGAACGCCCGGACGGTGACTTGGGCGCCGATCAACCCAGGCAGGCGCACGGTGCCGGCGAGCGCTGTCGGGACGACCACGGGGGTGCCGCAGCAGAGCGCCTCCTGCACAGAGAGCGGGAAGCCCTCGCCCACTGCCGGTAGTACGAGTACCGAGACGGATCGGTAGATCTCAGGCAGCCTCCCCTGCGCCACCTCGCCGACCACCTCCACGTTTGCCAGGCCCCACTCCTTCGGCTTCACCTCGCCCGGCCGGCCCACCAGGAGCCAGCGGGTGTCCGGGTCTGCTTCCGCGAGCAGTCGGATGAGGTCGAGGCCCTTCTTCTCCACAAACCGTCCCACGAAGAGCGCGCTGCGGCGATTGGGTGGAGGACCCCCGGGTTGGAACAGCTCGAGGTCGATACCGTTTTCGATGATCCGCGGAGAGCGTCCGAATCGGACCCTCCCTACGAACTCATCACGTACTGCGCGGTTTACGAAGACGACCTGGTCGGCGGCCGCCAGCATGCTGTCGCCCACCGTTCGGAACGCCGCCGATTGGAGTGCGCGCCGGGTGCGGGAACGATACGGAACGGTGCCCACGTGCTGCGTCACAAGGACCGGACGTTTGAGAGCCCGCGCCAGGCGGAAACCGATCTGGCTGGCGGGATAGAGGCAGTCGTGGATGTGCACGACGTCGGCGTCCCGTACCGCGTTCAGGATTCGAGCAGAGCCCGCCGGTCCGGGCAGCGGCCACGGGAATCCCAGGCGCGCTTCGGTGAGGTTCCAGGCCCGCAGGGGAACGTCATCAGGAGCCGTCGCGTGCGGCGCTGACCGGACGTCCGCCGCCAGCCAGTGCACTCGGTGTCCGGCTGAGCGATATCCCGCGACCAGGGCGCGGGCCACCATCTCGACACCGCCGACGTGCTCAGGATAGTAGTTGCTGAGAACCGCAATCCGTAGTGAGCGCGTCCGGGCGGCGGGCCCGCTAGCGCTGCCGTTCGATGCCGAGAATGCTGAGGAAGAAGCTGGCAAAGATTGTCTGAATGCCAACGGCTAGGAGCGTCACGGCCGGGATCGCAAGCCTCATCGTCTGCCGAGGGTCGAGTTGGTGCGGACCGCCCTGCTGCCAGGAGAACAAAGCGCCGACAAGTATCGTCAGGCCAGCAGCCGTGGCGATCGCGCCCGCCGCAAGGCCGGTTTCGAGTCGTATGTACGGGAAGAGGCGTTCCAGCGTGCGGTCCGGAGGGTGCAGGCCCTCGCGAACGGCGAACACCTTCGTGAATAGGGCGAACACCACAACCTGGTAGCCCACCAAGCAGAGCATCGCCGCGACAAGCAGGGTATGCACGTCAAGCCCCGTCGCTCCCAGGTGACGCGGGCCCGGAAGCAGCCAGAGCGCGGCCGCGGCGCCGAGCGCCATAAGCGCTGCACCTGGGTATAGGAACAGCCAGCGCGGGCTGTACAGCAGCATGAAGCGAAGATGGCGCCAGCCGTCGCGCCAGGTCTGCAGGTGCGGTTGGCGAGAGCGGCCGTCGCGACGGAGAGGGGTGGGGACTTCGACGGTTCGCAATCCCATGAGCGCGGCCTTGATGACCATTTCACTCGCAAATTCCATGCCCTGTGTTCGCAGCCCCAGGCGCTGGTAAGCGGCTTTGGTGAAAGCTCGCATGCCGCAGTTGATGTCGCCGACCCTCGCGCCAAAGAAGATCCGGTTCAGCCACGTCAGGACCGGGGTTCCGAGGTGGCGGTGGACCCAAGGCATTGCTCCCTGATCGATTCCCCCCCGAAAGCGGTTGCCGATCACGAAGTCGCTACCGGCTCGGAGCTGTTCGACATAGTCGCCCAGGCACGAGAAGTCGTAGCTCCGGTCGGCATCGCCGATGAGAACGTACCGTCCGCGCGCCGCGCGGATGCCGCCCTGTAGCGCGCTACCGTAGCCGGTCTCTCTGACCATAACCACGCGAACCCCCAGCCGCCGGGCGATTCCAGGTGACCCATCCGTGCTTCCGTTGTCGGCGATGACAACTTCGCCATGGATACCCAGGCGGTCCATTGCTTCGAGGGCTTCGGCGATGCAGGCGCTAATGGTTTCGGCCTCGTTAAGGCACGGCATCACGACGGACAGCTCGAGCGTGGTTGGCCGGCCAATGTCATCACGCTGGCCCGCAGCGCGGCGCGGTGCTTGGTCGAGCATCGCGGGGAACTGTAATGCGTTGTGCATCCCGATCAACCTTGAAAACGGGTAAA
>CAZRMD010000182.1:0-6437 GCA_964601135.1 uncultured Actinomycetes bacterium | reverse complement strand
CCCCCTGTGGGGTGGGCGGGGGCGGGGGCCCCGGCGAGCCCGACCGCCGCGGCATTGCCCTTCAAGGCGTCGATCACGACCTGGATATGCTGGTCCAGGTCAACCCCTAGCTGCTCGGCGCCCGTGAAGATCTGCTCCCGGTGGACGGCTCGGGCAAAGGCCTTGTCCTTGAACTTCTTCTTCACGGAGGCAACGTCGACATCGGCTACCGACTTGGTCGGCCGGACCAGAGCAACGGCCGCCACGAAACCGACCAGCTCGTCAACGGCGTACAGCACCTTCTGCATCGGCGTCGTCCGCGGCGCGTTGGCGTAGTCGGCGTGGGAAAGCACGGCGTACCAGATCTCCTCCGGCCAGCCACGCTCCTTGAGGATCTCGGCGCCCTTGATCGCGTGCTCGCCGACCTCGGGGAAGCGCTCGTAGTCGTAGTCGTGCAGCAGGCCGACCACTCCCCAGGTCTCCTGGTTCCCGCCGTACTTTGGGGCATACGCCCGCATCGCCGACTCGACACCGAGGGCATGCTTGATCAGGCTCGGGTTCTTGGTGTACTCGTTGAGGATGGCCCAAGCGTCGTCGCGGCTGCTCGGCATGGTGGTCGAGTCTAGCAGCCGTCAGTAGGTAACTTGGCCATTGACGGGGTACCGGCGACCACCTACGCTTTGATCAGGAGGTTTGGTTTCATGGTCCGCCATCTCCACCACTGGCTCGACATGGTGGAAGCGGTGCTGATCATCGGGATCTTGCTTGCGATCGCCTGGCTCACCTGGCAGGCGCTCAATCAGGCGTACACCCCGGTCGTCAACATCCTGAGTAAGTTCTGAGCCGGCGCCGGCCCTGGGAACACCCCTTACAATCGTGCCCGGGGGTGTAGCTCAGTGGTAGAGCACCTGCCTTTTAAGCAGGGTGTCGAGAGTTCGATCCTCTCCGCCCCTATGAAATTCCTGTGCGAATTCGGTTAGGTGCCCCACGGGCCTTCGGCTGATGTGTCGCACGCCTTCGGGTGATGTGTCGCAGCTACTTCGGGTGATCTGTCTCAGCAACCGGCCGGTTGCTCGCCCCGTTAGGCTTACGCAACGATGCCGCCATTGAGATCGCTGGCAATCTTCGGATTGTCATCCACCCTGCTGCTCATCGCCGGTTGCGGACAAAGCGCAACGAGCCACCAGTCTCAACTTGCGGCGTCATCAGTGACTCCAGTGGGCAGCGACCACGCCAGTCCCTCCCATGCCGCCGCCAGCCCGTCGTCCTCAGGCGCAGCGCAGTATGCCACTCCCCAGGACGCCGGAATCGCCGGGGTCGCAGCTAAGACTGGTTCTACTTACAGGGCCGATGGGCTCTGTCCCAGTGGCCAGGCATGTCTAAGTGGCGCCCAGGTCTTCGGCAACACCGACCCGAACTCGGGGTTCAACGCGGCATATGTCCAGGTGGGATACGGTGGCAGTGGCGGCGGTGCCGCGTGCTTCGCTTATCTGTTCTACGATCCAGCAGGCTGGCATCTTTACCCACCTGTGGTTTGTGGGCAGCAGGGCGGATTCAACCCGATACTCGGTTATGAGGATGAGGTCCAGGTAACTGGCGGCGGTTGCGGAAATGTTCGCACGCAACCCAGCCTCAGTTCCAAAATCGTCGCCTGCTTCAAGAGCGGTACAAAGGTGACTATCGATGCGACCGCACCGAGGTACGTCGATGGCCACATTTGGTGGAGCGTCAACCACCAGCAGGGCTTTATGGCACACGACGTGCTGATTAGTCAGCAGTGACTCACGCCCGAGCACAACTTGGGGTGCGACCTATTCCTAGTTTGCGCCCGGAAGACTCTGTTGACGACTATTGACCAATCGCACCGTCGGTCAGCTCGCGCAAGATGTCGGCGTGGCCGGCGTGTCGGGCCGTCTCCTCGATCATGTGGATCATGATCCAGCGCAGGCTTCGGGGATGCTGCGGATGCTCCGGCGGGCCGTAATACTTAGCCAGATCATCGAGCGAGGCGCGGGCAACGATTTCTCTGGCGCGCGCCACCTCATCCTGGTAAAGGGCACTCACATTCTCAATGGTGTCGCCGGGATCGATCCGCCAATCTGGATCCTGATCGTCTTCCTCTTCCGGCCAGGGGAACGTGACCTTTTCGCCGGCAAAGCGTAGGCGGAACCAGGCACGCTCGACAAAGGCGAGGTGCTTGACGATCCCCAGCAGGCTCGTAGGCGACGGCACGATTCGTCGTGCGGCCTGTTCCGTGGTCAGGCCGTTGAGCTTCCAGATCATCGTCTCGCGATAACGGTCCAGAAAGGCGCTCAGCATCGTCTTCTCGTCACCTGTTAAAGGAACCGGAAGCCGTTCGTGCGGCACGACTCGAGCCTGAACCATCGATGACATCTTATTCGGCTGCCGCTAAATCAATTCCTGGCAGTCTGCCATCGGCTCGCTGAAATCTGTTGCGCCGAAGAACGGGCTGGCGTCAAGCTTCTCAATGTCCTCGGGATTGAGGAACGTCTCCGGATAACCGCGAAAGCCCAGGGCCATCAGCGATCCGCCAGATCGATCGAAGGCAAATTTCTCGTAACCGGGCGGATGCGGCAGCTCGAACGCATGGCCAAGCTCATGGGCCAGCCCACCGACCCAGCGACAGACGTTCGCCTCTCCCGGAAATACGCTTCGCCCAACCAACCCCATCAGATCATGTTGCGGCAGTAACGCCACTCCCGCATTTCCGCCGACCGCCTGATCCGGCTGGTTTTCAGCGTCGATGTAGAAGACCCAGCGATTCAGCGGATCGTGAAATCCAGCTCCCATGGCGGCGAACCCGTCGTGCAGCACGTTTTGCCAGAACCACTGCGTGCGATCGGCGTCGAGCGGATTGGCGACGAACCAGCGTGCGTCATGCGGTAGATGGCTCACTTCGACAACTGGGTCATGCAGTCGGAAGGTTTTCCGGTTGCCCATGCGCTCCCAGTACCAGCGCTGGACGTGTGCGATCGCCGCGGCCGTCGCCGATACGAATTCCTGGCGCTCGACGCGGTCAGCTGGCACAAGGTAGACAACGCGGACGACCGGTTCGGAGCTCATGGCTTGCCAGATCATCGCAGGCACCCGTAGCTCCTGCCGTCATACCGAGCAATGGATTGGCATGTCGTGCCCTTGGTTCCTGGGCTGGACTGGCTCGCGGAGCTTGGTGTCGGCGTCATCGTGGCGGCCGCCGGGGTGCTGTTGTTCCGGCAGGCGCGCAGTGGTGGCCTTGCTTTTGCCCTGGCGCTGTTCATCGCCGAGACCGGCACCCTGGTTGCCATCCGAGCGCTCATTGCCGCGGGACATTCGAGCCGATGGCAATACATCATGCCCTTCGCACTCGTCCTGGTGCCGGCCGCTTTCGTGGTCTTCATCCTGACCCGGCTGCGTCGGTGGCGGCGGGCCGGCTTCACCCACCCGCAGGAGTGGCGCGCGATGTACCTCGCGATTCCCCTAGCCATCACGCTAGCTCTGCCGCTTGTCGGCTTATCGGCACGCGGGCTTACGCACCAGATCGCGCTGGTCTTTGTCCTTCAAATCGGCTTCATGCTCATCGATGTCTTCATGGAGGAGGCAACATATCGAGGCCTGATTCTCGAGGCGCTCCACCACTATCCAGTCCACTCGCGGGTTTTGATTGCTTCGGCGCTCTTCGGTCTGAGCCATATCGACAACGTCTTCTTGCCAGGCGCCAACGAGATCGGTGTCCTCTACCAGATCTTCGAAGCCACCCTCATCGGCATTCTGTTCACCACAGCGCGTCTACGGATGAACACCATCTGGCCGGTGATCGCGGTCCATGCGATGTATGACTTCCTCCTGATCCTGGCATTCGGTCACGCCTATCCGGTGGCGCCAAACCTGCCGGGCTTCGTAGTTGACACGACCGTGAACCTCATGCTGGCAGCCATCGGTCTCTATCTCATCCGCCCGTCTCGCAGTGTTCCTCGACTCGAGGCAGCCGCATGATTGGCTGGCTGCGCGGTCGCGGCGTTCTCCTGGCCCTGTCCGGCGCAGCGATCCTGGCCATCTTCGATGTCGCCTGGCTACAAACGCTTCATTACCGCGTGGCACTCCCAGATTTCTACGTCTACTACCTGGCGGCACAGATTGGAACGGCCCACGGTTGGGCCACGATCTATGACCCCTCGGTCTTCCTGCCCATCGTTACGGACGCGGTCGGTAAGCCTTTGCCGTATCTCAATCCGCCGGAGCTCGCCTGGATCGTGCTGCCGCTGAGTTGGATGCCCTATTCGCTGGCGGCAGGGCTCTGGGCTGTGGTGCTGCTGCTGGCGCTGGCTGCGACCTGGTACCTCGTGGCTCCCGGAACCGCGCTCGCGAAAGCCGCGCATGCCGCCGCCGCCATCGTGCTCCTGCCCGTCTTCGTCAGCATCTTCATCGGGCAGGTCAGCCTGGTCATCGTCGCCGCGGTTGCGCTGGCGTGGTGGCTGCTCCAGCGAGAGCGTCCCTGGCTCGCCGGAATCGCGTTGGCCGCCTTGTTTCTCAAACCCCAAGCCGCCTTTCTGGTGCCGCCTGTCCTCCTTCTCGCCGGTTACTGGCGTGTCGTCCTTGGCTGGCTGGCCGCAACCGCCCCGCTGATCATGGTCGGCCTCCTGGCAGTGGGAACGTCGATCTCTCACAACATCCAACAATCGATGGCGGCGGTGCATGACATTCCGGGTCCAATTCAGATTTCCCTCGAGCGGCAATTGCCCTCTCCACTGGCGCTTGCCGGCGTCGCGTTTGTGCTTTACGCGTCGATGGTGGTGGTGATTCGGTCTCGCCGCAGCGGCCCATCGATTCCAATGGCTGCCGGTCTTTTGGCCAGCATCGCGATCAGCCCATATATCAACTTCTATGACCTGTCCGCGCCCCTGTTGGCAGGCTGGCTGATCCTCCAGACGAAGCCTCCGCGGTGGCAGCGAACGGTCACATTCGCGATGTATGTGCCTGTATACCTCGCTCCTCTCGTGCCCCTCCTCACTCTCGCATGTCTGTGCGGCTGGCTCGTAAGCCTGGCCTGGTTGCCGACCCGTCAATCGGCTGTAGAGTCAGGTCGTGGGGTTGGCCGAGAGGGTCGCGAAAGCGGCTACGCCGCTGCTTGAACCTGGCGAGACGATCGAGGTTGCCACGGTGGCGGCGGTCGGCAAAGTCCCGTTGAAACAGCAGATCGCAACCGCGGCCGTCACCGCAGCCGTGACCGGTCTCCTGACCGGCGGCGCGGCCACGGCCGTTTTCACGGTGAACAAGCGGCCGATCGTACTGACGAATCGGCGTCTCATGGTCCTGGATGCCAACGAAATCACGGGTCGACCGCTCAGCAAGCTCCTCGGAGCCCTATCGCGGGAGGGATTACGAGCGCAACACCAGCGGGCCCTGTTGTGGCTGACCTACAACCTCATCGATAACAGCGGCCGGCCCGTTCTCCGCCTGAGGTTTCCGGTGCCAAATCGCAAACCCGGCCGTCGGATTGCCGAATCGCTCGGCTTGATGGGCTCGGTCTGAGCCTTAGACGCAGTCGGCCGGTGCTTGGGCGGCGTAGGCATACAGGTTCTCGAGAAATCGATGCGGGTTCACGGTCCCCGCGTGCGCGAGGAGCGGATTCGCCGACTCGATGACTTCGAAGTGGACGTTCGCCATGCCGCTGAAGCCCGCGCCCGGGTCGTCCGGGTCGCCACCGCTCTTCGCGATCAGCTCCCCAGCGGCGACGTGCCCCCCATTGGCACCGTCGAACTCGCGGACGTGTCCGTAAAGGAACGCGATCGGCTCACCGCGATCGTCCTTCAGCACGTCCGAGACGACCACGGCGGCCCAACCCTGGGGGCCACCAGGGATCGTCCAGTTGGTGATCCGATAGGCCGTCCCTGACGTGACGGCGTAGAGCGGCGTCCCACTGTCGAGCACGATGTCGATGGCATTGTGCCCGAACATCTCGACGAGCGAACCGGTCGTCACGTCGTGGACGGGCAATTGTTCGCGAACGATTGCGCCGTTGTAGGCGCCATAGTCCTCGATCATCCGTCCTTCGGGATCGCCAGGACGGCCCCAGGGAAGTCGAAGATGCAGCGCCGATGGGCTGGAGACGTTGGCCGTGAAGGCAAGATCCAACGCCATTGGTGGACAGGTCGGACTTACTGATGGGCTCGCCGTCGCGCTGGCGATCGCAACGATTGACGGATTTCGGGAAAGCGCGGCAGCGTTTGCCGAGCTCAGCTGGAGGAGCGCGCCGGCAATTCCGCCGATCGTGATGCCGCCGACAGCCGCCGCGATCTTCGTGATGACCATCGCCGTCCGAACAACGGGGCATCAGCTGAATTTGGTACGAACCTACCTCGATTTCCATCGTTCGTAACGCTTGGGCCTTATCGACCGTTAAGACTGACCTGAGGCACGCGCTGGCAGCAAAAAAATCTGTTGCATCCCGACCAGACGCT
>CAZRMD010000181.1:0-6447 GCA_964601135.1 uncultured Actinomycetes bacterium | reverse complement strand
GCCCGCTGAGCGGGCCAGTGTGGCGAGGCTAGATCTCGACCTTGGTGACGGCGCCGGCGCCGACGGTGCGGCCGCCCTCACGGATGGCGAAGCGCGAGCCCTCCTCCAAGGCGACGGGCGTGATCAGTTCGACCTCCATCGTCACGTTGTCCCCCGGCATGATCATCTCCACCCCCTCGGGCAGCTTGATCGAGCCGGTGACGTCGGTGGTGCGGATGTAGAACTGCGGTCGGTAGCCATTGAAGAACGGCGTGTGGCGCCCGCCCTCCTCCTTGGAGAGCACGTAGACCTGCGCCAGGAACTTGGTGTGCGGCTTGATCGAGCCCGGCTTGGCCAGCACCTGGCCGCGCTCGACCTCGTTGCGCTCCACCCCGCGCAAGAGGCACCCGACGTTGTCGCCGGCCTCGCCCTGGTCGAGCGTCTTCTGGAACATCTCGACGCCGGTCACCGTCACCGCCCGCGGCTGCTCGGTGAAGCCGACGATCTCGATGGTCTCGCCGACCTTGACGATGCCGCGCTCGATGCGCCCGGTGACCACCGTCCCACGCCCCTTGATCGAGAAGACGTCCTCGACCGGCATCAGGTAGGGCTGATCGATCGGCCGCGGCGGCGTCGGGATGTAGGAATCGACCGCGTCCATCAGCGCCCAGATGGGCTGCGCCGCCGGGTCCTCACGGCCCAGGTCGCCGCTGGACTCCAAGGCTTTCAAGGCCGAGCCGCGGATGACGGGGATGTCGTCCCCCGGGAAGTTGTAGCGCGAGAGCAGCTCGCGGACCTCGAGCTCGACCAGCTCCAGGAGCTCCTCGTCGTCGAGCATGTCGACCTTGTTGAGGAAGACGACCATCGCCGGCACTTCCACCTGGCGCGCGAGCAGGATGTGCTCGCGGGTCTGCGGCATCGGGCCGTCGGGGGCCGAGACGACCAGGATGGCGCCGTCCATCTGGGCCGCGCCGGTGATCATGTTCTTGATGTAGTCGGCGTGCCCCGGGCAGTCGACGTGGGCGTAGTGGCGCGCCTCGGTCTCGTACTCGACGTGGGCGATGGCGATCGTGATGCCGCGCTCGCGCTCCTCGGGGGCCTTGTCGATCTGGTCAAAGGCGGTGTACTTGGCCTGCCCGCGGGTCGCCAGCACCTTGGTGATGGCGGCGGTGAGCGTCGTCTTGCCGTGGTCGATGTGCCCGATCGTGCCCACATTCACGTGCGGCTTGTTGCGCACAAACTTCTGCTTCGCCATTGTCTTGGCTCTCTCCTCATGCTTCCTGGGACCACCCGGCAGCTACCCCCAGAGGATGGCTGCCGGATGTCCGGTTCGCTCGATCAGAAATGGCTCGTCTATGATGCTCGCACCGGCTTGCCAGACGACTTCGCCTTGACTTCCTCGGCGATGTTGCGCGGCACTTCCTCATAGTGCGAGAACTGCATGGAATATGATGCGCGTCCGCTGGTCATCGAGCGTAGCTCGTTCACATAGCCAAACATCTCGGCGAGCGGCACGTGCGCGCGAATGATCTGCGAGCCGCCGCGCTCCTCCGAGCCGATGATCTGCCCACGGCGCCGGTTCAGGTCGCCGAGCACATCACCGAAGAAGTCAGGCGACGTCGTGACCTCGACCTGCACGATCGGCTCCAACAGCACCGGCCCAGCCTTCTGCGCCGCCGCCCGGAAGCCCATCGAGCCTGCCGTCTTAAAGGCCATCTCGGACGAGTCGACGTCGTGATACGACCCGTCGTAGAGTGTCGCCCGCACGTCGACGACAGGATACCCGGCGATCACGCCGCTCTCCAGCGCCTCGCGCACGCCTTCTTCGGTCGGCTTGATGTATTCCTTCGGCACCACGCCGCCGACGATGCCGTTGACGAATTCAAAGCCCTTGCCGCGCTCCAGCGGCTCGACGCGAATCCACACGTCGCCGTACTGGCCACGACCACCGGACTGCCGGACGAAGCGTCCCTCGGCCTGCGCCTGGCGGGTGATCGTCTCGCGATAGGCCACCTGTGGGCGGCCAACATTCGCCTCGACCTTGAACTCGCGGAACATGCGGTCCACGATGACTTCGAGGTGAAGCTCGCCCATGCCTTCGATGATGGTCTGACCGGAATCCTCGTCGGTGTGGACGCGGAAGGTCGGATCCTCTTCGGCGAGGCGCTGGAGAGCGATGCCCATCTTGTCCTGGTCGGCCTTCGTCTTCGGCTCGACGGCGATGGCGATCACCGGCGTCGGGAAGACGATAGACTCCAACAGCACCGGATTGTCCTGCTCGCAGAGCGTGTCGCCGGTGAAGGTGTTCTTCAGGCCGACGGCGGCGCAGATGTCACCGGCGTAGATCTTATCGATGTCTTCGCGGTGATTGGCGTGCATCTGCAGCAGGCGTCCGATGCGCTCCTTGTTCTGCTTCGTCGAGTTGTAGACGTAGGAGCCCGAGGAGAGCGTGCCGGAGTAGACACGGAAGTACGTCAGCCGGCCCACGAAGGGGTCCGCCACGATCTTGAACGCGAGCGCGATGAACTCGCCATCATCGCTCACCACCACCGGCATTTCCTCATCGGTGCCGAGGCGCGTCGCAACCGGCGCGGGAATCTCCAGCGGAGACGGCAGGTAGTGGACGACGCCGTCGAGCATCGCCTGCACGCCTTTGTTCTTGAGGGCCGAGCCGCACAGTACCGGCACGAGCGTTCCGGCGATGGTCGCGCGGCGCAGCGCCTCGCGCAGCTCCTGCACGGAAATCTCTTCGCCTTCGAGGTACTTCAGCGTGAGCGCCTCGTCGGTCTCGGCAATCGCCTCGATCATCGCCTCACGATGCTTGCGCGCCTCCTCGGCGAGATCAGCCGGAATCTCCGCCGTCTCGGACTTCGTGCCGAGGTCGTCGGTGAAGATGACGCCCTTCTGCTCGATCAGGTCGACGAAGCCCTTGAAGCCACTCTCGCGGCCGATCGGAATCTGGATCGGCACGGGCTTGGCGTTCAGGCGGTCGACGATCATCGAGACCGTGCGCCAGAAGTCCGCGCCGGTGCGATCCATCTTGTTGACGAAGCAGATGCGCGGCACGTGATACTTGTCGGCCTGGCGCCAGACCGTCTCGGACTGGGGCTCCACGCCGGCGACCGCGTCGAAGACCACGACGCCACCGTCGAGCACGCGCAGCGAACGCTCCACCTCGACGGTGAAGTCGACGTGCCCAGGGGTGTCGATGATGTTGATGCGATGCCCCAGCCAGAAGCATGTCGTCGCGGCGGACGTGATGGTGATGCCGCGCTCTTGCTCCTGGGGCATCCAGTCCATCGTCGCGGCGCCTTCATGCACCTCACCGATGCGGTGGATCTTCTTCGTATAGAAGAGGATACGCTCCGTGGTGGTCGTCTTGCCGGCGTCGATATGGGCAATGATGCCAATATTTCGGGTTTTTTCGAGTGGATATTCTCTGGTGGTAGCCATAACTCCTCAGTCTGCTGGACTACCAGCGATAGTGGGCGAAGGCCCTGTTCGACTCCGCCATCTTATGGGTTTCTTCACGTTTTCGAATGGTTGCGCCTTGGCCCGCCGCGGCATCCATGAGCTCAGCGGCCAGCTTGTCGGCCATCGACCGTCCACCGGTCCGCTTGCGGGCCGAGGAGATGAGCCAGCGCATCGCCAGGGCGGTCCGCCGCTCGCTGCGGATCTCGACCGGCACCTGATACGTCGCGCCGCCAACGCGCCGCGGCTTCACCTCAACCATCGGGGTGGCCGCGCGCAGGGCCTGCTGGAAGACATCGATCGGGTTGCGCTTAGCGCGCTGCTCGATGATATCGAGCGCATCGTAAATAATGCGTTCCGCCAGGCTGCGCTTTCCGTCCATCATCAGACGTCCGATCAGGCGCGTGACGTCCCGATTGTTGAACTTCGGATCCGGCAAAACCGGGCGATGTGAAACCTTAGCTCGTCGAGGCATATGCTCGATCCTCCTCTGTGCGCCAGACATAGCGAAGGGCGCCCAGGCAGAACATGCCTCGGCACCCCACAGTCGGGTGCTTTTCCCGCGCGCCGCTACAGCGCAAGTGTGGGCAGAGGCCAATTGGCTCAACATCCCACCAGGAGGTCACCCGACACTGCTGGCGCGTACTTCGCATCCAGCCGTGGTTATCACGCCGACCGAACGACGGAGAAGGGAGAGCGCCGCTCTCGCGAGACGGTGCCCGCTTCGCTGTCGTGGGTATCGGCCAATGCAATCGATATACGCTCTAGACTCTCTGCCGCACCAATAAACATGCCACGGATCAGAAAGCGAGAACTGTCAAATCAAACAACACAAACATCAATTACCGGCGGCCGGCAGCAGCGCCCGCCTTCGGCTTCTTCGCGCCATACTTTGAACGGCCCTGGCGGCGCTTGTCGACGCCCTGGCTATCCAGCGTGCCACGCACGATGTGATAGCGCACGCTCGGCAGGTCCTTCACACGACCCCCGCGGATCAGCACCACCGAGTGCTCCTGAAGGTTGTGACCTTCGCCGGGGATGTAGGCCGTGACCTCATAGCCGTTGGTCAGGCGCACGCGCGCGATCTTGCGCAGCGCCGAGTTCGGCTTCTTTGGCGTCATCGTGCGGACCTGTGTGCAGACACCCCGCTTCTGCGGTGCGCCGGGCAACTTCTGGGTCCGGTTCTTGAGCGCGTTGAATGAAAATTGCAGCGCCGGCGCTTTGCTCTTCCGGACCTTCTTGCCACGGCCCTTGCGTACCAACTGATTGATCGTCGGCAAGGGATTCTCCTCACTCCATAGATTCGAAATTACTCGCCAGATGTGCGTCTGTCGCCACTCTGGCCAGATGCAACCGGCTTGCCTCAGTGGGACGTCGCGGCGGGTGCTGGCCCGTCACAAGACGCCCCACTGACACACAATAGTGAATGTTACCACTCACCCGGCAGACTGTCAACAGCCGAGCCGTCGCCGCCGAGGTTGCCATCACCGAAGTCCTGCTCGAAGCCGTCGCCGAGGCCGCTGCCCATACCAAGGGCACCCAGTCCCGACGCCGACATCGCGGCCGCAAGGCGCTCCTGGCGCTGCTTCTCGCGGAGCTGGCTGCGCTGCTCCAGGCCGGTGCCGGCCGGGATCAGCTTGCCGATGATGACGTTCTCCTTCAGGCCGCGCAGGTGATCGGTCGCCCCAGTGATCGCCGCCTCCGTGAGCACTCGCGTCGTCTCCTGGAAGGACGCCGCCGCGAGGAAGCTCTCGGTGTTGAGCGAGGCCTTCGTCACACCGAGCAGCACGGTCTGAGCCGTCGCCGGCTCGCCGCCTTCGGCGAGAATGCGCTCGTTGGTGCTCTCGTACTGGAACCGATCGACCAGCTCGTTCGGCAGCAGGTCGGTGTCACCGGGATCCTCGATGCGCACGCGCCGCAGCATCTGGCGCACGATGATCTCGATGTGCTTGTCGTTGATATACACGCCAGTCGAGCGGTAGACCTTCTGCACCTCCTTGACGAGGTACAGATGCACCGCCTCGCGCCCACGAATGTGGAGCACGTCCTGCGGGTCGATCAGCCCGTAGGTAAGCGGCTGCCCGGCCTCGACGACACCCTGACGAATCACCTCGTCGTGGATGCGCGCGGACGCCGGAATCGTGTACTTGCGCGGCTCTGGCTCGTCGCGAACGATCACCCGCGGGTTCTCGTCGTGCACCTCTACGGTGCCTTCCATCCGCGCCCGGATTTCCTGTCCATCCGGGGTGACGGCGAGCACCTGGCCCAGCTTCACCTTGTCGCCAGACTTGACACGCGGCTCGACGCCCTCCGGGAGGACGTACTCATCGGAGATGGCGTCTTCGATGGGCTGCACCCAGATCTCGGTCGCACCCGACTCATCGGTATGCACCTCGACCCGGCCATCAACCTCACTGATGATCGCCTTCTCCTTCGGCACACGCGACTCGAAGAGCTCCTCGACGCGCGGCAGGCCCTGGGTGATGTCGTCGGTCGCGCCGGCGATACCACCAGTGTGGAACGTCCGCATCGTGAGCTGCGTGCCCGGCTCGCCGATGGACTGCGCCGCGATGATGCCCACCGCGTCGCCGATCTCGACCAGCTTGCCCGCAGCTAGATTGCGCCCGTAGCACTTGCGGCAGACGCCGAACTTCGTGCGGCACTGCAGCACTGACCGGCAGTAGACCTCCTGGACACCCGCCTCGATGATGCGGTCGACCATCTCCTCGTCGAGCTCCGTCCCCACCGCGATGTCGTCGAAGCCTGGCACCTTGGCCGCGAGGATGCGCCCCGAGAGACGTGCCCGGAAGGGCTCGTTCATCTCCTGGCTGTCCTTCTCGGTGATCCAGATGCCTTCCTCGGTGCCGCAGTCCTCATCGAGAATGATGACGTCCTGCGCCACGTCGATCAGGCGGCGAGTCAGGTAGCCCGACTCCGCCGTTCGCAGCGCCGTGTCGGCCAGACCCTTGCGGGCGCCGTGGCTGGAGATGAAGTACT
>CAZRMD010000180.1:0-6458 GCA_964601135.1 uncultured Actinomycetes bacterium | reverse complement strand
AGCCGGTTAGTCAGCGCGAACTCCCGATCGAAGTGCTTGAAGTCATTGAGATTAGCCAGGGCGCTCAGCTGATGCACGACCACGTCAGGCCTGGCATGAACGACCGCTTCCTGCAGGGCTGAGCGGTCGAACGCATCGACCACAACGGGATCAGCACCAAGCGCGCGTAGCTGGTCGGTTTTCTCGGGAGACTGGGTCATCGCCGTGACCTGATAACCATCCTGGACAAGCTTGGGAATGAGCCGCTTGCCAATCACGCCGCTGCCGCCCGCGACAAAGACTCTGACGCCGCCCGCCCCTGCCAACGATGCTTATTGTGTCGATCTCAGCGCGCTGTCGCGCTTGGGCCGCTTCGGCGTCGGCCTTTCGGTCCAGGGCGCTTCTGCGCCCCGCGCTTTCGCGCTTAGGCCGCTTCTGCGGCCCGGCCTTTCGGCCGAATTAGCGCAGGCGGCGTAGGCGGCTCGTGCGAGCAGACGAGGACACCCCTCTTAAGTCCGAGTGCGCCGCGAGCCGCCGGAGGCCGCACCTGCGCGGTTTTGCTAGTGCACTAACAGTTGCGTGAAGTAGCTGCTGATGCTGGTCGGAAGCACCAGCGAGAAGACGGCCCGCGTCAGTGGCTCCAGCCCGTAGAAGTGCGGCGCGAAGAGCGAATTGGTGAACCAGTCCTGCATGGTGCTGAACGCCGGTGGCGTGGCATATCCACCGGGCAGCTTCGTGTTGACCGCGCCGACTCCAACGATCAGGATCACGGTAATTTCAAAAGCACCCACCACGGCACCGGCCAGAATCCCGGTCAGGCGGTCAAAGGCGGGTGCGACCAGCATATCGAGATAGCGCTGGTAGACGGCACCAAGCACCTCGAAGAGGACGATGGCGAACGTCACGATGACGGTGTAGGTCAGCAAGTGGGCCCAGATCGCCGAGGTGATCCCAAAAGTGTTGGCGATATACGTCGAGGTGTTCGCGCTGGTCAGCGTGGCGGCTCCAACACCGGCGAACAGTCCGGCAAACGCGACGATCCGCCGGACCAGCCCAAACGCCCAGCCGAGAAACAGGTTGGCGGCGAGAATGATCACGATGACCAGATCAAGGAAATCCATTACGAGCGCACCTCAGCAGCAAACCGCTCTCGGAGCCCCTCGACAATCCGCTGTTGCGAGGCCGAAACTTCCTCGTTGGTCAGCGTTCGATCATCCGCCTGGTACGAGAGGCGGAAGGACAAGCTGCGGGCGCCCGGGCCGAGTTGCGGCCCCTCGTATTCGCTCAGCATGGAGACCTCCCGCAACGTGTAACCGCCTAGCTGCCGGATTACTTGCACGAGATCGTTACCGGCGATCTTGCCCCGAATCACGACCGTAAGGTCCCGCCGGACGCCCGGGAACCGTGGAAGCGGGGTCGCCTGAGGCGTGCGCTGGCCACCCGCCGTCAGACGGTCGAACAGCACCTCCGCAGCCACCACCCGACCGGCCAGGTCGAGCTGATTGAGGATCGCGGGATGGACTTCGCCGACGACGCCGATGGGCTCGCCCTGGTCGATGATCTCGGCGGTCCGGCCTTGATGAAAGCCAGCGGCCTGCGATTGGCGGAACTCTGTCGGTTCGATCGCCAGCCGGTCGCGAACCGTGGCAATGGTGGCCTGCAGGTTTCGCAGCTCCGCCAGGGCAGCCGGGCCGCCGCCGCCGGGCACGTGTACCGCCACAGCGAGCATCTGCGGCTCCTGTACCCCACCTGATTTGCGTTGCCAGAACACGGTGCCGACCTCGAACAACCGCGCGCCCGGATTGTCCTGGCGAGCGTTCAAGGCGAGCGCCTCCAGCAGTCCCGGGAGCAGGCTCGTTCGCAGGGCATTGCGGTTCTCCGCCATCGGATTCGCAATCCGGTCGACCGTCGTTGGGGCCATCGGCAACCCGATTTCCAGTTTGGCGTCGGCATCGACGAAGCTGTTGGTGACGGCTTCGTCAACCTCGCGACCGGCGAGCACCTCGCGAGCAATCTCCTCGGTATCGCGACGCTCAAACAGGTCTCGCACCGGGGTTCGTTCTCCAGGAAGTGTGCTTGGAATCCGGTCGTAGCCGTAGATGCGGCCGACCTCCTCGACCACGTCCTCGGGGATCGAGCAGTCGAGACGGAAGTCTGGCGGACGCACCAGCAGCCGGCTGTCGGACCGCTCCACCATGAACTGCAATCGCTGCAGGATCGATTGGGAATCGGCGGCATCGACCTTGAGTCCGAGCACGCGATCGATCCGCTCGGCGGTGAGCTCGATGGTGATCGGTTTCAGTGGATCGGGATAGACGTCGACAGACCTGGCCGGCGTGCCAGCGGCCAGCTCGGCGACCAGCCCGGCAGCCCGATCAACGGCCGCCGGCGCAAGCGCTGGACTCAGTCCCCTCTCGAAGCGGAGTGAGGCTTCCGTGCGCAAGCCAAAGGCTCGCGCCGTGCGTCGGATCGAGCGCGGCTCCCAGGTGGCGGCTTCGAGGAGCACCTCCGAAGTGCTCGCCGTGACGGCACTATCCTCACCGCCGATGATGCCCGCCAGCCCCTCCGCCCGCTCCGCATCGGCCACCACCATGGCGCTCGGCTCGAGCACCCGCGTCTTGCCGTCGAGCGCGTGGAGCTCCTCGCCCTTGTGGGCGCGGCGCACGACGACTCGGCCGCCGGCCAGTTTCTGAAAGTCGTAGGCGTGCATCGGCTGGCCGGTTTCCAGCAACACGTAGTTCGTGATATCGACGACGTTGCTGATTGGACGGACGCCGACCGCCCGCAACCGCGCTTGCATCCATGGCGGCGAGGGCGCCACCTTGACGCCGGTGATCAATCGCCCGACGAAGCGCCGGCAGTCGTCGGGAGCTTCGATCCGTACCAGGTCCGGCGCCGGCTTCGTGCGCGCCTCCATGACCTCGGGCTGACGCAGCGGCAGCCCGAAGATGGCACTGACCTCGCGGGCAATGCCGACGTGGGACATCAGGTCCGGCCGGTTGGACTTGATCTCCAGCTCGAGGATGGTGTCCCGCGGATACAACTGGCGCACATCGTCGCCAAGCATCGATCCTCGATCGAGGATCATGATGCCGGCCGCATCCTCGCCCAGGCCGAGCTCGATCTCGGAGCACAGCATGCCGGCCGAGGCGAAACCCAGGAACCGCTTGGTGTCGATGTGGCGATCACCGAGCCGGGAACCTGGGGCCGCATACGGCACCCGGTCACCGACCGCAAGGTTCCAGGCTCCCGTAACGACGTCGACGGTCTCATGACCGGTGCTGATGGTGGCGATCTGATTCTTCGTCGAGCCGGGCAGGGGCCGGAGAGCCTGGACTTCAGCGACGATCACGCCGTCGAAATCGACGTCCTGTTCGCGAATGCGATCGACCTCGTCGCCGGCAAGCGTCAGCCGATCCGCCAGCGTTTTCACGTCGCCCGGGATGTCCACGAAGTCCTTCAGCCAGTTCGTCGAGATCAACATCAGAACTGCCTCAGGAAACGGATGTCGTTGTCGAGGAACAGCCGGAGATCGGTGACGTTGTATTTGAGCATCGCCAGCCGATCCAGCCCCGCACCAAAGGCAAAGCCGGAATAATGCGCCGGGTCGATGCCGCCATTTCGAAGCACCTGAGGGTGGACCATGCCGGCGCCCAGGATCTCGAGCCAGCCGCCCTTGCAGCTACGACAGCCGCTGCCGCCGCACAGCCCACACGAAACGGCCGCGCCAATGCTGGGCTCGGTGAAGGGAAAGTGGTCACCGCTGATCCGGATGCGGCGGTCTGCCCCGAAGAGCGAACGGGCGAAGTATTCGATGGTGCCCTTCAGATCGGAAAGCCGAATGTCGTGATCGACGACCAACCCCTCGAATTGGTAGAACTGCGAGCCATGCGACGGGTCGGTCGCGTCCCGCCGGTAGACCGCGCCCGGCGCAATGATCCGGATCGGAGGCTTGTGCGCCCGCATGTAGCGGATCTGCACCGGCGAGGTATGCGTGCGCAGCAGCAGTTTGCCATTCTCGAGGTAGAAGCTGTCCATCGTGTCACGCGCCGGATGCTCCTCGCCGATATTGAGCGCCTCGAAGTTGTGGAAGTCATCCTCGACCTGTGGTCCGAGCGCCACGTCGTAGCCGAGCCGGGAGAAGATCGTCTTCACCTCGCGCAGGATCAGCGTCAGGGGATGGAGATGGCCGCGCCGCACCGGGGCGGGGACAACCGTGACATCGGCCCACTCGCGATCGGCCAGGCTCTCCAACCTCGCATGCTGAAGTTCCTTCGCGCGATCTCGCAGCAAGCTCTCGATATCCGCCTTGAGCGCATTCGCCCTGGCTCCGGCGGCCGCCCGCTGTTCGGCGGGCAGGCTCCCCAGGCCACGGAGTGCCGCCGTTAGCTGACCTTTCTTGCCCAGCAGCTCGACGCGGACCTGTTCGAGCGCCTGCTCGTCGGCGGCATCGGCGATGCGCCGACGCGCCTCGGCCCCGATGGCATCGAGGTCGACCATGTTTACGCTCATTACTCCTCCAGACGCGCCTGATTCATCGTCCGATGGAAAAGGCCGGCGGTCGGGAGGCGTGCGCTGACTGGCGCTAGTTCAGCGGCAGCCGGCCCCGGGCCGGCCCCATAAACATGAACCGCGAGTCGACACGCATGTTGACCGAAATCTTACGCCTTGCCGCTCCGAGCGACAGCGATCAGCTGGTTGAATGATTGGGCGTCGCGAACCGCCAGGTCGGCCAGCATCTTGCGGTTGATGTCTACGCCGGCCTGCTTCAGGCCGTGCATAAACTGGTTGTACGGCATGCCCTGGCTGCGGGAGGCGGCGTTGATGCGCGCGATCCACAGCTTGCGCATGTCGCGCTTGCGGACCCGACGGTCGCGATAGGCGTATTCGAGGGCATGCAAGACCGCCTCATTGGCCGGCCGGAACAGCGTTCGGTGCGTCATCCGGAAGCCCTTGGCGAGCTTGAGGATCTTCTTGTGGCGGCGGCGTGATGGCACGCTCCGTTTTACCCGAGGCATGTCACTCCTTCTCCTTTAGATAAGGGGCCACCCGGCGGATCCGCTTGGCGTCCTTGCCGCTCAGCACGAGCAGCTTGCTGTACTGCCGCTTCCGACGTGGGCTCTTATGCCCCAGCAGGTGGCTCTTCTGGGCATGCGGACGAACGACCTTTCCCGTCTTGGTCACTCGAAACCGCTTGGCCGTGGCCCGATGGGTTCGTAGCTTAGGCACCGGTTGCTCCTTTGACCCGTTCTTTGACGCGTTCGGGCCGCGATTGCGGTGGCGCTGGTGCTGGAGGCGGAGCCGCGCCTGCCACCTGCGCCGGGGCAAGGATCATGATCATGTTCTTTCCTTCGAGCAAGGGCATCCGCTCGACCGTGCTGATGGCCTTGAGCTCGCGGGCCATCCGGTCCAGGAGATTCTTCCCGATGTCCTGGTGGACCATCTCCCGACCACGGAACATGATGGTCAGCTTGACCTTGTCGCCCTCTTCCAGGAACGACTTGACGGCATGGAACTTCGTCTGAAAGTCGTGCTCACCGATCTTGGGACGAAGCTTCATCTCTTTGACCTTGATGACGTTGTGCTTGCGGCGACCATCTTTGTCTTTCTTCAGGCTCTCGAACTTGAACTTGCCGTAGTCCATGATCCGCGCGACCGGCGGCTGGGCCTGCGGAGCCACCTCAACGAGGTCCATCTCCCGTTCGACCGCCAGAGCCTTCGCGCGGTCGATGGTCATGACCCCTAACTGTTCGTTGCGATCGTCGATAACGCGGACTTCCGAAGCGCGGATCTGGTCGTTAATCCGAAGTTCCCTAAATGCCGTGGATCAAGCCTCCTTCGAAAAACAAAAAAGATAGCCTCGAGGCTATCTTCGTCCCCTTGACCTCTTCGGCGCCGGCCTGAAGGTGGAAGCCTGGGACAGCCTCGCTTGGCACGCGGGAGTATACCACGTGATTTGCGGCGGCAAACTCGTACAGGCTCGTGAGATGAGGCGTATCGGAGGTCCTACAGGGGCAGGCGGGCCTCTGCTTCGAGGCGCCGCAAGAACTCATCAACCGGAACTGCCACCTGTTGACCGCCCTCGCGCTGACGGATATTCAGCTCCTGGTTCTCCAGCTCTCTGTCGCCAACCACGGCCATGTAGGGTACCTTTTGCAGTTGGGCGTCTCGGATCTTGGCCTGCATCCGCTCGCTCCGGGCGTCAACCTCCACCCGAATGTCCCGCTGACGGAAGCGATCGGCGATCTTTCCCACCGCCTCCAGGTGCCGGTCGGCGATTGGGATGAACGTCAGCTGGACGGGTGCCAGCCAGACCGGGAATGCTCCGGCGTAGTGCTCGATGAGGTAGGCCATGAACCGTTCCATCGATCCGATGGGGGCCCGGTGCAACATCACCGGGCGTTCCGTCTTCTGGTCCGATGTTACGTACTCCAGCCCAAAGCGCTCGGGCATCAGGAAATCGATCTGGTTGGTCGAGA
>CAZRMD010000179.1:0-6521 GCA_964601135.1 uncultured Actinomycetes bacterium | reverse complement strand
ACTATCGGTATGGCGACCGAGGATCGGTTCACCGGAGTCACTCTGTACTTCGGCTACCTTGCGGACGGGTTACCCGCTGCCTTTCTGATCGCCTCGGCAGCGTTGAGCGTCGTCCTGGTAGTCCGCACCTGGCGAATGCTCGCGGCCGCCAATCGGGACGACCTCGCGACGCTTCACAAGCTCAACTCGCTGGGATGGGTCGCGATTGCGTACGTCTTCAGCTGGATCGTGCCGGGCCATCATCTGCTCAAAGCCAATCGCCTGATCAGAGAAGCGGTTGCCTAGATGGCGTCGTACATCGTCGAGCGAGCGCTGGTTGGAATGAGCGCGAGGCATCGCTCCGCCATGCAGTACGCGCTCCAGGAGGCGAGCCGGAGAATCACGAACTCCGGCTCACCCGTGCGCTATTTGGGCAGCACCTTCGTGCCCGCTCGCTCGCGGTGCTACTGCCTGTTCGAGGCGGAAAGCTTGGACACTGTGATCGCCGTCAACGAGGCAGCGCTTATTCCCTACCTCATGATCGATGAGGCGGTCGACCTGCGCCTGCCCAGTCGAAGCCTGACTCAAGTGAAGGGGAGGCGAGTCTGATGAGCGCCCGAATCACGGGCCCGCTGCTAAGTGTCGGCCTCCTCCTGAGCGCCTGCGGGCAGGCGGTCGGGGCGGCTGGTGGTTCCGCCGCACCATCGGCGACCGCCGTGGCAACACCGATGCCCACAAGGCCGAGCGTCGCCGACCTCACCGCGGTTGGCGAGCAGCTTTTTCCGCTCATCGCACAGTACGGCTATTACGTCGAATGCATCAATTACCCGGAGCATGGAGCCGCTGACGTAACCCGAGGAAATGACTACAGCGCCTGCCCGCTGACCGACGCGATGCGCGCCCGGCTGCAGCAAACGCAGGCCCATCTTTGCCCCTGCGAGCAGAACCCATCGACGACGCGTGAGATAACCGCCGTGCCACGACCGGGCGGCGGTCTGCTGACCGTCAAGCTCTACAGCGGATTGATCACTGTCGAGCTCGTCGTCGTCTCCCAGAGCGGACGGTTACTGGTCAGCGACGAGCCGGCGAAAGGCACCTTCGAATCCACGCCGATCGTATTCCAGGACAAGCCGACACCCACGCCCACGCCGGTCCGCCCCACGGCACAGCCCGGCAGCAACACCCGAATCCTCAACGTGCCGTGGTATCACCAGGCATTCGAGCTCAGCTGCGAAGAAGCGTCGCTCCGGATGGCGCTCGCCTACGAGGGCATCGCGACCACTGATTCCGCTGTGCTCCAGATCATCGGCTCCGACCTCCGCCCGGCCTACGTCGACAGCACCGGTCTGCATTGGGGGGATCCCTTCGCGACCTTCGTCGGTAACGTCAACGGCAGCGAGATTGCGCTGACCGGCTACGGCACCTATTACCCGACCATCGCGCACGCGGCGGCCGTGCTCGGAGGGCATGTGCTGCGCGCCGGCCAGGGCATCGCCGCCGCCGATATTTACCAGGCGGTCCTCAATGGGCACCCAGTGGTGACCTGGGTGACGTACCGTTGGGTCCGGCTCCATCGTCAGGACTATGTCGCCTTCGATGGCAGGACGGTGACTTATGCCGGTCCGGGCGAGCACGCCGTCGTCGTGGTCGGCGTGACCCCGACCCGCGTTTTGATCAACAACCCGTGGTCCGGACCCGAGTGGATCTCCAAGAGCGTCTTCGAGCCGGTCTACGCCACCTACGACAACATGGCGGTGGTCCTGTCATGACGTTCTACCTATTGGTCAAATTCGTCCACGTGTTTGTCGCTATCACGCTGGTCGGCGGCGCCACCGGGGTGGGTTTCGCGCAACGCCTGGCCGCGCGCCAGCCAGGACAGCTTGGCTTCGTCCTTCAAATCGCGCAGCGCTATTACAGGTCTCTCTTCGGGCCCGGCTTGATTCTGTTAATGATCAGCGGCTTTTGGATGGCCGCAACTGGTTGGCGACTGGACCTCTTCTGGATCCGCGCCGCGCTTGTAATCACCGCCGTCGTGCTGATCCTGATGTATGCGCTGGAGCTGCCCAATTACGGCAGGCTGGCCAGAGCCACCGAGCTGGAGACCACGCCGTCGGCGGATGGTCGACGAGCGGCGCGCATTGCGCAGATCTCCGGCGGAATCGGGAGTCTCCTGATAGTCCTGGTGATCTGGCTGATGGTGACCAAACCTTAGAGACCGGCCATGCCCAGTGCATCGATGGGAATCGTCCAATCGAGGCCGGCGCCTGATGCGTTTCTCCGCCGCGAGCTCGGCGGCGCGGGCCTCTTCGTCGGCCGCGGCATGGTCGCGAGCTTCGGACTGCTGGCCATCTTTGTCTATCTACGGTGGCTCCCGGGATGGCTCCAGAGCCAGGCGGCGCTCGGCGCTCTGGCTACTGTAGCGGCCGGTCTCACGGTCGTGGCGTTTCTGGCTTGGACGGCATTGGCGGTTCTTGTCTTTTTGCGACGCTCGCGCGATCTCTTCGGCCTCATCCTCTCAACCGGTTTCGTTTGCTTCGCGGTGATCATAGGCACCTTCGCCCAGGTCAACGGCATTATTCACCACGGTCAGCTCCACCCCTGGTCAGCACCATGGCCCGCGACGGTCCTGCTCGTCGCCAACGCGCTCAGCCTGCCCTGGGCCTTCTGCTTCCCGGATGGACGATTCGTTCCGCGCTGGTCGGTGGCGCTGGCCGCGGTCTGGATCGTGCTGTGGCTCGTACCTGCCGTAGGCGGACCGTTCCCTGGCGATACGGCGCTTGGTTCGACCGGCGTCACGGTCCTGACGGCCTCGCTGGTCACGGCAACCATCGCGGCGCTTTTGTACCGCTACCAGTTCAGGTCGTCTCCCGTGCAACGGCAGCAGCTTAAGTGGGCGATGCTGGGAGGACTGGTCTTCGTAATTGTCTACCTGCTGGTGGTCCCAACCGGAGCGCTCGTTCTTAATACAGCGTCCTCATCGGAAGCGCTCTTCTTCGAGTCCCTGCACCTGGCGATTTTCTCGACGGCGGTTGCCGCCATTCCGGTTGCGTTGGCGCTCGGCATCTTCCGGCAGGGGCTTCTCGATATCGACTTCATCTTGAATCGAACGATTACCTATGGTGCGCTGACCGCTGGCCTGGCCATTGCCTTCACCGCGATCAGCGGAGCCGCCAATCTTGCATTGCAAGCGCTGACGGGCCGGCAATCCGAGCTCGTGCTGCTGGCTTCCGTGGTGCCCGTGGCCATCGCCTTCATGCCCGCTCGTGCGAGTGCGCTCAGGCTGGCGAACCGGTTCGTGTCCGAAACCAGGGTCATGACGCTGCTCTTTGTCGATCTGGTCGGATCCACTGAGCGAGCTTATGCGCTGGGTAATCGACCCTGGCGCGAACTCCTCGAACGGTTTCGCGCATGTGTGCGCAACTGCCTCAGACGCAACCATGGCCACGAGGTTGACACGAGCGGCGATGGCTTCTTTGCGACCTTCGACGGACCGGTTTGGGCGATCCGATGCGGGCACGAGATCATTGACGCGGTCAAGCTGCTGAATCTCGATGTTCGAGTTGGCGTGCATATCGGCGAGGTGCAGGTCGACCGGCGCTACGTCGAAGGTGCAAATGTCCATCTTGCCGCGCGCGTAATGTCGGAGGCGAAAGCCGGCGAGGTACTCGTGTCCGAGGCCGTGCGGGATCTGGTTGCCGGCTCGGACTTGCGCCTCACCGATCGAGGGCTTCACCCGCTCAAGGGCGTTCCTGGCGAGGTCCGGCTCTTCGCTGTGCAAGCTTGAGTCTTTGCGGGGTCCGAGCGGAGTTTCTCAGGTGGGCGAGTAGCACGCTCGCAAGAAGGCCCATGGTCGCGACCGACAGTACAGAGGTCCGTGTATGGCCGGGCCGAACGGCACTACGGAGCTGTCCTCGAAGGGCGCATTGTTTAGCGGGTTCGCGGGGGAGGTGATCCGGACGCGTACGCCGGGCATGGTCGCCATTGCGGCGATCGTTGCGATCGGTCTTGACGCTGCGCTCACGATCAACGGCGTGCTCTCCGCAAACACGCCGCACGTCGCGTTCTCACTCGGGACTGCCGAGAGGGACGTTGCCTACTGCAACTCGGAGACGCTGGATCTGTACATTCCCAGGGCGTCGGCCCGGCATCCCCTTCCGCTCGCACTGTTCGTCCACGGAGGAGGGATGACCTCGGGCGACAAGACCAACATCAGTCCAGCGTTTCTCAACGCGCTTGCCTCGGCAGGCTATGCGGTCGCCAGCGTGAACTACCGGCTCGCGCCCATGGCCAAGTTCCCTGCACAGATCGAGGACGTGAAGTGCGCCATCAGATTCCTTCGCGACAAGGCGCCGACTTATGGCCTGGACCCCAGTGAGATGTTCGCTTTCGGCACTAGCGTCGGCGGGCAGTTCGTGGCGCTCGCCGCGCTCACGGGGCCACGTTCCGTCTTCGACGTCGGCCCCTATCTGAATCAGCCGAGCAGCGTGACAGCCGTGGTCGACATGTTCGGTCCTACGAACCTGACCGAAGACGCCGGTTTTTCTCCCTCAGGCACGCTGCGAGCCTTTGGCGCCAACGTCAGCCGCAGTGACCTCGTCCGCGCCAGCCCGACTCATTACGTGGTTGCCAACGCTCCGCCGATACTGCTGGTCCAGGGAGTTCAGGACGCTAAGGTCCATGAATCTCAATCGATCGAGCTATACAACGACCTCAGCGCCGTAGGCGACCAGTCTCAGCTCCTCCTTGTCCAGAACATGGGCCACATGTTCATGCAGGTCGGCTCGAAACCGCTCGATCCGAGTCTCGAGCAGATCGGGAAAGACATGGTCGAGTTTTTCAACCGCTACACGGTGGTCAGTTGAGGTGAACAGATAATGCCCGGGCGGATAGATCGATCTGTGAGTCCCCGGTTCGGAGCCTGGAACCTGGTGGTTGGTGGCTTCACCGCAGCGACGCTCGGACTCCTCCTCGACCTGCCGTCGATCGGATCGTCCGGGACTTCCGTCGTGCTCGGCATCGGTATCGCAGCCTTGATCGGGATGGGGATTCTGCTGGTGGCGGCAGGCGGGCTGCAGCTGCGGAGAGCCCTCGATCGCGATCTAAAAGGGGCAAGACGTGGCCTGGGCATGCAGAGCCTCGGATGGGTCGTCTTTCTGGTCGGGGTGCTTGGCCTGCAGATCTCCTCGTCGATCCCGGTGTTGCTCGCCAGCGTCGGATTGATCGCAATTGCATGCGGATTGGCCATCGCTGGGGGACTGCTGCTCCGAGCCCACAATCTGCGTATCGGCGCCCCGCGTGGGACCGGTGTCAGCTACCTGATCCTTGGAACGGCGCTCATCTTCATTGGCGTTGGCGTGATCTTGGCTTCGAAGATCGGTTACTACTACGTGCTTCCTGACGTGACGAGCACCGTTTTCAACATTATTGGAGCCGCCGTCGCAGCCTGTGGATGCGTCGTTGCGGCATATGCATCCGTCGTGATCCGTGGTCCGCGGCGACCAATCGGCCTGCAGCTTCCCGAAGGCAGCCCTCCAGAGACCCGCAGTCAAGTGCGTTCGCAGGTCGTGCCATCCGTTCGATGAATTGCAGCATCGGCGTCAAGTGCAACTTGAGAGCCGTTTGTCCTTGCGCGCTTAACGCGAAGGCCCTGTCGTAAACCTGTCGGGGAAATCGAATCGTTTAGTCCGCGCCCTCCACAAGGTTCGGCGGCACCTGATGCGGCTGGGGACTGCGCCCTCAGCTGCCTCTATCAAGCGGACCAGGTAGTGCTGCCAGCCGAGCACGTGACGAGGTCTCTCTGTGTCCGGCAGGCCTGAATGGACGATGCTAACGCGGCTACCGTTGTGTTCCGGGCGGATATCGACTTCGAGCCTGCTCGCTCCTGGCAGAAGCTCTCGGGAGCCTACCCGGCCCCACGAGATAACAACCCGGCGAGGACGGTCGAGTTCGAGATAACGGCCCTCAACCGTTCGAGGTCCGAAAGCCACAGAGAACCGGCCGCCCGGGTATGGTTCGAGGACTGCCGCGTCCCCTAGCCAGCGGACGAGCGCCTCCGCCTTGATGAAGTACTCGAACACAGTCTCGGGGTCGGCGGCTATGAAAATCGAGCCCTGGTACGGTTCAGCGGCCACGCCGATCCGCCTCGACCGCCCGCTTCAGCCGTTTCAGGCCTTCGGGCCAGAGGTTAGCGAGGAACTCATCGAGGACCTTGAGGCCCCCGGGGTCGAGCGCGTAGATGCGCTGTTTGCCTTTTCGGCGGACATCGACCAGGCCGGCATCGGCGAGCACGTGCAGGTGCTGGGAAACGGCTTGCTGCGTGATGTCGCCGAAATGCTCCCCGATCTCTCCAGCCGACAACGGTTGGTTCTTCACCAGGCGCAGCATTGCCTGCCGGCGCGGCTCCGCCAACGCGCGAAGAACAACCTGGCCATTCACAGGACAATTCTAAGTCGCACAAGACTTGACTTACTAAAGTGTGGACTTGTATGATGTCGACAGCGTATACGAATTGAGGAGGGAGCCGATGGCCGAGGGGACCGCTT
>CAZRMD010000178.1:0-6556 GCA_964601135.1 uncultured Actinomycetes bacterium | reverse complement strand
GTCGCCCTCGCAGGTCTCGCAGCGCCCACCCTTGACGTTGAAGCTGAACCGCCCCGGTCCGTATCCGCGCACGCGCGCCTCCGGCATCTCGGAAAAGAGCTCGCGGATATAGGTGAAGACGCCGGTGTAGGTCGCCGGGTTCGACCGCGGGGTACGGCCGATTGGCGACTGGTCGACGTTGATGACCTTGTCGATGAAGGCCAGGCCGGAAACCTCGCGATATTTGCCTGGCCGGTCCTTCGCCCGATAGAAGTGCTGCGCCATGCGCCGGTACAGGATATCGCTGACCAGCGTGCTCTTTCCGGAACCGCTCACGCCGGCGACGCAGATGAGCTTTCCCAGCGGGAAATAGACGTCGATGTTCTTCAGGTTGTTTTCCGTCGCACCGCGCACCACGATCATCCGCCCGTTACCCTTGCGCCGGTTGGTCGGCAGGGGAATGCTGCGCTCGCCCCGCAGGAATGCGCCGGTGATCGAATCCGGCGATTTCAAGATGTCGTCGAATGTTCCGGTGGCGACGATCCGTCCGCCGTGCTCGCCCGCGCCCGGCCCGATGTCGACGATGAAGTCCGCGGTCCGCATCGTTTCCTCGTCGTGCTCGATCACGACCACCGTGTTGCCGATGTCGCGCAGCGCCAGCAGCGTGTTGATCAACTTCTTGTTGTCGCGCTGATGCAGCCCGATCGACGGCTCATCCAGGATGTAGAGCACGCCCATCAGCTTCGAGCCGATCTGGGTGGCGAGCCGGATGCGCTGCGCCTCGCCGCCCGAGAGCGAATCCGCGGATCGGGCCAGGTTGAGGTAGTTGAGCCCGACGTCCACCAGGAACTGCAGCCGCTCGCGGATCTCTTTGAGGATGCCGCGTGCGATCAGCAGCTCGCGTTCCGGCAGCTTCAGTCCGCCAAACCATGCTTGGGCCGCGTCAATCGATAGCTCGGTAATGTCCATGATCGACCGGTCCTGGACGGTGACCGCCAGGTATTCGGGCTTCAAGCGCTTGCCCTTGCACACGGGACAGGGCTTGGTGCTCATCAAGCGCTCGATTTCGGCGCGGATGAACTCCGACTCCGTTTCGCGGTAGCGGCGCTCGAGGTTGGGAACGATGCCTTCGTACGACGTCTCGTACCAGCGCCGCTGTCCTTCGCTGTTGAAGTATTTGACGCGCAACGGGGCGCCGTCGTTGCCGTAGAGGACGATGTTGCGGTCCTTGACGGTCAGCTTGCCGAACGGCTTATCCATGGGAATGTGGTAGCGATGGGCCACCGCCTCGACCAGGTCGTTGTAGAAGTACGCCGAGCGCCCCCAGGTGCGGATGGCGCCGTCGCTGAGCGATCGGTCCTTGTCCGGGATGACCAGGTCGGGATCGACCTCCAGCTTGCTGCCCAGCCCGGTACAGGCTGGACAGGCGCCGTGCGGGTTGTTGAAGGAGAAGTTCCGAGGCGCGAGCTCTTCCATCGAAAACCCGTCGTAGGGACAGGCGAAGTTCTGGCTGAACAGCTGCTCGTCGCCCTTGCCCTCAAACGGCGTTACGAGAACCAAACCATTTGCGAGCTTTGCCGCCGTTTCGACTGACTCACGTACGCGACTCGCCGCCGATGGATCGACCGGAAGGCGGTCGACATCGATTTCGATGTCGTGCTTCTTGTTCTTGTCGAGCGTGATCTTCTCGTTGAGCTCGTAGAAATTGCCATCAACCCGAACACGGCTGAAGCCCGCCTTGCGAGCCTCTTTGAAGACGTCCTGATACTCACCCTTTCGGCCCCGCACAATGGGCGCCATGATTCGAATTCGGGTGCCCTTCGGCATTTCCAGGATCTTGTCGGCGATCTGCTCGGTCGTCTGACGCGTGATCTCATGGCCGCTAATTGGGCAGTGTGGATGGCCGATCCGCGCGTACATCAGCCGCAGATAGTCATAGATCTCGGTCACGGTGCCGACGGTCGATCGCGGGTTGTGGCTGGCGCCTTTCTGGTCGATCGAGATCGCCGGCGAGAGCCCGTCGATCTGGTCGACGTCGGGCTTGTCCATCTGGCCCAGGAACTGCCTGGCATAGGACGACAGCGACTCGACGTAGCGACGCTGTCCTTCGGCATAGATCGTGTCGAAGGCCAGCGACGACTTGCCCGAGCCGGACAGGCCCGTGAACACCACCAGCTTGTCGCGCGGGATGGTCAGGTCGATGTCCTTGAGGTTGTGCTCGCGCGCGCCTCGGATAACGATCTCGGTGTGCTGCGTGGGCATCGTCTTTGTCTTACCCATGCACCCTCGCCCGCATCCGGCTGGTCTTCGGCTTGCGCCATTGTCCGTTCTCGGCGGCGGCGGCCGGCGTGAGCGACGACCGATAATCCAGGGCGTCGCGGCGCAGCGCCACCAGGCGATCGCGCAGCTCGGCCGCCCGCTCGAACTGCAGGTCCCGCGCCGCCTTTTTCATCTGGCGCTCCAGGTCCTTGATCAGCCGTTCGATCTCGTCCGGCGGAAGGCCCGATGCCAGCGTCGCGATGCTTTCCTCCACGGCGTGCTCCTGCTTGCGTTCGAGGTTGTAGACGGCCTTGACGATGGTGGCCGGCGTGATGCCGTGCTCCTCGTTGTACGCGATCTGGATGCTCCGGCGGCGATCGGTCTCGTCCATCGCGCGCTGCATCGAGCCTGTGATTTTGTCGGCGTAGAGGATCACGTGTCCCTCGACGTTGCGGGCCGTCCGGCCGATCGTCTGGATCAGCGACCGCGCATCACGCAGGTAGCTCTCCTTGTCGGCGTCCAGGATGGCGATGAAGGCGACCTCCGGCAGGTCCAGTCCCTCGCGGAGCAGGTTGATCCCGACGAGCACGTCGAAGACGCCGAGCCGCAGGTCGCGCAGGATCTCGACCCGTTCCAGCGTGTCGACGTCCGAATGCAAGTAGTTCACCTTGATGCCCATCTCGCGCAGGTAGTCGGTCAGGTCTTCCGCCATCTTCTTGGTCAGCACGGTGATCAGCGTGCGCTGCTTTTTGTCGACGCGTTTCTTGATCTCGCCCAGCAGATCGTCGATCTGGCCTTTGGTGGGACGGACTTCGACGGTGGGGTCGACCAGCCCTGTCGGCCGGATGATGACTTCGATCGTCTGCTGCGAGCGCTGCTCCTCGTACGGACCCGGGGTGGCGGAGACGTAGACCACCTGTTGTACCTTGCGCTCCCATTCGGCAAACGTCAGCGGCCGGTTGTCCAGAGCCGACGGAAGCCGGAAGCCGTAGTCCACTAAGGGGATCTTCCGCGAGCGATCGCCGCCGTACATGCCGCCGATCTGCGGCACACCGACGTGCGATTCGTCGACCACCACGAGCGTGTCCTCGGGCAGGAAGTCCATCAGGGTATAGGGCTCCTGGCCAGGCCGGCGGCCGGTGAGATGGCGCGAGTAGTTTTCGATCCCCGCACAGCTGCCCGTCTCGCGCATCATCTCCATGTCGAACAGCGTCCGCTGGCGCAGGCGCTGCGCCTCGAGCAGCTTGCCCTGGCTCTCGAACCAGGCAACCCGCTCTTCCAGCTCGTCATTGATCGCATCGAGTGCCCGCAGCAGCTTCTCCCGGGGCGTCACATAGTGCGTCGCCGGGAAGACCTGGAACAGCTCGAGGTCGCCGATCATCTCGCCGGTCAGGGGGTCGATCTGGACGATGCGCTCGACTTCGTCCCCGTTGAACTGGACGCGGGTCGCGATCTGGTCATAGGAGGGCTGGACGTCGACGGTGTCACCGCGAACGCGAAAGCGCGACCGTCCGAAGTCGACGTCGTTGCGCTGGTACTGCAAGTTGGTGAGCTTGCGCAGGAAGATGTCGCGGCGGAAGCCTTCCCCGGCATGGATCTCGACCGATTCGCCCAGGTAATCCTCCGGGGAGCCGACGCCATAGATGCAGGAGACGCTGGCGACGACGATGACGTCGCGCCGGGTCAGAAGCGCGCGCGTCGCGGACTGCCGCAGCCGGTCGATCTCATCGTTGCGCGAGGAGTCCTTTTCGATATAGGTATCCGTCCGGGGAATGTAGGCTTCCGGCTGGTAATAGTCGTAGTAGCTGACGAAGTACTCGACGGCGTTGTTGGGGAAGAAGGACCGGAACTCGCTGCACAGCTGGGCGGCCAGCGTCTTGTTGGGCGACATGACCAGCGTCGGCCGCTGGATCTCCTGGATCATCTGGGCGACGACCATCGTCTTGCCGGAGCCGGTCACGCCGAGCAGGACCTGATGTTTCAGGCCCTTGTCGACCCCGTCGGCGAGCTTCTTGATGGCTTCCGGCTGGCCGCCCGCAGGCGCAAAACCAGCCGTGAACGCGAACTTGGGCACGGATCAATTGTAGGTTTGCCCCGGCGGAATCCAGCCACAGCGGCCCCTGGGACGAGCACTAGCCAGGACAGCGTCCGGGCTGGCTAACGGCGGTCAGTCGACGGGGTCGACGTGCCCTGGATTCACCGTTCGCTTGCGCTCGAGGTAGGCGATCAGGCCAAAAAGCAGGGTCAGACCCAGGAGCAGGCCACCGAGCGCGTCAGAGAACCAGTGCCAGCCCAGGTAGATCACTCCGTAGCCGACAAAGAAGATGACCAGAGCGAGCACCGGGCTAAGGCGCGAGCTGTCGCGACCGAACAGCTCCCAGCGCTCGGCCAGATACAGGATGAGGCCGTAGGTGATGGTCGCCCGGAGCACGTGGCCGCTGGGGTAGGAGTAGTGGCCCACATTGTGACTGAAGGCCGGAAGGCCATGCGGGAAGCGCTGGAACAGCCGCCCGGGAGCAATGCTGTGGATCACGTCCTTCCCCAGGATTTCGAGACCCGAGCCGAGCAAGACAAAGGCGATGGGCAGCACGGCCAGGAGGCGCAGCCCGCGGAACAGCGCCACGCCGATCAGGACGGCAATGACAGCCGTGACTTCGATGCTCCCCAGGTAGCTGAAAACCCCGAGCCCAAGGTCCTGTGCGTAGCTGCCCCGGTGCTGGAGATAGCTCGTCAGCCGAAGGTTGAACCGGTCGAAGGCTCCCACCGCAACGAGGACCGTCACCACCAGGAAAATGCCGAAAAAGATGCCGGCCGTGATCATCAGGCGGCGGCTGAGCCGCGGCCAATGCGGTCGCGCTAGCGCTGGCACTTGCGGCAGTACACCGTGCCGCGGCCGGCCAGGCGGGTCGCTTGCAAGGGCGTCCCGCATCTCAGGCAGGGCTCACCGCCGCGTCCGTAGACCAGCAGTCGCTCCTGGTTCGTGCCGCGGACGCCAAAGGCGTCGACATAGTTGATGATCGACGAGCCGCGTGCCGCAATGCTGTTCTCCAGTACCTCCTGGATGGCTGAGTAGAGCGCCCGCCGTTCACGCACGGTGAGACGGTGCGTCCATCGGCTAGGACGGATTCCCGCCCGAAAACATGCCTCGTCGGCGTAGATGTTGCCCACGCCGGCGAGAAACGATTGATCCAATAGAGCCGATTTGACCGGCCGCCGCCGGGCCCGAACCAGCCTTTCGAACTGGGCCTCCGTCAGATCCCCGTGGATCGGCTCGGGCCCGAGCCGGGCCGGGAACGCCTTTGCGGCGACCAGTTCCTCCTGGGTGCCGACCAGCAGGCGGCCAAACTGCCGTTGATCGTCGTAGCGGAGCTCGAGCCCGCTGTCGAGCGAGATTCGAACGTGGGTGTGCTTGGTAGTCGCTTCTTCGGGCTCCCAGACGCGCAGGTGTCCGGTCATCCCGAGATGGACCACGAGCCGCCGCCCGTTTTGGTCCAGGGGCATGACGATGTACTTCCCCCGCCGCTCGATGGTCCGGATGGTCCGACCGCGCAGTCCCTGCACGAACCGGCGAGGCGACGGATACCGGATCAGCCGGCCAAGGATGAGCGGATCGCGGCTGAGCTGCACGCCGGTGATCCGGCGCCCGCTGAGCTGCGGTCGGAGGTCGCGCACGACGGTCTCGACTTCGGGCAGTTCGGGCATGGCGCTGGGCTCAGGCCTGGGCTGCGACCAGCCGCACTCGTTCCATGTCCTGCCAGTTGGGGCCGAGCTTCAGATCGACCTGCACCGGAACGCTGAGCGGATAGGCGGTCGCCATCAGGTCGGGGACGACCTCCACCAGCCGATCGCGCTCGGCCGGCGGCACCTCGAAGACCAGCTCGTCGTGCACCGTCAGGATCATGCGGCTGGCCAGTTCGTGCTCGCGCAGGTATTGCTGCAGCCGGATCATCGCCAGCTTCATGATGTCGGCGGCCGATCCCTGCACTGGCATGTTGATGGCGATCCGCTCGGCGGCCTGACGCAGCATCCGGTTCGGCGAGCGGATGTCCTGGATGTACCGGCGCCGGTGGAGCAGCGTTTCGACATATCCCTGTTCGCGTGCCTGGATCTTGATACCTTCCAGGAATTCGCGGACCCGGTTGTAGGCGCGGAAGTAGGCGTCGATAAACGCCTGCGCCTCTTCGCGGGCCATACCCGTGTCCCGAGCCAGGCCGAAATCGCTCAGCCCGTAAAAAAGCCCGAAGTTGACCACCTTCGCCAGCCGTCGTTGGTTGGGGGTGACCTCGGCTTGCGGAATGCCAAAGACTTCGGCGGCGGT
>CAZRMD010000177.1:0-6606 GCA_964601135.1 uncultured Actinomycetes bacterium | reverse complement strand
CTGAACGATGGGGCTGAGTTCCATCCCGGGCTTAGCGCCCGCCGTTGGTCCAACCGCGTACGTGAAGGGGTTCGATCTCGATTTTGATACGTCCGGTGCGCGGGTTCTGGTAGTCACGACCGAAGTAGCGATGGGACAGATGGTTGATGTGCTCGCCGCCCGAATCGTCGGCCCAATGCACCATTCGTCCTTCGATCGAAGCCCAGCGGAACATGTTCTTTGCGTCGATGAAGAGCAGCGTGACCCGAGGATCGCGCTGTAGATGCTTGAACCATCCGCGGTTCGTGCCACCGTTGACCCAGATCGATCCATCCTGGTATTCGAACCAGACGGGATTCGTCTGCACGCTGCCGTCACGCCGTGTCGTCGCCATGATGGCGGGGATCGGCTCTTTCAAAAGAGCCTCGAGCTTTGGGCTGACGTTGACAGACATTAGACGACCTCCCATTTGAAGAATCGGGTGGCGATGATGGCGGCGATCGCCAACCAGATGACGATACCGAGCAGATCGGTCCTGATGCTCCAGAGCGAGGCTCCGTCGATGCTGATGCTGCGCAAGGCATCGGAGACATAGCTCAGTGGCGAATACTGGGTGATCGTCTGCAACCAGCCCGGCATGGCTGAGCGGGGAAAGAACACGCCAGAAAGGAACATCAGTGGCAGCGAGACCAGGTTCGCAATGGGCGCCGCCGTTTCCTCGCTTTTGGATGCGCCCGAGATCGCCAGGCCCATCGCCAGGAAGATGCCGCCACCCACGATGCCGACGATCAACAGATAGAGCAGATTTCCTTCGAAGTGAAAGCGAAAGAACAACAGCCCAACCGCGAGCAGGACCGCAATTTGAAGCGCAATCGTCGACAGGCGGCTCACCAACTGCGCGAAGAAGAAGTCAGAAACCCGCATCGGCGTCGCCATCAGGCGGCGCAAGATCCCCCGCTGCTTCCATTGAACGAACGTGAAGACGACGCCGAAGAGGCCGGTCTGCATTATCGACAACGCGATCATGCCCGGGACCAGAAAGTCGACGTAGCTCAGATTGCGGCTCTGGACCGGCTTCGCATCCAGCGTGAGGGCGGGCGTGACGCCGGCGAAAGCGAACGAGGCCCGATCGACGAACTGATTCATGATGGCGATGGCAACCTGGGAATTCTGTGGGTTGCCCCGGTTGTAATAGGCGGTGATGGATGTGGATCCCTGGCCGATCGAGGCTGGCAGCACCGCGACCAGGTCGCGATTGCCCTGCTGCAGCTCGTGTCGTTCGCCATCGAGACTTCCGGTGTGGAGCTTCACGGCCTTGACCTGTTTAAGGCCGGCGATGATCCGGCTGCTGACCTGGTTGTTCGCCTGGTCCACGATGCCGATGTTGACTGACGACGTGTTATTTCCGAAGTTGATCAAGCCAAAGATGGTCATGATCATTACCGGTACGAGGAGACTGAAGAAGATAGCGCCGCGGTTGCGGAAGTAGGCCTTCAGTGAGGACCAGGTCAGCATCACGAACGGGTTGGTCTTCACAGATCAGTCGCGCAGAGCATGCCCCGTCATGTCGAGGAACACGTCTTCCAGATTTGCTGAGCGCTCGATCCGCTCGCCCTTGAAGCCTTTATCGATCAGATGCTGAATCAGCACGTCCGGAGGATCCATGGCCAGGATCTTGCCGTGGTCCATGATGGCCACCCGGTCACAAAGGACCTGGGCCTCATCCATATAGTGGGTGGTGAGCACGATGGTGCGCCCCTCGGCCCGAATCGCTTGCGCCAGCTCCCATAGGTTGCGGCGTGCCTGCGGATCGAGGCCGGTCGTCGGTTCGTCGAGGAACAGGATTTGAGGCTCGTTGACGAGCGCCGTGGCGATGCTGAACCGCTGCTTCTGGCCTCCGGACAGCTTGTTGACCGTGGAGTGGGCCTTGTCTCCAAGGTCGACCTTCTTGAGGATCTCGATGGCGTCGACGCTGCGGTGATAGAGGGCCGCGAACATGTCGAGTAGCTCGAGCAGATTCAACCCGTCGAAGAAGGCCGACGACTGCAGCTGGACGCCGATCAGACCCTTGACCTTGTCGGGATCCTTGCGCACGTCGATTCCTGCCACCAGGGTCTGGCCGGCGTCTGCCTGGCGGAGGCCTTCGAGGACCTCGACCGTGGTCGTCTTGCCGGCGCCGTTCGGTCCGAGCAACCCAAAGATCTCCCGTTCCTTTACTCGGAACGAAATTCCGTCGACGGCCACGAGTTTGCCATAGGCCTTTCGTAATCCATCGACGACGATCGCATAACCGCCCATTCCCGTTGATCGTTCGACCTCATCGGGTCGCGTCACCACGCTCATGCCGCAAGAAATTATCGCTGGGACGCTGATTGCGAATCAGGGTTGAGATCGCATTCGGACCGACGACGCGTGCCAGGATAAGTTCTCGACCTTGCTGAGAACATCGGTTACCGAGACGATGCCCGTGATGCCGTTCTCATCGACCTCCTGCACCTGGATAGCCCTGCCGAAGTCACGGACCCCAAGGGCACCGAAGCGGCGAGCGGTACCGCCGGTGGGAAGCACATGATTGGCACCGGTTGCATAGTCGCCGCCAGCCGCCGCGGCGTACGGCCCGAGGAAGACGGATCCGGCTGCGTGCACCCGCGATAGCCAGCGTTCGGGGTCCGATACGGCGAGGGTCAGATGCTCGGGGGCAAAGTCGTTGGCAAACGTGATCGCTGCTTCGATCGAATCCACCCGGAAGGCTTTCACCTGACGCTCGTGAACTCCGTCGACCGCCGCGCCATCGCCTTCGGCCGTCGTCAATAGCAGCGACAGAGCGTCGGGCGAATGCTCCGCCTGCGCCCGAAGGTCTGCCTCGAGCCAGCGTGAGTCAACCCTGCCATCGCTGATCACGACCACCTCGGAAGGGCCCGCCGGCATATCGATGGCCACCTGGCCGATCAGCTGCAGCTTCGCCGTCGTCACGTAGGCGTTCCCGGGGCCGACGATCTTATCGACGCGACGGATCCGCTCCGTGCCATAGGCGAGCGCGGCGATGGCTTGCGCTCCCCCGATGGCATGCACTTCGGTCACCCCGGTCATGGCGGCGGCAGCCAGGATGGCTGGTGCAACGCGACCGTCGGGTTGCGGTGGCGAGCAGAGGACGATCTCCTTGCAGCCAGCGATGCGCGCCGGAATCGCCATCATCAGGACGGACGAGGGATAGACTCTGCGACCGCCCGGCGCATAGAGTCCGACGCGCTCGAAGGCGCGCCACTCGCGCCAGACGCGGACGCCGGGCGCGACCGCCACAGCCGGTTCGTGAAACTGCTGAACCTGGTGAACCGCTTCGATGCGTCGGGCTGCCTCGGCGAGCGCCTCCCGGACGTTCGGATCCAGCGCCTCCAGCGCCGACTGCCATTCCTCGCGAGCGACCGCCGTCGTCGTCAGGCGAACACCGTCCAGCCGCTCGGTCAGCTCGAGGACGGCCCGATCGCCGCTGGCATTTACGTAGTCGAGGATCTCCCGGACGGTATCCAGCACCTGATCGGGGATGGACTGGCGCTCGATCAGCTTGGCGTAGTCTGCGGTGCCCCGTTCGGGGAGCGGAATCAGGCGGCTCACGGCCGCAACGTCTTTTCAAACACCACGATGACCTCGCCCGGCTTGAAGCCGAGCTCGGTATTCAAGGCCAACATGCCGGCGTTGTCGGTGCGGTTATCGGTGTGCACGCGTGGAATTCCATGCTCCGCGGCCCAGCGCGTGGCCATCAGCTTGAGGGCCCGGGCGATGCCGCGGGTGCGGTACGTTCGCACGACGCCGGTATCACCAACTTCCGCGTCGCCGGTGTCACGCATGACCAGATAGCTGAGCCCGACGAACCGCTCGCCGTCGCGGGCGACGAAGATCGAGTCGGACGACGACCCCGGCCGTCGGAACACCTTCCGTTCCCAATTCTCAAAGGGAGGGTCGCGCCACTCGACGAGTGGCTCGTGAGGCATGTCGTGCTCGATTTCCATCGCGCAGCGATAGAGCTCCTTCCGGGCGGTCGTCGAGTCGATTTCCGAGAACGCCACGGTCTCGATGCCGGAGCGCCCCAGTTCCTCGCGAAGTTCGTTCAGGCCCGTCATCGGCACCATTGACGGCTGCTGCATCGACTCCTGGTATCGCTCGAGCTCGATGAACTTGCCGGGTCCGAGCAGGGACGATGCCAGTCCAAGATGGCGCTCGAACAGGGGCGCTTCCAGCCAGCGAAGCTCGAGGTCGTTCGCGAATTTCTCGACTTCGCCCGCCAGCTGGCGACCCAGCCCCTGGCGGCGATACGGCGTGGCTACGGTGACGAAACCTTCGGCCCGTTCGACCCAGCGCTCACCATCCTCACCGACGTAAGCCTCCGCGGTCCCGGCGAGCTTGCCATCGGCGGTCCACGCGGCCAGGCGGAGCACCGGCTCGCCAGGCAGCCGCAGGCTTTCGCTGAAGAGGAACAAGTCGCGTTGGGCCGGCCAGACGTAGGCCTGGTTGCGAAGCGCCAACCATTGATCGATGTCCGCCAGGTCGAGCGGACGAATCGAAAAGGCGGTCCCTGCCATCGCCATGAGGGGGAAGTCTACCGGCCCCGGATTGTCGTTTAACGCCGTCAGACAGAGGAGATAATCAAAAGTGGTAAGCCGTGGATGACCAGGCGGTCGTTGGGCGGGTGGCTCTGGTGACTGGAGCCATCGCTCCGGGCCGAATGGGAGAGGTGAAGGTGGCGATCCGGGGTGGCAGCGAGGCGTTCAACGCATACGCCGTGGATCCAAAGGAGGCGATTGCCAGGGGTACCCGCGTCTTCGTCGTTGAGTATTTCCCGCCGCGTACGGTCGTGGTAAGCCTGGCCTGAGGGGCCCGGCTATTTTCGAGGAGGTACATGCGATGGGCGGCTTTCTTCTGACGGGCGCCGGTGTGATCGTCCTCATCGTCGTCGTCGTCGTCGCCGCGCTTCTCGTTCTTTTTGCTGTCTGGCGAATGATGTGGCGGGTCGCGGAGCCAAACGAGGCACTCGTGATCTCGGGCCTTCACCAGCGAGCACCCGATGGGGTCGGGGAAAGCCTGGGCTTCAAGATCGTGACCGGCAAGGGCACGCTCGTCACGCCCGGTGTCCAGGTGGTGCGCCGGCTCTCCTTAGACCTGCGCGAGACGGATCTGCAGGTCGATTGCGTCAGCCAGCAAGGCATTCCGCTCAAAATCCGCGCCGTCGTCATCTACAAGGTGGGCGACGACTATGCGTCGATTGCGAATGCCGCCCGCCGCTTCCTTGACCAGCAGAACCAGATGGACCAACGGGTCCACAACGTGTTCGCCGGTCATCTGCGGGCGATCGTCGGCAACATGACGGTCGAGGAGATGATCCGGGACCGGGAGAAGCTGACCCAGCTCACGCGCGAGCACGCGGGGACGGAGATGGAGAAGCTCGGCCTGATCATCGATTCGCTCCAGGTCCAGGAGATCGATGACCCGACCGGGTATATCAAGAACCTGGCGCGGCCGCACGCGGTCGCCATCGAGCGTGAGGCCCGCATCGCCCAGGCTGGCGCCGACCGGGAAGCGACGCAAAAGGAACAGGAAGCCGAGGCCCTCAAGGCGCAAGCCCGACGGGACAGCCAGATCAAGCAGGCCGGATACCAGGCCGAGATCGACCAGGCAACCGCGCTCGCCCGCCAGGCTGGCCCGCTCTCGGAGGCCACCAACCGGCAGAAGGTCGTCGTCGAGGAGACGAAGGTCGCCGAGCTCGAGGCGCAACGCGCCGAGCAACGCCTCTACGTGGACGTTCGCAAGCCGGCCGATGCCAAGGCCTACCAGGAAGTAACACTGGCAAAGGCGGAACGGGATGCGGCGATCGCCGCCGCCGAGGCGCGAGCCCGCGAGGTCGAACTCGGCGCTGCCGCCGAAGCGGGGAAGACCAAGACGCTCGCGGCTGCGGACGCCGAGCGAGTACGGCTGGAGGCAAACGCGCATTCCGAGCAGACCAGGATGATCGGTCTGGCCGAGGCGGATGCCACTCGCGCCAAGGGGACCGCAGAAGGCGAGGCGGTCCGGGCAAAGGGCATGGCCGAGGCTGACGCGATCAAGGCGCGGGCCGACGCCTTGGCGCAGAACCAGGATGCCGTCATCGGGCAGCAGCTGGCGGAGCGCTGGCCGCAGATTGTCGAAGCGGCGGCCAAACCATTCGGTGATATCGACCAGCTGATCGTGCTGAACGGCGCCCAGGGATTGTCGGAGACGCTCGCGCAGGCGCTGAGTCAAGGCGCAGCCGGTCTGGATCTCGCCCGCAAGCTCCTGGCCGGCAAGAACGGGGAGCGCTCCGACAGCGGCATGGACGCGAAGGCGAAGCCCGTTGTCAGTGGTGACAAGACCACGTCCGCTCGCTAACTGATCCGAGGAAGCCGGACCCAATCCTGGGTCCGGCTTTCGTTTACTTTTCGGCGGGTGGTGGCTTCAGCGAGAGCTGGGAACGGCCGAAGCGAGCTTCCAGGAATCGCCCGTTGGCTAGCAGCCGGTCGGCATCGTTCCGATTGACGTCGGCAGCGACCTCTTTCATCTTGCTCTCCAGCAGCGCCAGCTGATCGAGTAAAACCTGTTTTGGCGTTTTTCCATCCTGCA
>CAZRMD010000176.1:0-6616 GCA_964601135.1 uncultured Actinomycetes bacterium | reverse complement strand
TCACCTACGGCACCAACAACGAGTTCGGCTTCGACTACCTGCGCGACAACATGGCGGTCGACCTGACGCAGTGCGTCCAGCGCGGCCTGCAATACGCCATCGTCGACGAGGTGGACAGCATTCTCATCGATGAGGCTCGCACGCCGCTGATCATCTCCGGTCAGGCCGACGAGTCAACCGAGAAGTACTACCAGTACGCCCGCCTGATCTCGCGGCTCGCCGAAGCGGACTACACCGTTGACGAGAAGACGAAGTCGGCGCACCTCACCGAGGAAGGCATTGCGAAGCTTGAGCGCTGGACCGGCATCAAGAACATCTACGAGCTCGACCACGTCGAAGAAGCGCACCAGATCAACCAGGCGCTGAAGGCGCTCACCCTCCACAAACGTGATCGCGACTACCTGGTCAAGGACGGCGAAGTGATCATCGTTGACGAATTCACCGGCCGCCAGCAGCCCGGACGGCGCTGGGCCGACGGCCTGCACCAGGCGGTGGAGGCCAAGGAAGGCGTCAAGGTCCAGCAGGAGACACAAACGCTGGCGACCATCACCTATCAGAACTACTTCCGTCTGTAAAAAAAGCTCGCCGGCATGACCGGTACGGCGGTTACCGAGGCCGAGGAGTTCGACAAGATCTACAAACTGCAGGTGGTCGTGATCCCAACGCACAAGCCGATGATCCGGCTCGATCATCCCGACCTGATATACAAGACAGAGGACGCGAAGTTCAAGGCGGTTGCCGACGAGATCCAGGAGACCGCCAGCCAGGGGCGCCCGGTGCTGGTGGGGACGGTGTCGGTCGAAAAGTCGGAACGCCTGGCGCGATTGCTGGAAAAACGGGGTGTGCCGCACGAGGTGCTCAACGCCAAGCAGCACGAGCGCGAGGCATTGATCGTCGCAAAGGCGGGCCAACCCGGGGCTGTGACGATCGCCACCAACATGGCTGGCCGCGGCACCGACATCGTGCTCGGCGAAGGAGTAGCGAAAGCGGGCGGCCTCCATATCGTCGGCACCGAGCGGCACGAGAGCCGTCGGATCGATAACCAGCTGCGTGGTCGTGCGGGCCGCCAGGGTGACCCGGGATCGTCTCGGTTCTTCCTGGCGCTCGACGATGACTTGATGCGCATCTTCGGCGGCGAGCGCATCAAGAACATGATGAACATGCTCCGGGTCGCGGACGACGAGCCGATCGAGTCGCGCCTGGTGTCGAGACAGATCGAGGGCGCCCAGACGAAGGTGGAGGGTCACAACTTCGATGCCCGCCGCTACCTGGTCGAGTACGACGATGTCATGAACAAGCAGCGCGAGATCATCTACGCCGAGCGCCGCAAGGTGCTCGAGGGCGTCGATCTGCGACCGCAGATTCGCGAGTGGATCCAGAAAGTCGTGGAGGACGCGGTCAGCGAGCATTGCGAGTCGCGCCACCCGGACAACTGGGACATCGAAGGCCTGGTCGCGCAGTTGAGTGGCGTCTTTCCGCTGCCGCCGGTCAGCGAGATCCCCAAGGATGAGTTCGGTGAAACCAGGGAGGCTGCGGTCGAGCGCCTGATGGAGTACGCCGACGCCGCCTACAAGGCCAAGGAGACCGAGCTCACCGAGCCGATGATGCGGAAGGTCGAGCAGTTCGTCGTGCTGAAGACCATCGACTCCAAATGGATCAGCTACCTGACCGAGATGGAGAACTTTAAGGAGAGCATCGGGCTGCGTGCTTTTGGGCAAAAGGACCCGCTGATCGAGTACAAGAACGAGGCCTTCCAGGCCTTCCAGGAGCTGCTCGATGGTATTCAGTTCGACATTGCCTCGCAGATGTTCCGGGTCCAGCTGGTCAAGGAGCCGCCCAAGCCACCACCGCCACTGGCGATGGCGACCAATCGCGGGGCGGGAGCCAGCCGCGCCGGCGGGGCGGCGGTAGCCGCCAACCCGAGTTCGAATGGCGGCGGTGGAGCAGCCGCTCCGGTACCGGCGGGCACCAAACTCGGACGCAACGATCCGTGCTGGTGCGGCAGCGGAAAGAAATTCAAGAAGTGCCACGGTCGATAGGTTGCGAACGGCGGAACTTGGGGTAGGATTTCGGGCGATGGCGAAGAAGAAAGCCGCAACCACGAGAGCCGCAACCGCGAAGGCATCCCGCGCGAAGGCCGCCGCGGCCGCGAATCCGGTGCGCCCGGAGGACGTGACGCAGCCACCGAAGGCGCCCAAGGCCGCCACCGCCAGCTCGGGTGCGCCGGCACCGTTGCCATTGCGGCGGCCCCAGACCCTCAACTTCGCCGGCGTGGGCCGCAATGACATCTGCCCCTGCGGCAGCGGCAAGCGCTTCAAGAACTGTCACGGACACTAACCATGGAACAAATCCTCGAGCGCGCCAACGACATCTTGAAAAAGATCCTCCAGCTCCAGGAGCATCTTTGACCTGCCTCAGAAAAACCAGCGTCTGGCGACGCTGCAGTCGGAGCTAGAAGACCCCAACATCTGGCAGGACCCCCAGCGAGCCCAGCGGCTCGCGCAGGAGTCCAAAGGCCTGCGTGATGAGTTGCAGACCTGGCGAAAGCTCGAAGCGCGCGCCCGTGACGTGATTGGGCTCGCCGAGATGGCGATTGCCGAGGGCGACGGGCATATCGAAGGCACGCTCGAGCAGGACCTGCAGTCGCTGGACAAGGACGTCGAGAAACAGGAAATCGATCTCCTCTTCGCCCATCCCTATGCCGACCATCCCGCGCTGCTCAGCATCCATGCCGGCGCCGGCGGGGTGGACTCGCAGGATTGGGCGGAGATGCTGCTTCGCATGTACGTGCGCTGGAGCGAGCGCAACAAGATGCAGGCCGAGATCCTGGATGAATCACCCGGTGAGGAAGCCGGCTACAAGAGCGTGACCGTCCGGATCTCGGGCCGGCGCGCGTTCGGGTGGCTGCGCTCCGAGCATGGCGTGCACCGGCTCGTCCGGCTCTCGCCATTCGACCAGGCGCATCGTCGCCACACCTCGTTCGCCCTGGTCGAGGTCATCCCCGAGATCGAGGACGACGCCGAGATCGAGATCCGGCCCGAAGACCTCAAGGTCGACACCTACCGCTCCAGCGGCGCCGGCGGCCAGCACGTCAACAAGACGTCGTCGGCGGTGCGGATGACGCACCTGCCGACCGGCATCATCGTCACCTGCCAGAACGAGCGGTCGCAGATCAAGAATCGCGACATGGCACTGAAAGTTCTGCGCTCACGGCTCGCCGCACAGCGCGAGCAGCAGCGGGCTGAGCAGCGCCAGGAGCTGAAGGGCGAACGTCAGTCGAACGAGTGGGGAAGCCAGATCCGCAGTTATGTGCTGCAGCCCTACACGCTGGTGAAGGACCACCGCACCGGCTATGAAATGGGCAACGTCCAGGCCGTCCTCGACGGCGACCTCGAGCCCTTCATGGAAGCCTTCCTTCGCTGGGACGCCGGACGGGAAGGCAAAGCCGCTTAAGAGCTGGAAGCGACGCGGGCGTTTGACAGAACTAGACCTCGCGCTGTCGACGCCGGGCAACAACGCCGACCACGGTGGCGGTGATCGCGGCGAGCGCGGCGTTCACGAGCTGCGCGGTGCCATTGACCTCGTAGCCAAACGCCAGCAGGACGACCGGCCCGGTCGCAACCAGCGCAGCGAGCAGGACCAGGCTGATTGATGTGCCTGCGCCGCCGGGGACGAGCGGATGAATCAAAAGGTAGAAAGGCACCGCCGTGAGGGCGATATCGAGCGCAAAGAACGGGGGGAAGAGCTGGTAAAAGCCACCAAGGAGATCGAAGGTCCGGCCGCCTGAGTCGCCGCATGGAATCGGCGTTCCCCAATAACCGCTCAAGAACCAGGCGGCAGTGGCAAAGGCGGCCTGGAGCAGCAGGCTGAACCCGAGGGCAATCCAGACGGCGTCGGTGCGAATCCGCATCGCCGTTCAGGCGGCCACCGTCTCCAGCTGCGCCTGCCGCCTGCCGGCGTCGTTTTCGCTGCGGAGGGCGAACCAGAGGCTGCCGAAGATCAGGACCGTGCCAATGAAATAGGCGTCACCAAACAAGACGATGATGCCCTGCGGAATCAGGTCGAGGACGCTGGGCCAGTGGGGAAGAGGATGAAAGATCATCAGGTAGTGAATCGCTGGCGCGACCGAAAAGCAGAGCCAGGCGACGATCAGGACTCGGCCGGCGGCTCGGGAGACCGCCCCGCTGTACGCCTGCCGGATCAGCAGCGTGATCGGCAGCACCAGGATCACCAGGTGGAAGCCCCAGGTGATCGCGCTGATCAGCGGTAACGCAGTGACGGCGAGCGCAAACTCCAGCCCCGAGCGGGAAGTCCGCGACGTCGAGCGCAGGACGAGGGCCAGCAGGAGCAGGACGAGTGGCCCGTCCAGCAGGCGGCCGCACCAGCCCGCGCTGCCACCCAGTTCCCCGGTGCTCGGCGCGCACACCCGCGCGGTCACACCGGCGATCGATTGGTTTTCGCGATACCCCGTGCCGGCTGAGAGGTGGGGCAGGATGTCGCGATAGAAGTAGATGTTGTGGTCGAGACCCGTCACGAGCAGGCCCGCCACGATCCCAGCAATCCCGGTAACGATCATCGCCGCCAGCAGCTTCCAGTGCCGTCGCCAGGCGAGATAGGGGAGGAGGGCTAGCGGAAAGAGCTTGAAGACCGCCGCCACACCGGTCAGCGCACCGCTGGCCACATCTCGCCGTGCTCGCCAGGACGCCCAGGCTCCGGTGATGAGAAGAAGTAACACGGCGTTCATCGTTCCGGTCAGCGCGCTGCTGATCAGCGGAAAGAAGGTGGCGAGCACCGCCACCAGGCACACGAGCTCGCCCCGAGAAGGCCGACCGATTGTGCGGTAGATGATCAGCAGGCTCGCGACCACCGCAAGCTGTATGAGGACTGACCAGGTACGAACGGCCAGGTCATTTGAGAGCCAGGTCAGGGGTAGGAGCATGGCGGCGAAAAGCGGCGGATACACGTACCCGCTGTTGAGCGACCAATCCCAGGGCACATGGGTGTGGATGAAGGCCCCGTACGGATCGCCGCCGCTGGCGATCTTGTGCGCCGCATAGATGTAGTCCTCGAAATCGTCGGCGCGAGGGGTGTGGGTGCCGAACACCGGAGCCAGCGTGATCCAGGCATAAACCGCCACCAACACGGCGATCAGTGCGCTGAGGACGACCTGCCGGGCATCGGGCCAGCCAATCAACCGCCGCACGGCCGTATAACCCCGGGACGGCTTGCGACCTCCCGCTGTTACACGGCCGTTACGTGCAAACCCGGATTCAGCCGACCGGCCTGTCCGAGGTGGCCGGCAGCTGGAGCAGCGGCCGGACGCTGCCCACCAGCATCTGCCGGTGGTTCCGCAGTTCTGGCTCGGCGAATTCGGCCAGCGCCTTTCGCTCACCGGGCTCGAGCCACTGCAGTTGCTCGAGCACCGAGATGACGGCCACGGATACCCACGTGCCATCGCCGCTGTCGATCTTGATCGCCAGGCCGAGGCCAGAACGCCGGTCGGCCGTGCAATGGGCGCCGGCGGCGCCTCCCTTGGCCAGCAGCCGGCCACGGGTGACCTCCATCAGCCGCGTGTCGAAGCGGTGCGTGCCGCCGATCAGAAACGGCTCGGTTGTCATCGCCTCGACGATGCGGCGCACATTCTCGTCGTCACGGCGAATCAGGCTGGCGAAGCTACGGGCCATGGCAACGAGCGGTACGGCCGGATTCGGGGCGCTGCAGCCGTCGACTCCATACCGCACCTGCGAGGGCGAGACATTGGTGAGCTCGGTGACGACCTCGCGGATGCGCTGCTGCACGGGATGTCCCGGATCCAGGTAGGTCTCGAGTGGTGCATCCAGTGCACGGGCCGCGGCGAGCATCCCGGCATGCTTGCCGGAACAGTTGTTGAAGACGGCGATGGGCTCGCGCAGCTGACGGCGGGCGACTGCGGCGGCGGGCTCGTCGTAGGGCCAGTGAGCCCCGCATTGCAGCGCCTCCTCGGGGACACCCGAACGATGCAGCAGGTCTCGGACAACCTCGATGTGGCGCGGCTCTCCGCTATGCGACGCAGCCATGATCGCGATGTGCTCGGTGTGCAGGCCGAAGCGGGAGACGATGCCGGTCCGGACGGCGGCCAACCCCTGGAACGGTTTGGCGCATGAGCGGTAGTAGGTGATCCGGTTCGGGTTGCCCATGGCAACACTGATGCGGCCGTCGGCATCCGCGACGACCAGGTGCCCGAGGTGAACTGCCTCCTCGATGCCGCCGCGCTCGACCCGTACCAGCGGGGCGGCCGAGCCGGCCGCCAGTAGCAAATCCGGCCGACCCGACATTAGTGCTTGAGTATAAAGAGAGGGGCATGGAAATTTTGGACTCACAGTGAACTGATGCTGCAATGCGCCACAGCATGCCCTATACTTCCGACGTCATTCGGGCCTTAGGCGCCCGGCCCGTCGCGGCTCCGGTTTTCGGAATGGATGTGTTTTCGTGCCAGCAACTATCACGATCCAGCCAACACGGACGACGAGCAAGCGGCCGCTGGTGGCCACGCTGATTTCCACCGCGCCGCAGATCAGCCTGCTGCGCGTGAGCAAGACCTATCCCAACGGAACCGTGGCCCTGCGCGAAGTCAGCA
>CAZRMD010000175.1:0-6645 GCA_964601135.1 uncultured Actinomycetes bacterium | reverse complement strand
CCTCACGCATGGTCGGTTGGAGCGCGCACGTCCTCGAGTACATGGCCAAGGACGGCCGCATCCTGCGCCCGGCGTCACGGTGGGTCGGCCCAGCGCCCCGGGAGACGGTCACCCCCGCAGGCTAGCGGGCTGGGTTCGCGCTGGATTCCGTTTGGACAACAGTTCCGGGGCGGTGCATAGGGGGCGCAACTGATCCCTTACGCTTTGGTGCCGTTGTCGTGCTTGAAGGCTCGACCGACGATGATCTGCTGACAACGAATTACCCCCAGGAGTCGACCAATGGGCCGTGGCGGCCACCGCTCTGGCTGGCCGCACTCGCGGCAGTCTTATTCCTCTGGCTAACTCTGTTCTACGTGCCCCTCTTCTTCGGCACGTTCCCACACACGATCGACGCGCTCGACTTCGCTTACTACTACGTCGGCGCCCGGATCGGCCTCGATCACGGCTGGTCGCGGATTTACGACCTCGGCTTGCAGAGGACATACTTCAACTCGCTGCGGCCTAGCGACGCCTTTGACTGGCGCCGCTACTTCATCAGCCCACCGCCGGTGGCCTGGCTGGTTGCGCCGTTGGCGAGGCTTCCGCTCGACGCCGCCTACTGGATCTGGACCGCCGTCGCGGGCGCCCTCTTTCTGTCCGGGGCTTGGCTGGCGGCGCCGGGTCGATGGTTGGAGAAGGCGATCCTGGTAGCGCTTGGGGCTGGGCTCTACCCCGTCCTGATCTCCTTTCAAGCCGGTCAGGTAACGACGCTTGTTGGCGCCGCCGTCCTGTTAGCTTGGTGGCTGCTGCGAGCAGGCAGGGAGCAAGCGGCTGGAGCCCTTCTCATGGTGCTCGTTCTGAAGCCCCAGGTGGCCTTGCTGGTTCCAATGGCGCTGCTCGCGTCCGGCCGCCGGCGGCTCTTCGTGACCTGGCTTGCCGGCGTCGCCCTCGTCACCATTGCAGCCCTTTTGAGCCTCGGCGTCGGTGGCACGGGCGACCTGCTGGCAGCGCTTGCGCAGGAGTCTGGAAGGCCCGCCAACACGGCCTGGACTCTGGCGGTGCTCCTCCCCATCGGAGCGGAGATCGTAGTTGGGCTGGCCGCCGGCCTCGTCGCCATGGTGGTGGCTCGCAGCGCAGACCGGCCCTGTCCCGAGGTCGCGATCGTGGCCGGGTGCCTGGCAACGCTTCTCGTCTTCCCCTATCACAACGCTTCCGACTACATGATTGTGGCCGTGGCCGGCTGGCTACACCTGCGGGCTTTCGCCACCTCGCCACTGGTGTGGATGCCCCTGCTGGCGGTGGTGGGGTGCTATCTCGCTGCCCCACTGGGCTCGCGGCCGTTGCTTGTCGCGACGTCGCTGTGGTTGCTGTCGCTGCTGTGGCCGGTTGCGAGGGGGGCTCCGCACGAGGCAGACCGCCTGAATTCGCGAAGCGCCTGACTGCCACTCAGCGTCTCATCGTCGAGTTGAGCGTGTCTGAAGCAATTAACTCGCCACGACGCCGTTAATCGGAGGCGAGGCCAGCATGTTGAGCGCTACTGTCAACCGAGCAGCCACCTCCCCTCGGCGCCTCCGGGCCGAACGGGTGGTCATCGTGATGCCCGCATACAACGCCGCGAAAACGCTCCAGTCGACGTATGCAGAGATCCCAGCCGGCGTCGCGGACGAGATCGTACTGGTCGACGACCACAGTCGTGACGACACAGTCGGAATCGCGCGAAGCCTCCGGCTTCGGGTCATCGCGCATCCCCACAACGTTGGCTACGGCGGCAACCAGAAGACGTGCTACATGGAAGCACTTCGCCGCGGCGCGGATGTCATTGTCATGCTCCATCCCGATGGTCAGTACGACCCGGCGATTCTTGACACCATGATTCAGGTCGTCCGAAGCGGCCAGGCCGACATGGTGATGGGGTCGCGGTTCCACAGTCGCGGAAGCGCCAAGCAAGGCGGCATGCCATGGTGGAAACGGCTGGCTAACCGCTTTCTTACGCTCTGCGAGAACCGAGTACTGGGTCTCCAGTTGAGCGAATACCACACCGGATACCGCGCGTACAGCCGGAAATTCCTCGAGACCGTCCCCTTCCTTCGCAACTCGAACGACTTCGTATTCGACACCCAGGTGTTGATTCAGGCTGCAGCTTTCGGCATGCGGGTCGCGGAAGTCCCGGTCGAGACAAGGTATTTCCCCGAGGCATCTTCCGTGAACTTCCGAGTCAGCACCGTCTACGGTGTAAAGACGATGGGCGCCCTCGCCCGGCTACTCCTCCACCGGGCCGGCTGGTCCTGGCGGCTGGCCGAGCCTTAGTACCGGCCCGGCGCCCGGCATTCGGAAATAGCCGGTCAGCACCAGGCCTACAGCCAGACGTGATGGGAAACCTGCGTCAAGATGGCGCCGAAAGTAGTAAACGGCGCTGGCGTCGGGACAGCGGCACTGAGCATCGACGGCAACTCAGCCCACTCACGGCGCGCGTCTCGCCTCCACCTAAAGAAGGGTGGATACGGCCCTCTAGACCCTACACTCTGCGGTCCATGCAGGTCGCCGAAAGCGTCGCTCCACCCCCTTACCCCCCGTGGGCACGGTGGTTTGGCCGACTCCCTTACGTTGCCGTCGCGACGCCTGCGGCCACCGCGGTAGCGCTGGCCGCGCTCACCCTCGCCGTCATCGGAATCTTCGACGTGGTCGGCCCACGCCTCGCGTTCAACGACGACTGGGTCTACGCGTGGAGCGTCGCACACTACCCACGCATCTACCCCTCCGCCTCGGCGCTAGCCATTCCCCAAGTCACATGGGCACGCCTCTTCACCTTCGCAAGCTCCGATGCGCGCTTGCTGCGACTGTCCATCCTCCCGTTCGCCGCAGTCTCCGCCCTCTTGGTGTTTCGGCTCTCCCGCCGGCTTGGAGCCGACGCCAACGCATCCGCCCTGGCCGCTCTCGCCCTGGTCGCATTCCCTGTCTTCTCTGCCGACGCGACCACATTCATGTCAGACGTGCCTTATTTAGCGCTCGAACTCGGAACCCTTTACGCAGCCATGCGCTGGATCGAGGAGCCTCGCTGGGGCTGGCTCTTGCTCGGGCTCACGGTGCTCGCCACGCTCCAGCGCCAGGTCGGTGTCATGCTTCCGTTCGCATACGCCTCGGCCCTCTTCCACAGTCCCCAGCGGCGAAGCAGGCGACACTGGCTCGTTGTCACCGCGGCCCTAGCCGCCTCGCTCGCGGCGCTGGCATTGGTCAGCCTCGCCGGGCTCGCCCCACCTACCCAGGGGAACCGGCTCACCGCCGCACACACTCTGGACATCAACGCACTTGCGGCATTGATGATCCTTCCGGCGAACATTGGCTTCGGCCTTGCCGTGATGCTGCCCATGCTGGCGCGCCGAAACGACGGCCGGGGCCAGACTGCGCGCTGGCACAAGCGCCTGGGATTTGCGGTGTTGGCCTGGGGGATTGGCACCGCCGCCCTCACCGGCACGATGCTGGTCGGCAATGTCTTCTCGCCACTCGGATTGAACTGGACCTACCTGGGCGGCGCAAAGCCAGTGGTCTACCCACTTCCGGTGTTTGCCGCACTCGGACTTGCGGGGCTCGCCGCGACGGTGGCCTTGATCTACCGCCTGCCGGCGGCGGCGGGGTTCCGCTTTGACTTCTCGTCGCTGCTTCTGCTGGCCGCCGCGTTCGTCCAGTTCGCCCCGGTTCTCCTCGACCACTACCCACCCATCGACCGATACTTCCTGCCAGTCGTCGCCGCCCTGCTGCCGCTGGCCGCCCGCGCCGCAAGCGGCGCCAGTCCGAGGCGAGCTTGGCTGGGGGTGGCGGTAGCGGGTGCGCTGGTTGTCGCGTACTCGATCGGAGAACAGGACTACCAGGCATTTCAGGTCGCTCGGGATGCCGCCGCCCGCGCCGCCTATGCTCGCGCTGGGTCCCCCTACGTTGTCCACGCGGGCTACGAGGCTAACGGCGTGTATGGCGAAATCCCGGCCTACAACAGGTCGGGCGTCACGCTTAGTGGCCTCGCCAAGGCACACGCCTACGACTTCAGTCTGGAAGGGCCACGTGACCCGCTCCTGCGCTTGCTGGTGGTCCCGGCTGCAGACCCGCGTCCGGGATTCGCGTACGCGTCCATAGCGCCGGGCAAGGTGATCATCGTCCCCGGCGACGTCAGTCGGTAGCGCGACCGCCTGTCAGCTTTGAAATGAGAGGCGACGCGACCGATAGCTACGAGCGTGGCGGCGTAAGCCAGCACGTCGGGGCGAAGACGCAGAACAGCTCGCGAACGATTTCAGCTATCCCTGGCGCCCGCGACAGTGAGACCCCGGTGCTACAGACCGGCGGCTTGCTTGCCGCGATGCTGACCGGCTCGGGGCCTCGGTTCAGATCCGTCACACTTCCTTCGCTGCCAATTGCGCTCGGATTGATCCTCGGCGCCCTGCTGACAGTTTTCAACGCCTTCAACTGGTTCGAGGTAAGCGCTCGCAATCCGATCGGCAACGACTTTCATCTCTATTACGCCGCGGCCTTCGTCGCTCGAACACAAGGAATTGCCGCGGCTTATCGGGACGCGACGCTCTCGCCTGTCCTCGCGGCCATGGGAGCAAATCCGCACGAGGCTTTCCTCAACCCCCCGCTTCTCCTCACGATCGTCATGCCGCTCACTTACCTTCCATTCGGCACCGCACATGCGCTGTGGTCGGGCCTGACCGTAGTCGCCGCCGTAGCGACTTGGGCGCTCGCTGCCCCCGGGCGCGGATGGGCGCGGGCAATGTGGCTTTTTCTTTTTCTGGGCTGGTGGCCCATCGGGTTTGCGCTCCTGCTCGGACAGGCCACGCTGCTCGCGCTGCTTGCGTGCGCCGGTGCTTTTCGTCTGCTGCGCTGGGATCACCCGGTAGCCGCCGGCATCGTCCTTTCGCTCGGCGCGGTCAAGCCACAGCTTTGGGCGGTCGCGATCCTGACGCTGATGATTTCATGGCGCTGGCGCACAGTCGCAGCATGCCTTACGGGTCTCGTTCTTCTGGGCGCCGCTTCGTTCGCTACCCTGGGGCTGGACGGGGCCGCGGCCTGGTGGACTCGCCTACACGAAACTTCGAACCTCGATTTCGTTCAGCGAACCACAGCCCTGCACCTGCTTCCGGCTGAACTGCGACTGGGCTTCCAAGTGCTCGTGCTTGCGACCGCAATGGTAGCCGCCGGGATGCACCGGAACATTCCAGGGGTACCGTTCGCCGCCGGTTTGTCGGCCAGCATCCTCGCCTCGAGTTACCTCAACCAGGAGGACCTGTCGGTGCTGATCGTCGCCGGCTGGTTGGCTCTGCCTGCACGATGGCCGACCGGGGTTGCTTTCGGCATGCTGTACGTCTCCGCCGAAGCCATCAACCTGGCTCCTCCGGTTCCTCTCGCGATCTCTGAGGTCCTGTTCCTTGCGACGCTCGTGGCGCGCGCCGTACGCCGATGAAGCCCTCTCGCACCCATTTCGCGGTCCAGGTGGCGTTGGCGAGCATGTTCGTCTTTAACGCGGCATGGCTCGTCCAGCTCTGGATCACCGAGCCCTATCGGAAGGACTTCCGCATTTACTACACCGCAGCCCAGGTCGTCCTCCGCCACGGCTGGTCGCAGCTGTACAACATCCCGCTCCAGCGCTCTGTAATGGCCGCGATTGGGCCGGTCCCATTCGAACCGTTCATCACTCCTCCGGCAGCGGCTTTGATCGTGACGCCCTTTGCGCTACTCCCATTTCCGCTCGCCTACGCGGCCTGGGAGATGCTCGTCCTCGTGGCCTTGGCAATCGCCTGGTATCTGCTGGCGCCGGGCCGGGGTCTGGCGCGGCTGACTTGGCTGCTCGTGGCCCTCGGGCTACTGCCTGTCGCGCTTGCCATCTACGAGGGACAGCTGAGCCTGATGGTTGCCGCGTCCGTTGCGATTGCGGCGCATGCACTGCGCCGCCGCATCGATTGGCTCGCGGGCGCATCCTTCGCGGCGGCACTGCTGAAACCGCACTTGGTGCTCCTTCTCCCCCTCGCCTTCTGGTTGTGCGGCCGTCGGCGTGCCGCAGTCATGAGCGTCGCGATCGCCACTTTAGTCACCGGCTTGCAGGTGGCGATGCTTGGTGCGCCCGGGGTGAACGACCTACTGGCCGAACTCCGGATCGTGGCCTCAGTCCCGGAGCTGCAGGCATATGGATTCGGTGCCTACCTACCGCCCGCGCTGGCTTGGCCGATCCGCGCTCTGATCGTCGCCCTGACGGCAACCGTCGCTTTCAGGACGCGAGACCTAGAGACAGGCGTGGGAGCTGCGATCCTCGGTTCTTATCTCATCGCCACTTATGCAACCGCCGGCGACCTCGTAATGCTCGTCGTGGCGGCGTGGTTGCTGTGTCGTGACCGGCCGTCGATTCAATGGCTGCTGCCGGCGGCGACTGTTTCCCTTGCTGAAGTGACCTTCCTGCTCTGGCGATCGCCTTTCGGACAGGTGCCCATCCTGGTGCTGGCGACCGCCTGGCTGGCGAGCCTGATGCTCCCAGCCGCGCACGGCCGCCAGAGTTCTCTGGCCGCGGGCGGGTTAAGTGCCCAACCTCCGTAAACTGACAGACCGTGCCTGACGAGTTCGACGCGGTCGTACTCGGAGGCGGGATGGGTGGCTACGTCGCCGCCATCCGGGCCTCCCAGCTTGGTT
>CAZRMD010000174.1:0-6679 GCA_964601135.1 uncultured Actinomycetes bacterium | reverse complement strand
GGCATGTAGAGCTCCTGGCCCTCCGCACTCCTGAAGCGGTTAGGAGGCTCGACCGCGCGGCTCCCGGCACCAACGCCGTCGTCCACGTGACCTGCTGAGGACGGCTCAGTAGCCCCACCGGCCAGCATTGTTTCGCGCATCGCCAACAAGCACGGGACGTGGCTGATGAGCATGGACTCGGTCGAGCTCGAGGACTACGTCCGCGGCCGAAATCGGCTTTACGCCGGGTGCTGTATGTCGGTTTGTATGTCAGTCTCGAGCGCCCTTCAGGGCGGCCAGTGGTGCCGCTCGCTTGAGCGACTGATTTAAAGGGGTTCGATCCCGAGGATGAGCGGTATCCTGCCGCCGTGCCACGCGTCGCCCCGTCCTTCAGGCGCGTCGCTCCCTACTTGAAGCGTGCGGCTCTAGCTATAGTCGCGGTTCTGGCCCTGGTCGTGGTTGGCGACGTTGCCTTTGTCCTCCTTGCTGCGACCGCGGTCGCGGACATGGCGGTTATCGTGCTCACGACGCTCGGTATCGCCGCCACGAGCGCGTTAGCGGTCGGACCCGAGCTGCCTCTCAAAGCGTGGGCGTGGATCCGGAGCCATCTACCGGCAGGCGTGTTTCCAGGCGCGTAACAGTTAGCTCGGGCCAGCCGCGAGGCGCGCGAGTAATCGAATTCGTCGCTGAGAGCAGCCGGGTCGTCCGCCTGGACCGGAGCGCGAGTCGCAGAAGGGGCGCCGCCACAGGCTGTCATCAGGATGCAGGCGGTCAAGGGCCCATGGAGCAGTCTCAAAGCCTGACTACGCCTCAGAGTCGCGCAGGTAGGTCAGCACCGCGGCGACACGGCGATGAGTCTCCGTTTCCTCGGTCAGTCCGAGCTTCGAGAAGATGGCGTTGATGTGCTTGCTGATGGCGGACTCGGACAGGAAGAGTTCTCGCGCGATCACGCCATTGGTCTTCCCCTGCGCCATCAGCCCGAGGACTTCGAGCTCGCGTGGATTGAGATCTCGCAGGGGAGAAGACGACAGGCGTGCGCGGCGTCCGACGAGTATGTCGACGACAGACGCATCTAGGACCGCGCGACCGGCGACCGTCTCCCGGAGCGCTCTCAGGAGCTCCGCGAGGTCCGCCACACGTTCCTTCAAGAGATAGGCGTAACCGGCGGTGCCCTCATTCAGCAGTCGGAAGGCGTACGCCTCGTCGGCGTGCTGGGAGAGCACGACGATGCCGACCGCCCGATGGGTGCGCCGAATCTCATGCGCCGCCTCGATGCCCTCCATGTGGTGGCCTGGCGGCATTCGGATGTCCGTGATCACCGCGTCCGGATGATGTCGGGCGACAGCGGCGATCAGCTCTCCGGCGTTCTCGGCGACCGCCACCACCTCGACCTCACCGGAAGATTCGAGCAGTTGGCGCGTTCCCTCACGAACCAGGAAGTTGTCGTCGGCGATGACGACCCTCATGCAGGCAGCAACGCCCGGACGCGCGTCCCTGAACGGGAGCCCGGACGTGGTCCCACCTCCAGCCGACCACCGAGCGCACCCAGGCGGTCCTCAATACCGCGCAAGCCGCGGAGATGAGCCTTTGGCTCGATCCCGCGCCCAGCGTCGTCGACGATGACGTCAAGCTGATCCTGGCAGAGACCGATCCGAATCCAGCATTCATCGGTCCCCGAGTGCTTGATCGCGTTAGTGAGGGCCTCCGACACCATGAAGTAGGCGGCGGCCTCGCTGTCGGCGGCGAAGCGGCGGCCGCGGGCTTCGGGCGCCACCTCGAGATGGACGCCGATCGGCAGGGCGGCGGCCCGGGCGTGGACGGCGGCCGCCAGCCCCTCATCGGTCAGCACGGCGGGATGGATTCCGTGCGCGAGCTCACGGACGCCGCGCAAGCTGCTGCGGGCAAGCTGCACTGCATCATTCAAGGCTTCCGTTACCGCAGGATCACCGGTTGCGCTGCGCCGCGCTACTTCGATCTTCGCCATCAGTGCGACGAGCTCCTGTTGAACCCCGTCGTGAAGGTCGCGCTCTATGCGGCGCCTTTCCGCCTGCGCCGCCTGGACAAGGCGCGTGCGAGACGCGGCGAGCTCGTGTGACTGCCGCGCGTCATGGAGCGCCAGCGCAACCTGGCGCGCAACCGCCGCCAAAAGCTCGATGTCAGCTTCGCTGTACGGCTCAGCCCCCCGCGGCCCGCATTCGAGCCGGCCGATTGTCTCGTCTCGGTAGACGAGGGGCAACACCAGCTCGGCGGGCGGCACCGGATGGCCTGCGGTTCCAACCACAACGTCGCCAGACGTCTCCGTCAGCACCACGCGTGACCACGCCGCCCCCACCCCGTCCGCCACAGCTGCGGCGACTCGAGGGCCAACCGCTGCCGCATGGGGAGCCTTCTCGAGGTCGTGCGCAAGTCCACGAAGAAGCGCATAGCCGTCGAGGCGCTGCCCATAGACGATGCGATCCGCGATACGTTCGAGGCGATCGCGGGCCGGCTGGAAAAGCACCGCCGCTATGACCGTGACGGCAACCGCCGTCCCCACCGAGAGACGTTGGCCTGCGGTTATCCCGAGGATTGCCGACACGGTCGCGTAGACGGCCGCAATCGCCAGCCAGAGCAGCGCATAGACAGGCGAACGCCGGATCAGCAGGTCGATGTCGAACAGAGAGGGGCGCGCCAGGCCGATCGCCACAGCCACCGGAACGCTGGTGGTGGCAGCCACGAACAGCACGCTGGACACGTATACGTTCAGACCTGGGAACAGCGCCGAGGCGGCGAAGAAGACGGCCGCGATGGCGCAGGCGAAAAGCGGCCAGCGCATCCGCCGGCGCAGGCTCTCGTCACCGCGCCGGTACCGTATGACCAGAAGAACCAGCGCTACCACCGGCAGTACGTAGAGAAGAGTGAATGCGTTCGCAAACGGGGCCAGCCAGCCGATCTGGATCGGAGATGCCACGACCGGCGGGTGATCGACCGGCGGAACCATCAGCGTTAGACGGGGTGAGGCGACCACCGCAATGACAGGCAGAACGACGGCAGCGACGACTGCGACGGCGACGGCGACTCTCTCATAGCCACGGTCGAGCTCTGGTGAGGGAAACGTAGCGAAGATGCCGAGCCAGGCGGCGAACAGCAGGCATTGCGGAACGGTCCCGAGGAGAAAGACCGGCCAGCCGGACCAGCCCAGTCGAGGCGAGAGCGCCGTACTGGCGACCATCGCCGCCCCGCAAACCCCGACCCCGAGAAGCCAGCGACCGGATTGCGATTCCGGCTGTGACCACAAAACGACCATACCTGCCAGGAAGAACGCGAGCATGGGCACGACGTTGACGAGGATCCCGAACGCGTCGATCGGCCGGTAGGTGACTGAGACGGCGATCGTCACCAGGTAAAGGAAGCCGGTGACGGCACCGACCACGCGGACGACCAGAGCCACGCCAACGAATACTGCAGGATCGACCGCCGGCTAGAAAGGAGGTTGGCTATACAGCCTGGTGCAGCCAGCTGTACTCAAAACAGAGGCCGCGGCAACACTGTTCGGGAGCCAGGATGGTCGCTCCTGGCGGCACCCGCCAACCACCATCACCTCCATCGCGATTCGCAAAACGCGGATCTGTTTGGAGGAACTGAAATGGAGCTCAGTAATGCACGAACCGGCGAGCAGCCATATGCGCCACCCGCCGGCCGTATCAATCGAATGGCCCGGGTGGCGATCGCGGTCAGCGCGGTCGTCGCCGGAGCTGCACTGCTGCTGGCGCAGGCGGCGGCGGCACAGCCACTGCCCAAGACCAACACCTATCCGGACCTCTACTACCCGTTCTTCCTCGCTCCGTTCGGCGTCCTCTTGACGGTGATCGGAACCCTGGTCGCCGCGCGCCGGCGCGCGAACCCCAGGGGGACCCAGGTCAGCGTGGGCGGGGTTGGCTGGACCGTCAATGCCCTGCTCGTCGCAGCCAGGGGACTGGCTGCCACACCAGAAGGAGCCTGGCTTCCCCGCACGGCGGTCGCCTGGACCGAGGACTGGTTCTATCTCTTCAACGACTTCGGCACGATTCTCTTCCTCGTCCTGCTCTACCCGACCGGTACGGCAACCGGCGCCTGGCGCTGGATTGCACGCGGACTGGCGGCCGTTGTCTGTTTGATGGCGCTGGCCGGTATGTTCGCGGCCGGTCCGCTGGACAGCACCGGTGGCATTCAGAATCCGCTTGGGATTCCAGGCACACACTGGGCCTACTGGGCGGTCGGCAACGTCGGCTATCCCTTGGTTCTGATCGGCGGCGGACTCGTGCTGGTCGCACGCGCCGTCACGACGGCGGTGTGGGGGAGTCGAGCGCGCCGCCCGCTGGCCGGCTATCTGGCGGCCATGATCGCCCTCATCCTGGCCGCGCACATCTGGATGTTCTCGAGCGCATCTGACAGCGACCCGAAAGCGTGGATTGGGTGGCTCGGCTTTGTTCCGGCACTGGCTGCCATGGTCGTGGTCGGAGCGATCGGGATCGGGCGGCTGCGCGCCGCCGAGTAGCGCGCATAGGCGAAGCACAAACGTGGTTCCGGCGAGTGCGTCACTCGCCGGAACCGCGCCGGCCTGCGCCTCCATCATCGGCATCAACGCGCCATGGCCCCAGCCGGGGAATTCCGGACCTGGTGAGGGTCTCGATCAGTGCCGGAGCGTTCTCGTCGTAGAAGTCAATCGTCCGGGCCGAGGCCCCGTGGGCGAGCTTGAACTCCTCATAAATGAGCGACAGCCGGGACTGTCCGAAGCGGAACGACTTTTCTGCAAGGGCCACTTTTTCCCGACCTCCTAAGTTGGATTCTGGAAGGCAGGGAACGCCACAACCGCACTTGTCATGGCCTTTGGTGAACACCTGGCACCGACCCGGAGCCCAAGTGGTGATCGGCTGGTGAGTAGCTGGTGACGAGTTCGACCAGCGCCGGGCAGGTACGAGAGGCTGCCGTGGTGGTGGGCCGAAGCTCACATAACGCGAACCCGGCCATCCTGATCGAAGGCAAGATCGTCTCGATCTGAGTTCGGATCGGGTCTGCAGCCGGCGCCACTTGACCTCGCCCATTTATCTGACTAAAGTCAGAGAATGAGGGAGTCGGGGGTGGCCGCTGTACGCAGGTTCAACCGAGCGGTTGCCGAAGCCAGCGGCACGTTCGGTGACGGCTTCCTCGGCCGAGGCCGGCCTTACGGCGAGTCCCGCATCGTCTGGGAGATCGGACGTCACGGTGTCGAGGTGCGGGAGCTGCGCTCGCGGCTCGGGCTCGACTCGGGTTACTTAAGCCGAGTCCTCCGCTCACTGGAGAAAGAGGGACTCATCACCGTGGACACAAGCCGCCGCGATGGGCGGGTGCGTCTGGTGAAGCTGACCAGGGCGGGGGTCGCCGAACGCACAGAGCTCGACCGGCGGTCGGACCGCGTGGCGTGGAGCTTTCTCGAGCCACTCGGAGAAAGGCAGCGCGAGAGGCTCGTGTCGGCGATGACAGAGGTCGAGCGGCTGCTAACGGCGTCTCTCGTAACAATCGAAGTGGTCGATCCGCGCGCGCCGGACGCCCGCTGGTGCATCGAGCAGTACGTCATCGAGCTGAACATGCGGTTCGAGGAGGGGTGGGATCCCGCACGCAGCATCTCGGCCGGCGCGGACGAGCTCGTGCCGCCGCTTGGCCTGATGCTCATCGCCCGCCTGCGGGGAGGCCCGATCGCATGCGGTGCCCTGAAGTTTCATCCTGGCGCGCCGACCGAGCTGAAGCGGATGTGGGTCTCGCCCGATGCACGTGGTCTCGGTCTCGGGCGGCGGCTTCTGGTCGAATTGGAGCGCCACGCGAAGGAGTCTGGATCGCGCGTCGTGCGCCTTGAGACCAACCGTGCTTTGAAAGAGGCGATCCAGCTCTATCGCAGCGGGGGATATCGCGAGGTGGCGCCCTTCAACGACGAGCCTTACGCGCACCACTGGTTTGAGAAAGCGCTGACTTAGCAGTCGCCCTCCCGTCATACGGGCTGGCCACAATTGGCCGAACGAATCCGAGTGGCCTAGCGCTCGTTTCGTGCACGAACGAGCCGCGGCTGCCTCGATCATGTAGCGTTCGTGCACAATCGCGCCCGGCCAGCGGGCGCTGGTGGGCCGAAGCTCACATAACGCGAATCGCGAGCCCTTGATCTCAGGCCGCGGAATTGCCCTATGAGGTCCGGTCAACGACGGGATCGGGCCTACAACCCGACTTGCTTCACCCAGTCTCGAATATTGAGGCCGAGCCTTTCCACATCTTCGATGTCGAGGGCACCGCTGAGCATGATCACATTTCGGGAAACGCTCGATCGAGCCGAATATGGAAGTTCGACGCCTTCGAAACGGGGACCCTGGCCGGGCCGACCTTCGCCACTCGCGTCGAGGCGATCGAGCGGCGGCTCGCGGACTTGCGACATCGGCGCAAGCAGCTGTCGGAAACGATCGAGGCCGAGGATGTCAGAGTGCCGAGCTGGGCTGAAGTGCGTGATGCGGAGGAAGGCATCCGCGAGGCCCTGACCAATGGGACCGCTGGTCAGCGGAAGGCTCTCCTTCAAACGTTGGTCGCCGAGATCCGACTCGAGGGCCGGGACGCGATCTTCCCGACCTGCCGCCTGCCCGCCGAGTCGGTTCGCGTTATGTCAGGAGTGGTGGGCGGCCCGGGACTCGAACCCGGATGCCTTGCGGCACACGCCCCTCAA
>CAZRMD010000173.1:0-6681 GCA_964601135.1 uncultured Actinomycetes bacterium | reverse complement strand
TGGCCTGGATGATGGACACGATCAGCATGCACGCCGGCCACTCGGTGCCGGCCGTCGTCACCGGGAAGCCGCTGGGCATCGGCGGATCTGAAGGCCGCCCGGAAGCGACAGGCCGCGGCTGCATGCTCACCACCATCGCGGCCCTGAAGCATCTCGGCATCCGGCCCGAGGATGCGACCGTTGCGGTGCAGGGGGTGGGCAATGTCGGCTACACGACCGCCAAGCTGCTGGCCGAGAAAGGCTGCAAGGTGATCGCGGTCAGCGACTCCAACGGCGCCTGCTACAACGACGGCGGCATCGAGCTGGATGAGGTCGTCCGCGAGAAAGAGCTGAACGGCCGCCTGCGCCAGAAGATCTGTGAGTTCATCACCAACGAGGAGCTGCTCGAGCTCCCGGTCACGGTGCTGGTACCGGCCGCACTCGAGAACCAGATCCATCGCGGCAACGCAAACCGGATCAAGGCGAAGATCATCTGCGAAGGCGCCAATGGGCCCACGACTCCCGAAGCGGACGAGATCCTCTACGACAAGGGCGTCTTCGTGATCCCCGACATCCTGGCCAACGCCGGCGGCGTGACGGTCTCGTACTTCGAGTGGGTGCAGGACCTCCAGGAGTTCTTCTGGGACGAGCACGACATCAACGACCGGCTGGAGCGGATCATGCTGCGCGCGTTCGACAACACCCTGCGGGTAAGCCTGGAGAAGAAGGTGATGATGCGCACCGCGGCTTACGTGACGGCCGTCGACAAGGTCGCACAGGCCACCACCATCCGCGGGATCTACCCCTAAGCAGCGATTCGCGACTACCAGGCCTGGCACAGACAGTACGACGATCCGTCGAGCGCCCTCTCGCAGCGGCTGGCCGTTGTCCAAAGGCGTTTGGGTGAGCTGCTGGATGCGGCGTCGCCAGGAACGATTCGACTGATCAGCATGTGCGCGGGCGAAGGGCGCGACGTCATCGGCGTGCTCTCCAACCATTCCCGGCGCGAGGACGTCGCGTCCCTGCTGGTCGAAATCGATCCCGGTATCGCCGCCATTGCCCGCGACGGGGCCGCTCGGGCGGGCCTCACCCGATTCCAGGTCATTGAGGGTGACGCTGCGCTCAGCGACGTCTATGCGCGCCACGTCCCAGCCGACATCGTGCTAGCTTGCGGCATCTTCGGCAATATTTCCGACACTGACATCGAGCGTACGGTGCGCAATATCTCGATGCTGGGCGAGGAGGGCACCGCAGTGATATGGACACGAAATCGCGAGGAGCCCGACCTGACCTTGCGGATCCGACAATGGTTTGACGAGGGCGGCTTTAGTGAGGTGAGCTTCGAAGGGCTCGACAACGAGAGCAAGTCGGGAATCGGGGTCGTTCGCCTCGACGGCCCTCCGGTTCGATTCGCGCCGGGCTTCCGTTTCTTTACCTTCCTGCGCTGAAGTCCGCCACGATGCCGCCGGTCAGCCGCACGAGCTCTGCCGGGGCGATGCTGAAGACGTGGAGCGGGGTTCCGGCCGCGGCCCACACGGTGTCGTATTGCAGAAGGTCGCGGTCGACGTATGTCGGAATCGGTGAAGGAAAGCCGACCGGGGGAACGCCCCCGATCGCGTAGCCCGTAGCCTTGCGTACAAAGGTCGCGTCGGCTTTACGTACCGACGCGCCGATGAGGACGCCGAGTTTCTGCAAGTCGAGCCGGTTTGAACCGGAGACAAGCGCGAGCACCGGTTGGTCACCGGCGACGAACACGAGCGACTTCACGATTCGGCCAACCGTTGTGCCCACGCCGGCAGCTGCCTCCTGGGCGGTTCTCGTCGACGCGCCGAACTCCTGGATGTCGATGCTGACCCCTGCCGCGCGCAAGGCCGCCCGCACCCGATCCTGTGCGGAAAATCGCGGTTCCATGCTCAAGGCCATGAGTTATAATCCGCCAAAACCAACCCCGACTGAGGTACACGCACACCCTTTGACATCGAGACCGATGCGACGGCGACGAACATGAGTGTGCGTGCGGCCGCCAGGCCCTCGGCGTTCGAGGCCGCCGACACCTTCGATCTCGGCCGCTTCAAGCGGGCGCGCCGCGCCTACGGCTTTGATGAGGTCGCGCTGGTCCCAGGCCGCGTCACGATCAATCCGGACGAGGTGGATAGTACGTTCCAGCTCGGCCCACTCAAACTCGCAATTCCGATCCTGGCGGCCGCCATGGATGGCGTCGTTGATGTTCGCTTCGCTATCGAGATGGGCCGGCTGGGTGGCATGGCCATCATCAATCTCGACGGGCTGCAGACCCGATACGCCGATCCAGCGAGCGTGTTGGGGGAGATCGCTGAGGCTCCCCGGGAACGGATCAATGGCTTGCTGCAGAAGCTTTATCAGGCGCCGGTCCGCGAGCAGCTGATCGGCGAACGGATCGCGGCGGTCAAACGCGCCCGTGTGCCGGTCGGCGTCTCGACCGTTCCGGCGCAGGCCAGCCGGCGCGGAAGTCTGGTGCAGGAGGCCGGCGCCGACTGCCTGGTGGTCCAGGGCACCGTACTGACGGCACGGCACATCTCGCGCTCCTATGAGCAGCTGTCCTTCGAGAAGTTGTGTCACGAACTCACGATCCCGGTCGTCGCGGGCAACTGCGTCGAGTACGAGACGGCGCTGGAGTTGCTGCGCACCGGGATCGCGGGCATCCTGGTCGGTGTCGGGCCCGGCGCCGCGTGCACCACGCGCGGCGTGCTCGGTGTTGGAGTCCCGCAGGTCACCGCGACCAGCGACGTGGCGGCGGCACGCGAGACCTACCTCCGAGAGAGCGGCCGCCGGGTGCAGGTCATCACCGATGGCGGGATGCGGGTCGGCGGTGACATCGCGAAGGCCTTCGCCTCTGGCGCGGATGCCGTGATGGTGGGCTCGATCTTCGCCGGCACCACCGACGCCGCCGGCCGCGGATATCACTGGGGCATGGCCACGCCAGATCCGAACCTCCCGCGTGGCACGCGGATCAAAGTGGGCCAGCGGGGGACGCTGCGCGAAGTTCTCCTGGGCCCGGCCCGCGTGGACGACGGAACCCAGAACCTGGTGGGCGCTTTACGTTCGGCCATGGGGGTCTGCGGTGCTCGCAACATTGCCGAGTTTCAGCAAACCGAACTGGTCATCGCGCCGGCGATCCAGAGCGAGGGTAAGCTCTTTCAGCAAGCTCAGCAAGTCGGGATGGGCACATAAGCACCGCTCGGGAATCGACTTTGAAAAAGCCTCCGCCTCTGGGGGAGGGAAAGCTGGGGGCCCAAGAACTGGTACTCGTCCTCGATTTCGGCTCGCAGTACAGTCAGCTCATCGCGCGGCGGATTCGTGAATCCGGTGTCTACTGTGAGCTCGTCCCTGGATCGACGCCCTGGGAAACGATCAAAGCCCGCCATCCCAAGGCACTGATTCTGTCCGGCGGACCGGCCAGCGTCTATGGCGAAGGCGCACCACTCGCTGATCCGGCGGCGCTCAACGCGGGAATTCCGGTCCTCGGGATTTGCTACGGGATGCAGCTGCTCGCCCACCAGCTGGGTGGCCGGGTCGCCAGCGCTGGGAAGCGCGAGTATGGGCCGGCTCGCGTGAATGTCGAGAATGCGTCGCCGCTCTTCAAAGGTCTTCCTGCCGAGCTGCCGGTGTGGATGAGCCACGGTGACACGATCCTCCAGGCGCCGGTCGGCTTTCACCGGCTGGCGCGGTCGGAGAACTCGGCCATTGCCGCGATGAGCGACGATGCCGGGCGCTATGGCATCGCCTTTCATCCGGAAGTGATTCACACCCCGCAGGGACGCGAGATCCTTCGAAATTTCCTCTACGCGGTCGCTGGATGTCGCGGAACCTGGAAGCCCGCGGCATTCATCGAGCAGTCAACGCGTGCCATCCAGGAGCAGGTCGGAGACGGTCGGGTGCTGTGCGCGCTTTCAGGCGGCGTGGACTCGGCGGTTTGCGCCACCCTGGTGCATCGCGCCCTTCCCGGGCAGCTGACCTGTTTGCTCGTCGACAACGGGCTGCTCCGCCGGGACGAACGACGCCGTGTTGAAGACGTGATGCAGCATCACCTTGGCATCGAGCTGAAGGCCGTGGACGCGGGCAGCCAGTTCCTGGCGGCGCTGCGGGGCGTGATCGATCCCGAGGAGAAACGGCGCCGAATTGGTGCGAACTTCATCCGCGTCTTTGAGCACGAGGCGACCTCGATGCAGGGGATCGAGTTCCTGGCCCAGGGCACGCTCTACCCGGATGTGATCGAGAGCACCAGCCATGACACGGTCAACGCCAACCGGATCAAGACGCATCACAACGTCGGTGGACTGCCGGTCGATCTCCGGTTCAAGCTGGTCGAGCCGCTGCGTTATCTCTTCAAAGATGAAGTCCGCGCCATCGGCCTGGCGTTGGGGTTGCCCGAGGATATGGTCTATCGCCAGCCGTTCCCGGGGCCCGGGCTGGCGGTGCGGATCATCGGCGAGGTGACCCGCGAGCGCCTCGACACCCTGCGTGCTGCCGATTGGATCGTTGTCGATGAGATCAAGGCCGCCGGGCTCTATCGCTCGCTCTGGCAATCGTTCGCCATCCTGACGCCGCTGCAGAGCGTGGGCGTGATGGGGGACTACCGCACCTATGGCAACGTGGTTGCCATTCGAGCCGTGCAGAGCGAGGATGGCATGACCGCCGACTGGGCCCGCCTGCCCTACGAGGTTCTGGCGAAAATCTCCAGCCGCATTGTGAACGAGGTGCCGGGTGTGAATCGCGTCGTGTACGACATCTCATCGAAGCCGCCCTCGACAATCGAATGGGAATAAGCGTTCTCATCATCGGCAGCGGTGCCCGCGAGCATGCGCTGACCTGGAAGGCGCTGCAGAGCCCGCTGACCGATGCTGTGTATTGCGCCCCGGGCAACGCTGGGACCGCCGCCATCGCCATCAATACCGACATCGAGGCGACGGATGTCGAGGGCATCGCTCGCTTCGTGAAGGATCGGGCCGTCGACCTGACGGTCATCGGACCTGAGGCCGCCGTGGCGGCCGGAGTCGCCGACCGTCTCAGCGCCGACAACCGGCTCGTGTTTGGGCCAACCAAAGTCGCCGGTCAGATCGAGAGCAGTAAGGCGTTTGCCAAGGCGTTGATGGAACGGGCCGGCGTGCCGACGCCCGCCTTCCGCGTGTTCGATAACGCAGCCAGCGCCAAAGACTTCGTGCGCGGCGAAGGGCGCCCGTTCGTCGTGAAGGCCGATGGTCTCGCGAAGGGAAAGGGAACGCTGGTGCCTCGGGACGTGGAGGAGACCCTCGAATGCATCGACACGCTGATGCTGCAACGGAGTGTCGGTGCCGCCGCCGATCGCATCGTGCTGGAGGAGAAACTCGAAGGTCGTGAGGTCTCGCTGATGGCGCTGGTCGACGGCGAGCACATCATCCCGCTGCAGCCGGCGTGCGACTACAAGCGCGCGCTCGACGGTGACAAAGGGCCGAATACTGGTGGAATGGGCGGCTATTCGCCTGTTTCGTTCTTCGGGCCAGGCGAAGTGCAGCATGCGGTTGATACCGTCTTGCGGCCTGTCGTGGATGCGATGCGCCAGGAGGGAATGCCGTATCACGGCTGCCTCTACGCGGGCCTGATGCTGGGCGGATCGGGAGTCCAGGTGCTGGAATTCAATGCCAGGTTTGGCGACCCAGAAACCCAGGTGGTGCTGCCCCGGTTGGAGACTGACCTGATCGCCCTCCTCGAGTCCGCAGTTCGCGGACAGCTCGACGCTGTCAAGCCATCGTGGTCGAGCTGTGCCTGTGTCGGCGTCGTGCTGGCCTCGCGCGGCTACCCTGGAACCTACGAGACCGGATACCCGATCGAGGGGCTGGGAACGATCGAACCCGGTGTCTTTCTCTTCCACGCCGGCACCGCTGCTGATTCGTCCGGTTACGTAACCGCGGGCGGCCGCGTCCTGACTGTCGTCGGCCTGGGCGATTCGATGATCGATGCCCGCGACCGCGTTTACCGCAACGCCGAGCGTATCCGTTTCGCAGGCGCCACGTACCGCCACGATCTGGCGCTGCGCGAGGTCGAGGCGCCAGCGCTTCCATGAGCGACGCACCGCCGGTCGGAATCGTGATGGGCAGCGAGTCGGATCGGCCGACGATGCAGCGCTGCTGCGAGGTCCTCGATGGCTACGGCGTGTCCTATGAGGTGGTAGTGCGTTCGGCGCACCGCGATCCCGAGGGTTGCCGGCAATGGGCAACGTCGGCCGAGGGGCGCGGCCTCAAGGTGCTGATCGCGGCGGCGGGCGGCGCCGCGCATCTGCCAGGGGTGGTGGCCGCGTGGAGCGTCCTGCCGGTGATCGGCGTGCCGATGTCCGCCGGGGCGCTGGGTGGGCTCGATGCGCTGCTCTCCATGGCCCAGATGCCGGCCGGGATTCCCGTCGCCACTGTCGCCATCGGCGATGCGGGAGCACGCAATGCGGCACACCTGGCCATGGCCATCCTCGCGCTGCAGGACCCGACGGCGAGAGAAAAACTCGTCAAGCGACGAGAGGCCAGCCGAAGCTCGAAACCGGCGTAAAAACCGGGAATAGAATGACTGCGTGCCCAAGGTCCTGATCACGGAGACCGTGCTGCGTGACGGGCAGCAGAGCCTCGTGCAGGGGCGCCTCAAGCTGCAGCACGTGCTGCCGATCGCCAAGACGCTCGACGACATCGGCTATCACGCGCT
>CAZRMD010000172.1:1545-6706 GCA_964601135.1 uncultured Actinomycetes bacterium | reverse complement strand
AGATGAGCGCGCGATTGACGACCACCTCGAGGCCCCACAGCCGCTGACGCAGGATTGCGACGGCGATGGATAGCGGCAGCGGCAGCAGCGCGACGTAGTAGGCGGTTGCTTCGATCAGGAGCCCGAATACGTCGGTTGGGGCGGACCCCTGCAGCGCGTTGAGCGCTCCGACGAAAAGGAAGCCGGCGACCGTCGCGAGGATTCCGGCCACGACCCAGCGCGCCTCCTCCCGCTCCGCAGCATCCGAGACGCGCCGGTATCGGTACACCTGGCTCCAGACCGCGCCCCCGAGAATCAGGACGTAGGGCAGCATCGCGAGCGGCCGCGGCCAGGTCTCGCTGCTGATGGAAGAGCCGCGGAAGAAGGTCTCCGGCACCTGCCAGGCAACGGCCATCGCGGCCAGCCACCGCGTCCAGCCGGGCGCGAACCGTCCCTGGGGGAACAAGAAGACGAACAGCAGCAATGAGGCGAAACCGACGAACTCGAAAACCTGGCTTGCCAGCGGAACGTCGCCGTGCGGTCCCTGGCCCGCGCCGAGGAAGCTGTTCCCGAGTCCGAATGTGAGCAGGAACGTGGCGGCCAGGAGGGCCATGGGCCGCTCGGCACGCCGCCACAGGATCAGCGCGCCGGTGCCCAGGTAGATGAGCGCCCAGAGCGCCGCCACCGCTGTCAAGTAGGCTCCGAAAGCGACGGCCGGGATGCCAAGCGCGTTGAGCTCGGCGATTCGGGCAGTGGTGAGGTGCGGCTCAGGGCAGTTTGCCTGAGTAGTGCACACCTCCATGAACTCTCGCAACTGGGCGGGCGCCGCCGCCACAGAGAGAGAGACGCCCGCCACTGCCAGAGCCATCCACGCCAGTCGCGCCAGCGCCGGCCATCTGGTCGAGAGCACAGCCGTATGGTGCATCGGGCGCCGGGCGGCGTCTACGCCGACACCGCCTCGGCTTGCCCGGCCGCCATGGGGTGGGACGACGCCAGCAGCGGACGGCGGAACAGGGTCACGGCGATCGCGACCGTCCAGATGATGTAGAGCAGGAAGCCGAGCTGGCCCGCGCTGCCGAGGTGGCCCAGGGCTCCCATGGGGTCGAACATCGAGAGCTGGGCGACCAGGTTGGCGGCGCCGCTGGCGATCCCGATCCACCCGATCCAGCGCGCGAAACCGGGCGCGGACACCTGCGCGATGCCGGCCGCGACCGTCAGCAAGGCAAATGGCATGAAGCGCAGCGCGTCGAGGTAGGTCAGCGCCGCCTGCATCATGTTGATCTCACTGTCCGTCGCGTGGACCGCTTCGAGCGCGAGCGCGCCGCTCACCGCACCGAATGCGATCTGTGCGCCGCCGAAGATCGCCGCCGAGCCGACGATGACCGGAGCGAGAATTTCGTTGTCTGGCTGAAGCCGTCGCAGGATTGCCGCGAAGCCGGCCGCGAACACCAGCATGGCGACGAGAGACCAGGCCGCGAGCTCGATACTGACGTACGCCATTCGCTGGTTGTCGACGAAGACCGTGCGGATCTTCGACACCGGGTCTCCGTACTCCGGGTTTCCCCACGTGGCAATCTCGGCCACGAAGAGGAACACAGTCAAGATCCCGGCAATGGCGGTGACCCGCTCCCAGTTACGGCTGCTCATACGAAAGTCCTCCTGTGTGTTTCGTGGATCCGCCGGGTGCGGATCTTTCGATGCGGAGGCTCGGCGACCCGGCGTCCCAATGTCACGGGGCTGCCGTCACAAATGCTTGGGATCGCTTCTCTTTCCTGTGGAAGCCGGCGCCAGCGCTCGCCTCGAAGACCGGGTTCGAACCGCTATCTCAGCCTTGGCAAGTTCAGGCTCTGCTGAATGACCGCGTTGGAGCGCTTGCTGAACATGGTTGGAGCGGTTTCTCCGGACTCGTGGTCCCGAAGAGGCCGCACCCGACTCACGCACCGAGCTGGTTGGAGCACTAAACGTCCGTCGATGAGGCGCCCCGGTGGGTACGATGCCCAGCCGAGGCGAGGATCATGAGGATCCCAAAGCGCCGCGTTCTCTTCTACGCGCCCTGGGTGATGAGCTCGCGAGACACGGCAGGGATGCGGTGGCGACAGTGACGAGCAGCGACCCAGGCAACCACAACGGCCGCACCCCGGCCGAAGTGGTCCACGGTGCTCGGAAGATGCGCCCCGATGGGGCTGAGCGCGAGCTGGTGAAGACGGGCGCCGTCTTCGCTGAGCGGCTGCACGTCCAGTCGTTTGCGACTCCGGTCGAGTCCTGCGTGCACCATGTATCGATGGGCCTTGCTGGTTTGGGATAGACACCTCGAAGTGTCCACTCAAGGCGCTGCCCCGGGGAGGCCCCCTTCATCACATTCCTCCTAGTTTCCGACCCTTCGGGGGCCTCCTGTCTCTGACCGGCGACCTGGCGTTCGCCTGCGACCGAACCGGCAACGTATCTCTGAGACCGTGTACTAGGAGCGGGTTGGTTCTGCAGCTGCACCAGCGCCGGACGTGCCCCAAGGCGCCGGCGGCGCGCACGCGGCAGGGGACGCGCAGGTGGGTCGCCGGCCAGGGCCTCCTCACGGCGCCGATCGCGCGCAACTCGGAGAGCTGCTGGTCGGAGGGCCATGTGCACCCGGACGAGCACCTCGTACCCCTTGTACGTCCGCCCCGGCCGCTCAGGCCGATATCGGGCGCGGTTTCATCAGATCGACCGCCAGCCAGATGATCCAGATCAGGCTCAGAGGCAGCTTCCACGCACCCACCAGCGCGGAGGCTGGAAAGGGGACCTCCGGAATGGCGGTTGCGACCGCGTCAAGAGCCGCGGCCACACCCACGACCACGGTCAGAATTCCCAATCGGCGGCGCACCTTCATCAGCAGAGGCGCGGTGCCCAGCCACCACACTGCCGAAAGCCCGATCCAGACCCACTCGAAGCGCCAGAGGTTGAAGAGGGGCGCGGCGGCCCACAGCAGCAGCGACAGGACGCCACAGGCGCCCGCAGCCACCGCCAGCGCCCGGTGCAAAGGCGAGAGCCAGGCCATGAGAAACAGCGCGGGCGGCACCAAAAGAAGGTTGGCAGCGACGACAAGCCCCGCCTCCCAGGCATGCAACGCCGGAGTCGCCTCAGAGGCCATGCTGACCACCGCCAGCGCAACGGTCACCAGCGCCGCCAGGGCGGCGATCACCCCGATCACCCGGACCGTTGTCGGAGCAAGAGTGCGACTCACGCCCGAGGAAACTCTAAGTTTTGGGCACTCTCGGCGGCGAGCTACCGACGACTCCGAGCACAGCGTCGATCAGCTCAGCCGGCGGTTGCGCAGAGCATCGAGGACTTGCGCGTCCAGCCGGACAACCTCGAGCGCGCCGTACACATTGCGCTGCATCTCGCCCGGCAGTCCGACCTCAAGCCGCCAGGCGACGGCCTCTTCCGCCTGACCGTCCTGACGGGCACTTGGGCGCGAGCGCAGGAGGGGCGTCGGCGACCCGCTCACCGGCCAGCCGAGGCCGATCACCTTCGACCCCGTCCTCGCCAGCGGCAACCAGGACGTCGTTCTCGCGCACCTCGGGCATCCGCTGCTGGCGCTGTCTACTCGGCTGCTGCGAGCGGCCGCCCGGGGCACCGACCACGCCGCCCTCCGCCGTGTGGCCGCCTGTTCAAGCGATGACCCAGAACTGGAGGCGACCCTGCTCATCGCCTTCACGCGGCTCGTGATCGTCGGGGCCGACGGCGTCCGCCTCCACGAGCAATGAGGTCCGCGAAGTGGAGGAGCGCCTCTCCGGTGCTGATGCCAGCCTCGCCGAGTGATCGGAGATCCTGGAGATCGCGATCCGCTTCGCCTCGAACTGCGGCGCGGTCTACCGAGCGGCCAACGAGTGTGACCGGCACAGCCTCAACTCAGCGGTCTTCGAGCGGTTCGAGGTCCGCGGTGGCGAGATCGCGGACGTCAAGCACCAGCCGCCCTTCGATCTCTTGCTTGGGCTGCGAAAGTTCGAATACGGAAGTATGGAGCGGGAGACGGGGCCGGAAGCCCCAGGTACCACGAGTTCGGTGGACTGGATCTACCGGGTGAGCTGAGCTCACTCGCCGGCGCCTCGATAGCCTTGTCAGCCCGCACAAGGCTTCAAACTTTGCGCCCCCCAATTCGAAAAGCGTAATTGACGAAAATCATGTAGTATTGCTTCTCGATTTGGGAAGTTCGAGCGGAACTTGCCCAACGAGCCTCTCATATGCCAGTCCCTAGCGGAGCTACCATACCCACATCGACAACGACGGCAAGCGCACCCGCCGCGGCCACCGGCGGCCGCCAGGTGCTCGCACAGCTCGACCGGCGAAGGATTCGCGTTCTTCGCATTCCGGACGATCTCGAGATCGTCAACTCGGTAACACATGACCCCGCACGAAGCTCGGCGGTCATTCGGCGGCTGGCTGCTGCTGGCACGCTTCGACGCGTTCGCCGGGGGGCATACGTAGTCCGATCGAGGGCGGGCACGATGGATGTCGGCGCGTTGGAGCTCGTTGGCGAACTGTCGCCGATCCGCCACATGGTCACGGCCGGCAAGGCCCTATCTGTCCACAGCCTGACCGACCAGGCTTATCGCCGGACGACAGTGCTCGTCTCCACGCCGGTGCGCGATTGGGCGTGGCTTGGCGAGTCAATTCAGTACGCGGTGGTCAAGGACTCAGACATTTGGGGTTGGCGCCCCTATGGCCGCTCGCGACGCGCGACGCACATCGCTACGCCAGAGCGTGCGATCCTCGACAGCATTGCTCAGCCGGTATGGGGCGTCTCGCTCTCGGTCGCTGCGAGGGCACTACGGGCCGCGCTCGCTCGTGAGGGGTTCTCCGCGCGTCTTGCCAGGGCAGCCGCGCGGTACAGAAACGCCGCTACGGCGCGCCGTGTCGGGTACCTCGTCGAGCACTTAGCAGGGCCAGACGCAGCTTCTCCGTTCCTTTCGCTTCGCGGTACTAGTCACAGCGTCACGCCTCTGCGAACTGGCGTTAGCAATAGCGGCGGTGCAGTAGACGCGAAGTGGATGGTGCGGGTCAACGCGGATCTGCGCCTCCTGTTCGAGTCGAACACTTGAGGCCTCTCATCTTCACGTCTGACGATCTGCGCGACCTCTCCGAGCGAACTTAGATCCCCCTAGATCTGCTGGAGCGCGACTTCCTCCTGGTGACCATCGCTGGCGAG
>CAZRMD010000172.1:0-1535 GCA_964601135.1 uncultured Actinomycetes bacterium | reverse complement strand
GCGCCCTGTGCTTCAAGGGTGGATTCGTTCTTCGTCATGCATATGGGCAACAGAGGATGTCCAACGACATCGACGCGACGCGCCTTCAGCCGCCGAAGCACAAGTTCGATCCGAGAGATGTTCAGCGGGTAATTGCTAGCAGCTGCCGGGAGCATTTCAGACTGCGTGTAGCGGACCCCGAAACCGACAGTGGAAGGAGCCTCGATTTCGCCGACGTGAGATACCACGGGCCGTGCGGCGGTCGCGGCGTGGTCGCCGTTGAGGTGGGCTATCGAGAGGGTGTTGTGCTGGGCCCCGTCAGCGCGTCGATCGGCTCACCGTTCTACGAACCATTCGATGTCCCCGTTCTCGATCCGCGTGAAGTCGTCGCTGAAAAGCTGCGAGCGATCGCTCAGCGACAGCGAGCCACCGATCTCGCTGACGTTGCGTTCCTACTGGTCACTAGAGGTGTTCGGCCAGAGCGGGACGTGATGCGGACGCTGATCACAGCGAAGTTCGAACTGGTCGGCGGTAACCATCTAGAGCGCGTGCGGCACGGCATCGGCAGGCTCGAGCGAGGGTACGACCGCGTCGTCAGAGCGGTTGCTCCCGACGCACTCGACTACGATGTGGCGGCCGGCGCGCTTCTACCACTTCTCGACGGCTGGTTTGCCCGATGACCTGGGCTGGCCCCCTCCGGCAACGCCGGTTATCTCGCTCCGGCAATATGCCGGGAAATGGGCCCAGTGTGGGCCACCGGTAGGCCCAGTGTGGGCCTGCACCCAGAGGGCAGCCGTCACTCTCCTAGCCTTGGCTTCTCCAATACTTCTCGGCTAGCCACGCGTCGGGGCGGCGCCGTACGAAGGCCCGTGATCCGCGTTGGCGAATCGCTAGTACAGTGCGCAGGTAGCGACAGGACTGGGGGCCACGCCTTGCCGAGTCGAGCGGCTTACTCCATCAGGGGTGCAATTTGCGGCGGCTTCCTCGTCGTCGCGGCCGCATGCTCCTCCGCAGCTAGCGGCAGCACCAGCCCGAGAACTCCACCATCGCCGGCATCAAGCGCGAGTGCGATCACATCCGCTTCATGTACGGCTCCTGCTCGACTCACCGCCGGCGCCGAGTACCGAGGCGACGCGGAACCGCGGGGCGCCGCTGTCTACGCGTACGTTGAGAACGATCCGTTCATTGGGCCTTCGGGACTGCGCTCCGTAAAGATCCGGTGGACCGTCTCGGGCCACGGCGAGCCCGACATATTCGCCTCGAGTTCGTCCGCCGCAAGCATCCGTCCGGATCAAGGTGTTATCCCGCACGGGCCAAGCAGCATCGGTGGGGCCGACGAGTTCGGGACGAACTGGTTGTTTCCAATCGGTGGTTGCTGGACATTCAGCGTCAGGCGCACCGACATGTCCGCAGTACTCGCGCTCGACCTACCGTGATCGGCGGATACGGCGCGATCGTTCGGTGACTCACACCGGCGCTAGTGAACGAAGCGACCTGGTTGGCCCGCCAACTGGTTCGAGCGCGCAACCAGCGGCGGACGAGCAAGGCCTGGACCA
>CAZRMD010000171.1:0-6765 GCA_964601135.1 uncultured Actinomycetes bacterium | reverse complement strand
CACAGATGATCAGCGTCCGCTCGAACTGGCCCATGTTCTCGGCGTTGATCCGGAAATACGCTTGCAGGGGGATCTCGACCTTGACGCCTTTCGGCACGTAGATGAACGAACCGCCCGACCAGACCGCGCTGTTGAGCGCGGCGAGCTTGTTGTCCGCCGGCGGGATGATCGTGCCGAAGTATTGCTTGAACAAATCGGGGTGCTCCCGAAGAGCCGTGTCGGTATCGACGAAGATGACGCCCCGGTCCGCAAGCTCCTTGTGGAGGGAGTGATAGATCACTTCCGACTCGTATTGGGCCGCGACGCCGGCCAGGAACTTTTTTTCCGCCTGGGGGACGCCCAGCCGGTCAAACGTCCGCTTGATGTCGGCAGGCACGTCGTCCCAGGTCTTACCCTGCTTTTCGGTTGACTTCAGGTAGTAATAGATGTTGTCAAAGTCGATCTTGGAGAGATCCGCGCCCCAGCTGGGCATCTCCTTCTTCTGGTAGATCTGCAGCGAGCGCAACCGGAACTTCGTCATCCATTCCGGCTCGTGCTTCATCCAGGAGATTTCCTTGACGACGGCCTCACTCAGCCCCCGTTTGGCTTTGAAGACGTAGTTCTCCGCATCGAAGAAGCCGTACTTCTCCTTGTAGTCCGCGCCGACCTCGATCTGGGGAACGACCGCCATTACCTGACCTCCGTGGTGTGACTTCCTGGAGCCGCTGCATCCGCCGAACATCGGCCGAGACCTGAACGCGGCCAGGTCCCGGCCTTCGTGCTTAGCTTCCGGTCACCTTGCCGGCGGCGCCGACAGGGATTCGCACCGGTTTCGCTTTCGCGGCCTTTGGCACGCGCAGGGTCAAGACGCCGTTGTGAAACTGGGCGGCGATGTTCGCCGAGTCGACTTCTGTGGGCAGCTCCAGCTTGCGGCTCCAGTTACCCCAGGGTCGCTCCTGGCGAATCAGCGTGCCCTGCACTTCAGGCGGCACAGCCTTTACGGCGATGCTGAGGACTCCTCCCTCGAAGGTCACCTCAACAGCGTCCGACGGGACGTCCGCGACGGTGGCGTGGAGAACGTAGGCGTCATCTGTCTCCAGGATGTCTACCGGCAGGGCATAGGTCGGCGTGCCATCCTCCTGAGTCGTCGCACCGTAACCGAAGAACCGCTCATACAGACGATCCATCGAACGCGGCGAAATCATCAGATCGGAGCCTGGTCCCAACCAATGGTAGGTTGTCATTTCAAGTCCTTTGCTCAGGAGCACAAAAGGCCGTCCGGACCCCGAAAGGGGTGAGAGGGGGCAACAGCTTGGGCGCTGAGACTTTGTATATACCCACATTCAGACCGGGCCAACCGGGCAGGGTTGAACTGGGGCGCCCTTGGGTATAAACGTGATTGCCCCAACACGGGTGAGGGCATGGGCCGTCAGGCTCCCCACATGAGGTCCGCCACAGGCTGGGCCGAGAGTTCTTAGAAGGATTCGAAAGGACAATCCGCTATGTCGACCGTCATCACTGATCCCAAGGTCCTCGCAGCCAAGTTCAACGACGCATTCAACGCGCACGACGAGAAGACGCTGAGCTCGCTGATTGCTCCGAACGCCACATTCACCGCGCCGGGCGATGTACGGCTGGAAGGGAAAGAGGCAATCCTCGGCTACACCTATGGCTGGCTCAAGGCGTTCCCCGACGCGAAGATCAATGTCACGCACGAGATCGTCAGCGGCGACTGGGTCGTTCGGGAATTCATCTTCGAAGGAACGCATACCGCGCCGCTGACCGGCCCGATGGGGACCATCCAGGCCACCAACCGCAAAGTCGCCGGCCGCTCTGTCTCGATCAACCGGTACGAGAATGATCTCCAGGTGGAGACCCGCCTCTACTTCGACATGGTCCAGTTGCTCAGCCAGCTCGGTGTGATGCCGGTTCCCGCAAAGAACTGACGACCGCCGACTCGCTTTTCGGACCTTGACCCGAGAGCGGCGCCCCGGTGGGTGCCGCTCTCTCCCGGCTCTCGTGGCGTTCACGGATTAAGTACGTCCTAGACTGAGCAAATGAAGTGGGGGTCAATCGACACCAAGAACGTCGAGGCCGTCCTTCTGCATGACGGGCAGTGGCACACCGTGGCGCGGGACGGGCGAAGGCCGAGCTTCAAGATCAGCGCAACTAGCCGCAAATGGGAGTTCCGCGAGATTCTGAACGACGTGACCTACATGGTCCAAGGGCCCATCGAAGCGCTCTATGGAGTGCGCACCCGGCAAGTGCGCTGACGCCCCCATGAAATACGGCGCCTATCACGTTTGGCTCCGAGTCACCGGCCTGACCCCGGACGAACAACAGGCGGCCCGCCTTGCCCTGGAAAACGCGCAACAGGGCTGGGAATGGGATTTCGCTCCCGAGCCCGATGGCAGCGTGTGGATCGCTCCGCTGGTTAGGGGCGATAACTCCGACACGATGGAGAAATCCGCCATCAGCGCGGTCCGCTCGATGCTGCCGAGGCGCCCGTTCGGACAGGCGAAAGCGACGCTCGCTGTCGAGCGGCTCGAGCGCCGCCGCTGACCAAGCGTCCGACTTAGCGATCGATGGGAGCTCAGCCGGAATCACGGGCCGCCCGCTGCCGGAGACGACAGCGGCTTGGTCCCTTCCTCTGCTGGGCGGTGGTCTTCGCGGACATCGGAACGTCGGTCTACTACACCCCCGGAATTCTCTTTGGGCAGGTCGGCGCCAGAGCCGCGCTTTTCGTTGCCATGACCCTGGTGGTATTCGTCTTGCTCGCGGTCAAGTACGCGGAAGTCACGGTTCGCTTCCCCGAGGGGGGCGGCGTCGTCACGGTCGGCACGCGGGCGTTCCATCCATACGTGGGGTTGGTTGGCGGTCTCTTCATCCTCGTCGACTACTTCCTGACCGTCGCCCTGAGCGCATTGTCGGGCGTGATCTACCTCAGCGTCATCTTCACACGACTGGAGCCGATCATCGTGCCAGCCACGGTGGCAGCCCTGGTGCTCCTGGCCGGCCTGAACCTGATCGGCGTCAAAACCAGCGCGGAGGGGGCGGCGCTCTTTGCCGTCATCGCCGGTGTGGCGCAACTCACCGTTGTGGTGGCCGTCATCGTCCACGTTGGCCCGGCCCACGTTTTCGACTCCCTGCATCGCGTCATCGCGGGGAAGCCGCCGCTGAACCCAGTGTTGCTGCTCACTGGCTTCGCCGGGGCGTTTCTGGCTTTTTCCGGCCTGGAGAGCATCGCCCAACTTGCGCCCTCCATGGCCGAGCCGCGGCGTCGGGTCGCGAACCTCACCATGGGATTGGTCGTGATCACCATCGCCGTCACCAGTCCGCTGCTCACCCTGTGGTCGACCACGCTGCTAGACGCCCGGCACACCAATCCGAACCAGTTCATCTCTCTGCTGGGTGGCTACGCGGCCGGCCGCTACCTGGCCTGGACGGTTGCCATCAGCGGGGCGCTGCTTCTGATTTTCGCCAGCAACACGGCCTTGATCGGGAGCTACCACATCTTCCTGGCGCTCTCGCGCATGCGCTTCCTGCCCCGACTTCTGGCGCGGCGCAATCACTGGCGCGACACCCCCCACTGGGCGATTTTGGTTGCGGTCGCCATCCCGATCGCGGTGGTTGTGGCATCGGCGGGAGCAACCGTGATCCTGGGAGAGCTCTACGCCTTTGGCCTCCTGGGCGCCTTCATGCTGACCTCCATGTCGCTCGACGTCCTCCGCTGGCACGAGCGGGTCGCAAAGCCGATTTTCGTGGTTGGGGTGCTGACGACCGCAGCCGTCACGCTGGCCTGGATGATCAATCTGATCGCTAAGCCAGCGGCAACCCTCTTCGGCGGCGGCCTTACCGTGATCGGGGTCACAATCGCGCTCTCCACCCATGCAGTCGCGCACCGCAGAGGGCTGCCGGTCGTCTTCCCCTATCTGCTACGGGCTGACAGACCGCCCATGCTGCTTTCGCGGGCTCGACGGATCGGTCCTTGCTCGGTGCTGGCCGTTCTACCCGATGACAGCGGGCGGGCGGTTGCGCTGGCGGCGGCGGCGGTAGGCGTGGCTCGGGGTGGTCCAATCGTCTTCCTTTATCGCGGCCAAGGACCAGTCCCGACCGGGTTTCCGCACCTCATGGAGATCGCCGATCCGTACCTCAACGATCTTGATGCCCAGGAAATCTTTGGACGCGTCGAACTCCTTGGCCGCGCGCACGGCTGTCACCGCAAGTACCTGTACGTCGGCAAGGGGTCGGAGGGCGGCGCGGTCCGTCGAGTCTGGGCAGCACTCCGGCCCGACCATACGCTGGTCGTTGAGGACGATGATGGTGAGTTTGCCGAGATCGCGCCTGAGCGGCCGCGCCGGATCATCCGGGACTCGGCTCCGATTCGGGACTATCCGCCCGGGGCCTTGACGGATACCCAGCAGAGAGCGTAAATACGGCATAGAGATGGACAGTCCCTCAACGTCCGACGCGCAACCCTATCCGGGTGAACGTCGCACGCGCCTGAGCGGCGCCTGGACGGCACTCGTCGTTGGGATTGTCGCGCTGGTACTGATCCTCGTCTTTATCCTTCAGAACCTTCAGAGCGTCGAGCTCTCCTTCCTCGTCTTCCATGGCCACCTGCCCCTGGCAGTCGCCTTGCTGTTCGCGGTGATTCTGGGGGCGATTATTGTCCTGGCTTTCGGCGCCGCGCGGATCACGCAGCTTCGGATGGTCGCTAGGAATTCCCGGCGTCAGACGGCCAAGGCTGGTCCGCCGACCGGCTGACCTGGCGCGAGAGCGTCCGCTCGTAGCGCCCGACGCAGCAGCAGCGACTGGTCCTTAAGGAACAAGCGATCGGCACCGGCCTCGATCGCGTCTTCGGCAGTCGTCATGCCCGCTGTGAAGACGATGATGCGTAATTGCCCGGAGCCCAGACCCGCCTGTCTGAGGACGCGCGTCAATTGCAAGCCGCCAAGTCCCGGCATCCGCGCATCAACCACCGCCGCCCAGGGACGGATCTTCAGACAGACTCTCAGGCCCTCGTTGCCGTCTTCGGCTTCCACGACCTGCCAGCCGTCGGACTTGAACATTATCGCCAGCATGGTGCGAATCGACGCATCGTCGTCGACAATCAGAACGGGCTGATCCCCCGCCAGCGACAGCCTGTGGTCAAGCAGGACGCACCTCCTTTCCACGGCCAGGCGAGCCCTCGGGGAACGCTGACCTCAGAAAACGGCTACCTCCTCAGAGGCATGAACGACTATGCAGGTCGCTGGCGCGGCTGTCATCCTTCATTCGGATGACGGATCGAGGCAAGAGCCATCAGCTCCTGCCTCGACTTACAGGTCAACGCGACGGCCAGCTGGCTAGGAAACGGCCGCACCGACTTTGGGGGCCTCCCCGTTGCGAGAGGGAAGCGTTGCGCGCGGCGCCGGAACTGCGCCGGCGGCCGTAGCTTCTCGGGACATGAAGGCGCCAAGTTCCTGGATGGTGCTCATCAAGGGAGCCGGGAACACCACGGTCGTGTTCTTGTCCACGCCGATCTCGACCAGCGTCTGCAGATTGCGCAGTTGCAGCGCCAGGGGGTGCGCCATCATGATGTCGGCGGCGGCCGCCAGCCTGTCCGCGGCCAGTGCCTCGCCATCGGCGGCGATGATCTTCGCGCGCTTCTCCCGCTCCGCCTCGGCCTGACGAGCCATCGCTCGTTTCATGCTGTCGGGCAGCTGGATGTCCTTGAGCTCCACGAGTGTGACGAGCAGGCCCCAGTCGGCAGTGGCGACGTCGAGAATCTCGCGGATGCTCTGGTTGATCTTGTCGGTCTCGGCAAGGGTTTCATCGAGTGTGTGCTGGCCAACCACCTTTCGCAGCGTCGTCTGCGCGATCTGGTTGATGGCGGCGCCCACGTTCTCAATCGCGATGACCGACTTCACGGCGTCGACCACTTTGAAATAGGCGACCGCGGAAACGTCGATGCTGACGTTGTCGCGGGTGATGATCCCCTGCGACTGAATTGGCATCGTGACGATCCGCAAGGACACCCGGCGCAGGACATCGATAATCGGCACGATCGGCCGCAGGCCCGGTTTACGGACTCCGATCACGGTGCCGAGACGGAAGTGGACCCCCATCTCGTATTGCTGCACGATCCGGATCGCGAGCAGCAGCCCGAGTAGGCCCAGACCGATGACGACGATGGCGATGATGGCGATAGCGTTCATGACTCCTCCAGAAATGCGTTAAGTCGTTGCCAAATAATGGTGGCGAACTGAGGAGCCGGTTCGGTCGTCGACCAGCTCCTCGTGATGTCAGACGGCGTCAGCGCGGCGCGTGCGGGTCATCATGCGAACCAGGGAGACGATCCCCCAGCCGATCAGCGAGTAGATGGCGATCGCTACCAGCGATTCGGGCTCCAGGATCGAACGCCCCTGCACGGTCGTGTTGAAGATGCCGTGGAACGGGGCCACCAGCGGCTGGGTGATGTTGTACATGAATGTCACGAAGCCCGAAACGGTTGATCCGCCGAGCAGCTTCAGGAGGAAGCGAATCGCCAGCAGGATGTCAACGAGCCCGACGATCCACCAGACGACTTGGATCGCTCGATCGTTGTAGTTGCCGGCCTGAACCGATGCCATCGAGGTCCGCCAAATCCGACTGGTCGCCACCGATGATGTCGGCGTCGCCGCCTGGGTCGCCGCCGGCTCCGCCGTCGTAGTCTCCTGACGAACAGTCTCCTGGTCTAGTACTTGCGCCATTTGTCCTCATCTGGGTGATGCGCGATTTTGTGCGGCGGCGCACCCACGAAAC
>CAZRMD010000170.1:0-6794 GCA_964601135.1 uncultured Actinomycetes bacterium | reverse complement strand
CCTGGTGGTTTGGCCCCGGAATCGGCTGCCAGGGTTCGCGAGTCATCCCGGCGCTCAGCGCGAACGGGATGCCGACCTATGGGCAGTACAAGCCCAGCCCACAGGGAGGCCACGAGCCCTGGGCGCTGCAGGTCATCCAGCTCTCAGAAGGCCAGATTGCCGACATCACGTTCTTCCTAGATACGGCGAGGCTATTTCCGCTGTTCGGCCTGCCGCCCCGGCTGGACGCCTAGCACCTCCGCCAAGCCGAAGAAATCGATCAGGGCGACCAGGAATCCGCTGGCATTATCCAGCCGCAACGCCATCCCCTGGCGGCGGACGTCGCGATGCACGCGCGCGATCGCATCGATCGTCCCAGCATTGGCGTGCTTCAAGCAGGCGCAATCCAGGGTGATCGTGCGGAACGTCATCTGCCTCTTCAGACTGAGTCGGCTCGAGAAATTCATCGCTGTCACCGGAGGGTAGGTGGAGGACGGCCTACGGCGCTATAACGACCTGGCGGGGACGAGCCTCAACCGCCTCGCCGGAATCCCGGATGGCATCTTCGCGGTGGGCATGACGCTGCTCGTCCTGGGCTTGGCTGTGCCGACGCTGAGCTCGTCGGCAAGCGACGCCGACCTCTGGCGCCAGCTCCTCAAGCGAGGTCCAGACTTCCTTTTTCGCTGTTCTTTCCGACCTGGGTGAGTATCACATTGATCGCATTGATCCAGCTCAACTATGTAATCGCGCCCCCAATCCCGCTGCTCCATCGTTTCTGAACTCCAAACGGCGAGATCTCGGCAAAGCTGGGAAAATAGGCATACTCCCCAAACCCGTGAATTCAACTGGGGCGCAGTTCATTGAAGGAGGCGGGAATGGCAGAAACGAAGACTGCGATCGCGAATAGGCCGGTTTGGACCGACCTGTCCAGCCCGGACGCCGAAGGGGCGCGGAAATTCTATTCAACGGTGTTCGGCTGGAAGGTCGAGGTCAACCCTGATCCACAATACGGCGGCTACGGCATGGCTAAGGTCGGCGACAGGCAGGTGGCCGGCATCGGCCCCAAGATGTCCGCCGAGGCTCCAACTGCCTGGACGATCTACATCGGCACGGACGACATCGATGACCTGGCCAAAAAGGTACAGGCCGCCGGTGGCAAGGTCGTGGCGCCGCCGTTTGATGTGGGCGATCAGGGAAGGATGGGTGCATTCCAGGATCCATCCGGTGCGGTGATCTCTGCATGGCAGCCCCAAGCGATGTCGGGCGTCTTTCCGGTCGGCGAGGCGAACACCTTCGGCTGGGCCGAGCTCAACGCCCGTGGCGTCGACAAGGCGCTCCCCTTTTACCAGAAGCTGTTCGGATGGAGCGTCAAGACCAGCCCCACGGGAGGTCCGGATTCACCTCCCTACCACGAGTTCCAGTTGGGCGGGCAGAGCGTCGCCGGCGGGCAGGAAATGCAGCCGATGGTTCCCAAGGACGTGCCCAGTTACTGGCTGGTGTACTTCTCGGTCGACGATGTCGACAAGACGTTCAAGAAGGCAACCGGGGCCGGTGCACGGGAACTGGTTCCACCGATGGACTTTCCAGGCGGACGCTTCGCAATCGTCACCGACCCGCAAGGCGCAACGTTCGGGCTGTTGAAGATGGCGCCGCGCTAGAGCGCGACACGAACCGTGCGGGCCGGCCGCGCCGGCCCGCATGTCCCACGGTTAAACGCGACCGGGGCTGTCAAATTTCCATCTTCCGAAGCGTCTACTAAGTGTCCCTTCACAGCTGGGGTAGGGTGGCTCTTTCCACCGGAATCCACCCTTCCCCTGCAGCTAATGGCCTCATGAGGTGAGCTGACAGCCGAACTATAGGATTGGGCTGAAGGGACATGCAGCCATCCGCTCTCGATAGCAGCGTGTCGCCGAGCCGTGCTCCGTTTGGCTCGCTCTACGCCCATGGATTCGCCCGAACGATGGTCGCGATTCCCCGAGTGAGCCTGACCGAACCGCATCGCAACGCCGAGCGAATCCTGTCGCTGGCCACGAGGGCCGCAAACGCCCACGCGACCGTCGTCGCCTTTCCCGAGCTTGGGCTGTCGGGATATTCGAACGACGACCTCTTCCATCAGGACGCGCTTAGCCAGGCAGTCAGCGAGGCGCTGGAGAGGCTGGTCCGTGAGAGCGCCAGCCTGATGCCGGTCATTGTCGTTGGCGCGCCCCTGCGCGCCGAGAACCGGCTCTTCAATAGCGCCGTCGTGATCCACCGTGGCCGCGTGCTCGGTGTCGTGCCCAAGAGCTATCTGCCCAACTATCGCGAGTTCTATGAGAAGCGCCAATTCAGTGCTGCGCGCGACGCCGTTGCCGACACGATCCGACTCATGGGTGAGGCCGTACCGTTTGGTCCCGATCTCCTGTTCGAGAGTCGCGACCTCGAGGGGTTTGTGCTGCACGTGGAGATCTGCGAAGACCTGTGGGTGCCGATTCCTCCGAGCACGTATGCGGCGATGGGCGGAGCCACCGTGCTGGCCAATCTCTCCGCGAGCAACATCACGATCGGAAAAGCCGACTACCGTCGCCTGCTCTGCGCCTCGCAGTCGGCACGGACCATCGCGGCCTATCTCTACACGGCCGCCGCCAGCGGCGAGTCGACCACCGACATGGCCTGGGATGGCCACGGACTGATCTATGAGAACGGGGACCTGCTCGCCGAGACTCGCCGCTTTGCCGTGGAGGACCAGCTGATTGGAGCCGATATCGATCTCGAGCGGCTCGTAGCCGACCGGGTGCGCACGACCAGCTATACGGATTCGGTGCACGACCATCGTCCCCACCTGGAACGCCTGCGACGCGTGTCGTTCGAGATCGGCTTGCCGCGGACGGAAGTTGCGCTGCAGCGAGGGATCGAGCGCTTTCCCTATGTACCCGCCGATCCGGCGAGCCGATCCGAGCGCAGTGCCGAGGTGTTTCGCATCCAGGTGGAGGGCTTAGCGACGCGGCTGCGGGCCACCGGAATCAAGAAGGTCGTGATCGGGGTTTCGGGCGGACTCGATTCGGCGCAGGCCCTGATCGTGTCGGTCCGCACGATGGACCAGCTGCGACTGCCCCGCACCAACGTGCTGGCCTTCACGATGCCTGGGTTTGCCACCTCGGAGGCCACGCTCCGCAATGCCCGCCGCCTGATGCACGCGCTGGGGGTGACGGCGGGAGAAATCGACATCCGGCCTTCGGCCACCCAGATGTTGCGCGATATCAAGCACCCCGCTGTTACGGAGCCGGTCTATGACCGCACCTACGAGAACGTCCAGGCCGGAGAGCGAACCTCGCATCTGTTCCGGCTCGCCAACCTTCATGACGGGCTGGTGGTTGGCACCGGGGACCTGAGTGAGCTGGCGTTGGGCTGGGCGACCTATGGAGTGGGGGACCAGATGGCGCACTACAGCGTCAACGCCTCGGTTCCCAAGACGCTGGTTCAGTTCGTTCTGCGCTGGGTGGTCGAAACGAATGAACTCGGACCCGAGGCTGGTGCGGTCCTCCAATCGGTGCTCGATACGGTGATCTCCCCCGAGCTGGTGCCGTCCGGCGATGGTGAACACCCAAAGACGCCACAAGAAAGTGAACGCGTGATTGGCCCCTTCGAGCTGCAGGACTTCTTCCTCTATTATGTGCTCCGCTTTGGATTCCGGCCAAGCCGGGTCGCCTTTCTGGCCCATCACGCCTGGCGCGATCGAGGACAGGGGACCTGGCCGGATCTGATCCCGGTTGAGCGGCGAAATGCCTACGCCCTCAAGGAGATCAAGCACTGGCTGCGAGTGTTCCTCGTCCGCTTCTTTCAGACTAGCCAGTTCAAGCGTTCGGCGATTCCCAACAGTCCGAAGGTTGGATCTGGCGGCTCCCTTTCGCCGCGCGGTGATTGGCGGGCACCGAGCGACTCAACCGCAAGCGTCTGGCTGGATGAGCTCGAGCGCAACGTTCCCGACTCGACGGCTGATGCCCGAGCAATGCCGGTTGATCTATCGTCGTCTCAGGAATGAACGAGCAACTGGACGAAGCTCACGAAGCGCCCCATCGCGAGCCGGCCCGCTGGAGCATGGACGTCGTCCTGCTGTGTCATGTGACGCCGCCGCACGACGTGTTGCGTGCGACAGTCGACGAGGTCTGTGGGAGTGATTGCGTGATCAGGTCGGACGGCGGACGCCGAGTGATCACCGCAGAGAGCGATGCCAAGGATTCGGTCGCGGCCGTCGAGGCGCTGCAAGCCAAGGCCCAACAACTGGTGGAGCAGCTGTCGCCGTTTGACTGCTCGATCGAGTTGACGGGTCGGCTGGAAGACCGCGCGGCTCCGGGCGAGACAGACCAGGCCGGTTCGCTCGGTCAGTAGCGCCAGGACAGAAGCCTTCCACCAGCGTCTTGCATGGCGACGAAGCGCAGGCGCACCTTCGTCGAAGCGGTTCAGATGGTCGTCAGAGACCTGGGCCGTGGCGAGGTTGTCAGCTACGGAGAGGTGGCCCGGCGAGCCGGCTACCCGCGGGCGGCCCGGGCGGTCGGCAATGTACTGGCTACGACCCACGGGCTCCCTTGGTGGCGGGTGGTCCGGGCCAACGGGGAGCCGGTCGCCGGACATCGCGAGGAGCAGGCCAGGCGCCTGCGGCGCGAGGGTGTGAGGTTGCGCGACGGCCGAGTCAAGGGGTTACTGAACTCAGGAAAGGCGGCAGCAACCAACAGGCCTTAACGCCAGTTAACTGGACGTTGACCGAGGCTTGAAATCCGGCTACGCTAGATCGAACTCAAACTCAACAGGGAGGGAAGCGCTTGCGTAGCAAAACCAGCATTGTCGGTATCGTCGCGTCTATCGCGCTACTCGGTTCGATCGTCCCCGCGCTGGCGGCTCCATCGGCGCGCGCCGTCCTGGCGGGAAACGTTCCGCCGTGGGCCACGTCGGCCAATTTCAAAGGGGCTGCCAATGCATCGGACTCGATCGGCTTTCGCGTCTACCTTGGCTGGAACAACGCGTCGACGGTTGAGGCATTGGCGAAGGCGGTCTCTGATCCTCAGAGTGCTTCCTATGGACAGTACTTGAGCCCGCAGCAGTTCCGGCAGCAATTTGCGCCAACTCAAGCCCAGGTTGGTGCGGTTCAGTCCTGGTTGCGCAGCCAGGGGTTCTCGGTTGTATACACACCTGCCAACAACCACTATGTGTCGGCCGAGGGGACCGTGGCCCAGGCTGCCGCGGCGTTTAACACGACCTTCGGGACCTACAGCGTGGAGGGGCTGACGCTGCGAGCACCATCGACGGATATTTCCGTTCCAACCTCGATTGCAGGATCGATCAGTGGCGTCATCGGGCTGGATGACGTCGCGCAACTGGTGCATACCAACAACACCACCGGTGATGCGCCGCCCCCGGCGGCCTTCGTGACCGGAACGCCTTGCTCCACCTACTGGGGTGAAAAGGAGGCGGTCGGCTTTACGAATCCGTATGGAAAAGGCACCTTGCCCTACGCCCCCTGTGGCTATACCCCAGCGCAAATCAAGGGCGCCTACGGCATTGACAGCACGTACGACGGCTCAGGTCAAACCGTCGCCATCATCGACGCTTATGCAGCTCCAACCATCCTGCAAGACGCGAATCAATGGTCAATGAACCGCGGTTTGCCAACGCTTGAGGCCAACCAGTTCACTCAGGTCGTGGCTCCCGGCACCTACAACCATCCAGAGCGTGGGATGAAGCAGGACCCGCAGGGCTGGTACGGCGAGGAAACCCTGGACGTGGAGGCTGTTCACGGAATGGCGCCGGGTGCCAATATCGTCTACGTCGGCGCTCCGAACAACTTCCAGGATCTCGACGCTGCGCTCAACCACGTTGTTGACCGGCAGCTCGCCCAGATCGTGACCAACTCCTATGGGTTCAACAGCGAGCTGCTGCCAGCCGGGTTCATCAAGCCGTATGAGGACACCATCCTTCAGGGCGTGACCGAAGGCATCGGCATCTACTTCTCGTCAGGCGACAACAGCGACGAGTCGCTGGTTGACGGCTACCGGACCACCGACTGGCCAGCCTCGAGCCCATTCGTCACCGCGGTTGGCGGCACTAGCCTGGCGGTTGGCGCGAGTAACAACTACCTCTTCGAAACGGGTTGGGGAACGAGAACCAGTGGCTGGACTGGAAGCACCTGGAAGCCAACGCCGCCAGGATCGTGGCTCTACGGCGCAGGCGGTGGCGTGAGCAGGGTTTTCGCCGAGCCGGGCTATCAGGTGGGTGTCGTTCCGTCGGGTGTCTTCACAGCTCAAGGCCGCACTGGCCGAGCGGTTCCTGACATCGCGGCGGTTGCGGATCCCAATACCGGCTACATCATCGGCGAAACGCAAACCTTCCCGGACGGGTCCGTAAACTACAGCGAGTACCGGATCGGTGGAACGAGCCTTTCGTCGCCGCTCATGGCCGGGATCATGGCGCTTGCCGATCAAGCTCACGGAGCGCCTCATGGGTTCGCTAACCCGGTGTTCTATGGCCTCGCCGGCTCGGCGGCCTTCACGGACATTGTGAACCCGGCGTCGACCGTCGCGGTAGTCCGCACCAACTTCGCCAACAGTGTCGATCCATCGGCCGGCCTCTTATACCGGCTTCGGACGATGAACCAGACGCTCAGTTTGCAGACCACCGCAGGCTACGACGACGTCACAGGGCTGGGAACTCCGACCAGTTCGTTTATCAGCAACCTGAGTCACTAGTCAGGCAGATCGAAGAGGCCGGGCATCGCGCCCGGCCTTTTCGTTTTAGTACGCCCGGCATGGGCAGTCGCTGGGAGGTGAAAGTCCTCTGGGAAAGGA
>CAZRMD010000169.1:0-6798 GCA_964601135.1 uncultured Actinomycetes bacterium | reverse complement strand
GGCCGCCCGGCCAGGGTCGGCGTCGGTGACTGCCACCAGCGCGCTCCCGGGGTGGGAGGCGGCTGAACGCGCTCTGCGACCGCCGATCAGACCGCAGCCGATGACCCCTACGCGGAGGGTCAAGCGGGGGCCTCGCCAAGGCCGGACACGGTATGGGGATCGATCCGGCGCATGGTGTACCAGTCGGTGCCGGCCAGGCGGGCGATCTCGGAGGGGCCCCAATTGGTCCAGCCGTCGTGCACGGCTGAGATGACGCGGCCAGTCAGGCCGCGGGATTGGTCCGATGCCAGGTAGACGCAGAGCGCGGCGGCCGGTCCCGTGCCGGCGCCACCTCGACCTGTGCGCCGCAGCCCCTGGATCACCTGGAGCTCCTCGCCGCTGCGCTCACCCGCCGCCAGGACGGCGTCCTGGAGCCTGGTGTCGACCAGGCCGGGGGCGATCGCGTTCACGCGGACGCCGCTTCCCGCCAGCTCCGCCGCCAGCGTCTCCGTGAGCCGGATAACCCCTGCCTTGGAGACGCCGTAGGCCGTGAAAGCGGGCCGGTTGGAGAGCGCGCCCCCGCCCGAGAAGTTGATGATGCTGGCGGCGGAGGACTCGAGGAGAGCGGGCAGCGCCGCACGGCAGGCGTATGCGGTCCCGAACAGATTCACCCTGACGGCCGCATCCCACTGGTCGGGATCTGTCTGCGCGAAGGCGCCGATCGGGCCCATGACGGCGGCCGCGTTGACGAGCACGTCGAGCCCGCCGAGGGCGGCGATCGCCCGGGAGAGGATTTCCCGCGCTCCATCGCGGGTGGAGACGTCGCCGGCGACCACCGCGCAGCCGGGACCGGCGGAGCAAAGGCTCGCCGTCTCCACCAACTCAGAAGCCGTTCGCGAGGCGACCGCCACTTCGGCGCCCTCCTGCGCGAAGGCCACCGCGACAGCCCGCCCGATGCCACGGCCTCCGCCGATGACCAGGGCCCGCCGGCCCCCGAGGACGGTCACGCCGACCGGGCCGTGCGAATCACCGCCTGTTCGGTCATGACCCGTTCGGCCTCTTCGAGGTACTGCCGCGTTCCCTCGAACGTGGACATCCAGTCCAGGTACTCCTGGATGTTCTGCTCCACCGGAATCGTGGGTTCCCACCCAAGTGCCTGGAGGCGCGAGATGTCGCTGACCGTATGCCGTGTGTCGCCGACTCGAAACTGTCCGGGCACCAACGGCTCAAGCCGGGAGCCCATGGCGGCCAGCATCAGGCGCGCGAATTCGGCCACCGTCGTCGCCCGGCCGCCGCCGGCGTTGTAGACGGCGTGAGGTTGCGATGCGTCTTCCATGGCAAGGACGTTGGCGAGGGCGACGTCGCGGACGTTCACGTAGTCGCGAAGCTGGCGCCCGTCCTCGTAACAGACCGGGGGCAGGCCGTTGCTTATGCGCAGTGCGAAGATGCGGCAGATGCCCGAGTAGGCGTTGAAGAACGAGTTCCGGGCGCCCTGCACGTAGGTGTAGCGCATGCAGGCGGTCGGGATGGCGTAGCGCGCGCCCAGGGCCCGGGCAAGCAGTTCGATCGAATACTTGGAGATCCCGTACGCCGTGTGCGGGCGTGAGACCTCTTCCGGGATCAAAAGGGACTCCATCTCATCGCCGCAGACCGGGCAGTGGAGCTCCCAGTCGCCGCGCTCGAGCTGATCGAGAGGGCGGAGGTCGGGCTGAAACTCGCCGTGAGCGCGGCAGCGGTACCGGCCCTCCCCGGCGACTGACTGAGATGACGCGAAGACCATCTTGCGGATTGGCAACCGGTCGCGGACGGCGATCTCGAAGATCAGGGCCGTGCTCTCGGCGTTGGTATGGACGAAATGCGAGAAGTCGGGCAGGTAGTCCTGGTAGGCGGCGAGGTGCATGACGAAGTCGACGCCCCGAAGGCAGCGCTCCATGACCACGGGGTCGGCGACGTCACCCTGCACGCGCTCGACGTCGCTGGACAGATAGCTCGGCCAGCCGTGTGGGTGCACGCGGGGCTGCAGGAGGTCGAGCACGCGGACTCGATAACCACGCTCGAGCAGGGCGTCCACCGTGTGCGAGCCGATGAACCCGGCGCCGCCGGTGACGAGGACCAGACCGTGGTCGCTCATGCGGCGTCCTCGAGGGCGGCCAGGGTCAGCTCCGCGGTGCGGTCCCAGGAAAACCCGGCGGCGCGCTCCAGTCCGGCCGCGACCAGGCGTGCCCGCAGGCCGGAATCCTCGACCACCTGGCGGATGGCGTCCGCGTAGGCTTCCGGGTCTGTTGGCGAGCACAGCAGGCCAGCGTCGCCGACGACCTCGGGCAGGCAGGACGCCTGCGCCGCGATCACCGGCGTTCCACAGGCCATCGCCTCGGTGATCGTCTTCCCGAAGCTCTCGTAGAGGGAGGGCAGAACGAGGGCCTCAGCGCCCTGGACCAGGCGTGCGGTGTCCGCTCGCGCAACCTGGCCGAGGAACCGGATGCGAACGGCGAAGCGAGAGGCGGCGGCCTGCTCCCTCAGCTCATGCTCGTAGTCGGGGTCGCCGGCCCCTGCCAGCAGGAGGTGGTGCGGAAGTCCAGCGTTCGCGACGAGCTCGAACGCGGCGATCAGCGTCTCCACGTTCTTGTAGCGCCAGAGGCCGGAAACGAAGAGCACGTAGGGCGCCGGCAGACCGGTGGCCTCATGCTCCTGGCGCAGCCGCTCACGGTCGGCGGGCGGCCGGAAGAGGTCGTGGTCGAGGCCCTCGGGCACGATCCGGATGCGCTCCTGGGGAACGCTCAGCAGCTCGATGAGGTGCTGCCGGGTACTCTCGGTGTTCGCGATCACCAGCCGGGCGTGCTGCGCCGAGCGCCGGATCATCTGCGTGCGGTACCAGTAACGGGGGCCGGACAGGCCCTCGGGGCGCACGAGGTGCTGGACGGTCTTGACGTTGAGCACAAACGGGCAAGGTGCGACGAGCGGGGCGGTGTTCCCGGGCGCGAAGAGCACGTCACAACGTTCTCGCGACAGGGCAAGCGGCAGCAGGGTGTGCTCAGTCGCGATCCGGGCCGGCAGGTTCTCGTTGGAGCGGCCGCAGCGGACCAGCCGGGCGCTTCCGCGAACGGGTTCGAAGTAGGGCTGCCCGGCCGGGCTGACGAAGACCACGAGCTCGACGTCAGAGCGGGCGCCGAGGTGGCGTACGAGCTGGATGTTGTAGTCGTGCGAGCCCGTGGGGCGCCGCGGATCCTCGTAGAGGGTGTTGAAGCCGATTCGCAACCCTCTCACTCAGGTGCCTTTTGGTGGACGTAGGCCAGGAGCATGCCGGCGAAAGCCCAGAAGGGCCAGGCCAGGTACGGGCTCTCGAGCAGCAGGTTGAAGGTGCCGTACAGGCTGAGGGCCAGGCTGGCGGCGAGGTACCCGCTGAGGGCGCGGCCGCCAGGCGTCCCATGGGTGGCCAGGGCGCGCCTGGCCGAGCGCCAGTAGAGGACGGCGAGGGGAACCAGCAGCAGCAGGAGCCCCGGGATGCCGCTCTTGAGTGCGACGGTGATGAAGGTGTTGTGCGGGTAGTTGGTGACCAGACGGCCTGCCGCCGTCCAGGTGAACTGGCGGCCCAAGCCGTCAGCCCAGATCGGGTTGTGTTCGACGTGGCGGAGCGCCTCCTTCCAGCCCGCGATTCTCCAGGCGACGGTCGGGTCGGAGGCGGGGCTGGCCAGGCCGGTCGCGAGCCGGTTGGCCGAGTCCGAAAGTTGTCCGGACGGGTTGGATCGCGGCGTCACCCCCGGCAACGGGCTCTCCACCGGCGAGGCGGTTGGTCCGGGGCTTGCCGGGGGCGACGCCGTCGACGTGCCGGGAACCAGTGCGGGGCGGCTGTGAACGATGCTGTTGGTGGTCGTCACAGCAAGGATCAGGAGCGCGCCGATCATGAAACTGCCCACGAGAGCCGGCAGGCTCCAGCGGTAAGTGCCAGCCAGCACGATGGCGACGGCTGTGATGATCGGGAACTCGACCCAGACCGTTCTCTGCTGGCCCAGGAAGACCCCGAGCATCGCTCCCGTGAAAATCGCGATCGCCGGCCATCGGGGAGCTGCCGTCCCCATCCGGGAGGCGGCGACGAAGGCCGCAATGGCGAGGTACAGGCTGGCCTGCCCGGTGATCGCGCGCGTAAGACCGTAGCCGACGGGCTGGCCCAGGCCTCGATAGGTGGCGTCAAGCGCCAGCAGGTCGAGGACCACGCAGGCGACGAGATAGACCACGATCAGACGCCGGACCGGGATCTGGGCCCGAATCAGCACAAATCCAACGATCAAGAAGAGCGCGTAGTAGAAGATCGCGTACTCGCGAAGCGCCGCCGCCCCTCGGTGTGTAAGGAGCGCCAGTACGAGAAGGGCGCTGCCCCAGACGAGGAAGGCGCCGAAGTATCGGGCGCTGGTGCGGGTAGCAGAGACCAGTGTGGGGTTCAGCCCGGGGGCGAGACCGCTGATGATCAGCAGAAGGGCGAGAGCGTAGTCGGTGACATACAGTGGCAGTGGTCCGACGCTCACCGCGAGGTGTGCAAATGTCCGATCGAGAATGACGGTCCCGAGGATGAGCGCGGCCGCGACCGTCTCGAGCGCCAGCCGGGCGGCCTTTTCGCTGGCACGTGCTGCGGCGGCAGCCGCGACCACACCGGTCAGACCGACGATCTGGAGCCATGGACCGGACGCCATGTGAGTCACTGCGCTGACCGCAAGCCCGGTCGCGATCGCGATCGCGAGCCCGGCTGCCACAAACGGCATTACCGTCGGTGCGGCCGGCAGCCTGGACGTCGCGACGGTACTCACGCGACGGCGTCCGCGCAGATCCAGATCAAGGCAATCACAGACACAATCAGTTGGTAGGAGAGGACGCGAGCCGGGGGGATCGGGCCGGCGAACCTATCTCTAATCTCCGGCACGTGAAGTTCGCAACGGGTCGCCAATACCGCCCAGCCGGGGTCCGAGTAGAGTCCCGCCGCGGAAGTCTAGCATCGGCCTGGCTGACACTTCGCTGGCCTCAGCGCTTTGCGGACGGCACCGACCAAGCGGCCTGCTTGAAATGCGTGTGCACAGGCGCCTGCTCTCGGTACAACTCTCGCCACCCCGGAGGAATGGGGTAGTCGTCGAACCGAGCGTCGACGTCATCGACGGGGTTGTGCCAGTTCGCCCACTGCTTCAGGTAGACGCCCCCTCCGGCTGCGACCCGGTTGAACAATCCAAGGTAACCCTCCACCTGTGCTGGAGTCATTTCCTGAAATGAGGAAACCGAGAGTGCCAGGTCGACCGTACCCGTCTCGATCTCATTGGCTTGACTGGGTGCCAGGAAGCGGAGCCGAGCCGGTGGGAACAAAGAGGTCAAATACCAGCGAGACAAGTCGATCGCTGGGTCAATGTCGACTACGGTGTAGCGTGCTTCCGGGTAAATGCTCATAAGAGCGTACGCGAGGCGGCCGTAACCGGCGCCGACCTCGAGAATCGAGCGAGGCCGCCGGTCGCCGAGGGCGCGCTGTATGGCAGCCACCTCCAGAGCGCTGTTCGCAAGGTCCTGCGAGATCAGCCTTCCACCCCAGCTAACAGGTGGCGGGTCGCCAAGCTCGGGTTCCGCCAGCTTAGTGACTCCTGCGGGATCGTGACGCTGCGCATACTCCCACAACACTCGAACCATGACCACATACAGCCAGCGCTTGCGTCTTGGCCAGTCGAGTCCCTCCCACGCACCATCTGACAGGTCGGCCTGGCTAAGAGCCGCACGGATCCAGGCTGTTGCTGGGGTGTTTCCGAGCAGAAAACGGAGCTGGCCGCGATAGGCGGGGTCCCGCCTCAACACGCCCAGGCTCCAGACCCATGTGAAATACTCGAATGCCTGCACCCGCTTGCAGCTCTCTGGACCCACACGTGCCAGAACTGCCGCGTGGCGGCTGCTCAGCTCGCGCCAGAAGTGGGACTTCTCCTCGCTCATCGAGCCTCGCCAACTGTTGCGAGGAGCTCACGGACGATGCCGTCGATGAAGGAGTGCTCGACACCCAGGTCCCGCAACTCTTCGTCGAGAAGTCGGTGACGACCGTCAACCCGCCGGTACGGCCGGCGCGCAACGGCCGCGCGGGTCAGTAGATCGGCGCCCGCGGGCAGCCCGCTGATGAAGGAGGCAGCCAGAACCGCACCGGCACGCCGGCCATCGTGAAAGTCACGCAGGAGGTGCGCGGCCGCCTGGCGCGCAGCAGCCGGATTGCCTCGCCGGCTGGCGCCAATACCGTTCTTTACTAGCATCTCGGCGAACTGCCATCGGAGCCACCGCACGGCCTCGTCACGGACATCGCGTGAAAGATTCGTGTCGTTAGCGACATTTGAGATCAACTCGCGTGCGCCAATCGGCTTGTGGTCAAGGGTCGCGCTGCTGCTCACGTTGGCCTCATGGTAGAAGTAGACGGCCCCGTATCCGGGGAGCATCAGGATCGGGAAGCGCGACGCAACCCGCAGCATGAAATCGAGATCGAAGAACGGTCGAGTCTCGAGGTCGAGGCCGCCCAAGCGGTCGACCACGGTGCGCCGGAAGAGTACCGAGGTCCAATTGGGATGGCCGTCGCGTGCCATGGTCAAAAGGCCCAGAGGCGCCTCGTACCGGCCGGGATTCATCAGACGCCCCTCGGAAAGCACGCGGCCGCCAACCTCAGAGTGCACGCAGGCTTTGCCTGCAAGCATGGCATCAGGGTCAGCGTCAAGTGCGGCTATCGCAGTCTCGTAGAAGTCGGGTAGCAGGAGGTCATCGTCGGCCAAGAATGAGAAGAATTCAGTCTCGACGGCAGCGAGGCCGGCATCGAAATTGGTC
>CAZRMD010000168.1:0-6804 GCA_964601135.1 uncultured Actinomycetes bacterium | reverse complement strand
CTTGCTGGGCCTCGGCGGGAGCCTGAGCCGCAACCGCCTCGACGTCGATGTCGATGCGGACGTCGTCACCAAGCACAAAGCCGCCGGTTTCGACCGCCTGGTTCCAGGTCAGGTTGAAGTCCTTGCGGTTGATCCTGGTCTCGGCGGCGAAGCCGACCCGGTCCTTGCCGTAGGCATCCTTGCCCTGGCCGCCGAAGCTGGCCTTCAGCGTTACCGGCTTCACGACGCCATGGATCGTCAGGTCACCGACGACCTTGAAGCCCGACGGGTCGGTGCCTTCGACGCGCGTGCTGGTGAAGGTGATCGTCGGATAGTTGACGACATCAAAGTGGCCGTCGGCGCTGCGCAGGTGATTGTCGCGCATCTCCAGCCCCGTATTGATCGTCGCGGGGTCCAGGATGACCTCGACCTTCGCCTTCCTGAAATCGTCGCCATTGGTCTCGATCCAGCCCTCTTTGATCTTCATCTCGCCCCGCACCCGCGACATCAGGTGCCGGATAGTGAAGGTGACGCTGCTGTGATTCGGATCGATTACCCACTTCATCGCTGAAATCCTCCATTGCCTATTTATTTGCCTATACAATCTTTGCTACTACAATCATTGACTGAGGCAGAATATTCCCGATGGCACGAGAGCTCAAACCCGACGAGCTGCGGGCGTGGCGGGCGTTTCTGGATGCTCAGGCCACAGTCTTGCGCCGGCTCGAGGCGGACCTGATCGCCGCCGACGGCATGACGCTGGCCGAGTTCGACGTCCTGATCCAGCTGCGGCTGGCTGCCGATCACCAGCTGCGGATGACCGACCTATCCGAGCGGGTCCGCCTCAGTCCGAGTGGGATGACCCGGCTGGTCGACCGCCTGGCGAAGACAGGCCTGGTCAAGCGTGGCCGGTGCGCCTCCGACCGGCGCGGCACCTGGGCGATTTTGACGGCGGCGGGAAGAGAGCGAATCGACCGGGTTACGCCTATCCATCTGCGAGGCGTGCGCGACTACTTCGCTCGGGGCATGTCGCCCACCCAGATGCGCCAGCTGGCCACCGTGCTCGAGGGGGTAGCCCGCCAGCGAGTCACGAGCGTAAGCTCGGGATGATGAGCCTGGCTAGAACGCTGACGCGCGCCGCATTCCTCGCCGCCATCGGTCATCAGATCACCTATACGGTGGTAGAGGGCGGCATCTTCGAGGACGCCCGCCGCCGCGTTTCCAGCCTGCATCCGAAGGCCGATGAGTTCGTGCACTGCCAGCTCTGTGTCGGAACCTGGGTGGGCGCCGTGCTGGCCGCCATCTACCGTCCCAACCTGCTGGCCGAGGTCGATGCCACGCCACCCGCGCCCGCCCGCCGGATCGCCAACCTGGCTGGCGACGCCGTCCTGATTGCACTCGGAAGCCGGGTCTGGAACGAGATGTTGGGATGGTTGCGACGCGAGGTCCAGGTCAAGCAAAAGGCGATCGAGGCGGCCGACGAGTCCCCGCCGACGGATGAGGAGCAACCCATGCCACCCGGCATCTCGATCCGGCCGCAGCGATTCGGAGTTGCTCGTTAGCGTTGCTGCGGCACATCGCCCTCTTTCGCTGGAAGGCCGAGGCGACGGCCGAGGACGTCTCGAAGCTGGAGGCCGCCCTCCACAAGCTGCCTGACAAGATCCCATGCATCCAGTCCTATCGCTACGGTCGCGATCTGGGGATCCAGGAAGGGAACGCCGATTTCGGGCTGGTGGCCGACTTTGTCGACGAAGCGGATCTGCGAACCTACGCCAGCCACCCTGACCATCAGGCCGTGATCCGAGAGCTCGTGCGACCGATCATGGAGAGCCGGGTGGCGATCCAGTACGTGATCGAACACACGGATTGACGGCAACCTGACAACGTACGTGGTAGAAGAACACCATGGAGGTGCAGCGGCCCGCTGAGGGCCAGCCGACGGAGCAGATCACGTACGTCGGCGGATTGGGCGAGGCGCCCCGCAGGCGCATGTGGCCCTTTCTCTTCCTCGGCCTGATTCCGATCTTCCTGGTCGTCCTGGGCGTGTTGCTGTGGAGTCCGATCCGGTCGCTTGGCCGTAACGCCGGGGCCACCATCGCGCCCTACTCGATCACCCTGACAGGAGCCGGCTGGTCGTCCACCCAGAAGATCGTCGACGTGCCGGTCACCTTCAGCATCGGCCTGGACAATGGCGATCAGCGCCCCATCAACGGCCTGACCCTCAAGTTCACCAAGCTGGATCGCAATTGGGAAATCGTGGACGCCAGCAGCCCGCAATCGAGTGCGCAGATCAATGGCTCGTCGATCTTCTTCCCGGATCTTGTCAAGCCCGGCAGCAGCACCACCCTGGCGGTTGCCTTCATCGCACATAAGGCGATGGATACAGAGATCGATTTCACGCTGACTCCGGGGACTTCATCCACGCCCGCCCACGTGCAATTGCGAGATGGATCGGTCGTGACCACGCTGAGCCTGGCCGTTAAAGTTCGGGACCCCGTTGAGGCCGACGCCGACGCCCGGTTGACGGCCATCTATGACCCACACGTCACGAAGGGCGAACTCGCCGTCTGGCAGATCCATGTTGCCAACACAGGTCCGATCGCGATCAACGGGATACGGCTCAAGTTCACCGAGATTCCTGCCGGCTTTGACTTCACGGCGTCATCCGATGCCACCGTCCTGCCGGACGGTCAGACGGTTAAGTTCGATACGACACTGCCGCCGGGTGGCCAGACGATCCTGCTCATTGGGCTAAAGCCGCAGGTCAGTGGCCACTTTCAGATCCCAATCCTCGTCTATCTCGGGCAATCGACCGCGCCCCTTTCTTCCGCCAATGGAGGGCCGCCACTCAGCATCGACCTGACGGTGGACTAGGAACCGTGCTCTACCGAACCACGGTGACAGACAGCTGGCGCTGGATGCGGCTCGATCTGGTGATCCGCCTGGTGCCGCTGACCGTTGCGCCGTTTGTCGTCAGCTGGGCAACCGCGACACCCGTCAGCGCCTTCGGCTTGACGCTCGCGCATCCATTGCGCGATGTGCTGGTCGCGATCCCTTTCGCCCTGGCCGGCTTTGCCGTCGCCGCTGCCTTCAGCGAGTACCTGGCTCGACGGAACGGTCGCTGGTTCGTCCCCAACGGCTCGGATCTCGCGGCACAAAGCGCCTATTACCTGCTGCTCAACGCGCCGATCGAGGAATGGTTCTTCCGCGGATTTGTCCAGGGCGGCCTGACCGGCTGGCTCAAGGCTCCGGCTATCGCCGTGATCCTGGCAACGGCGCTTTTCGGCGGTTACCACTTCCTGGACCGCTGGGGATGGCGGCCCGTGCTTGGCGCAACCGTCGCCGGCCTGGTCCTTGGGCTGATCTACCTGTGGCAGCCGAACCCGCCGTCACTACTGGCGCCGACGATCGTGCACGCCGGCATCACCTGCGGCTTCCTTGGCGTGGGCCCGTACCTGTTCTTCCGCTGGCGACTGGCCACCCATCGCATCCGGCCGCGCGCGGAACCGGTGAGACAATGAAACGACCATGGTAGATCCCCAGCTGCAGCCCCCTGAGCCGCCGGATCCTCCATCACCGCCGCCTCCGTCGCCGCCGGTTGAACCGCCCGTCACGGCTCGGGCGTTCTCGGCGATGACGCCAGTACTCGGTCTCGTGTGGCTGCTCACCGGGATAAGCACCTTCACCGTGTTGGTGACAACAGGCTCCTCGCCCGTCATCGCACTGCTGATCGCACTGGGAACCATGCTGTATGTGCGCGGGCTATTCACCGTAATCCGCCGCACAATGATCAACCGAGAGGTTCTCCGGGAGCGCCCAAGTCGGGAGCGGCGCATCGTCGATGTCGGTCGGGCCGGCACCTGGAGACTGATCATGTGGCTGAGCGTGATTACCGCGCTCTATTTGGGCTGGAGCGTCATTATCCTCGGCCTCGACGCCAAGAGCGCCGTCGGCGCGGCGCCCGACCTGCTGGGTTCTGTCCTGAATCGACTTTCGCTGTATCTCACGCTCCTGCTTGTCAACTTTGGGATCCTCTTCGGGCCATTCCTGTTGTTCGCCATGCAGGGATTGAATGCCCACGACCCCGGAGATGCGAGCTGGCAGGTCAAGCTCTCCGATGTTCGGGGACAGAAGGCCGCCGTCGAGGAGATGAAGAAGATCCTCCGCCTGATCGAGCAGGGGAACAAGTTCATCCAGGCGGGCGGCCTGCGCGAGCGCGGCATCCTGATGGTGGGACCGCCCGGGACCGGCAAGACGATGCTCGCCAAGGCGATCGCCAGCAGCCTGGATATCCCGATCATCGTCACATCTGGCGCTTCCTTCGTCCAGATGTTCCTTGGCATGGACATCATCAAAGTCCTGTTCATGGCTCGAAAGGCGAAGCGGCGGGCGCGGAAATGGGGCGGATGCGCGGTCTTCATCGATGAGTTCGACACCCTCGGAAGCCGGCGCGCAGGCATGGGAGGCGGCGGTTTTTTGGGCGGGATGTTTACGGGCGGCGGCCTGATGGCCCTCAACATGCTGCTGGTCGTGATGGATGGTCTGGACAACCCCGGCTTCATCCGACGGGTGTTTCGCAAAGCGGTCAATGGCCTCCTCGACGCCCTCTTTGTCATCCCACAGCGCATCCCCCTGGGTAAGCGAACGATTTCCCTGCGCCTGCCGCCCCTCAAACAACGAACCGCCCGCAGGTGCTGGACGAAGCCGTCACCCGGCCTGGCCGTTTCGGGCGCCAGATCATCTTCAAGATGCCCGATTTCGAAGACCGCAAGGACATTGCCGACCTCTATTTCAGTCGGGTCCGCCACGACCTACGGCTGGACGAGCGGGACACCCGTGACGAGTTCGCCCGGATCACGAAGGGCTATTCGCCGGCCATGATCCAGCAGGCGCTGTCTGTGGCCCTGATGTACGCCTTTGAACACGGGCGAGAGGGCGTCATCTGGGAAGACCTGCGCGAGGCGATGGCCAACATCGAGGCCGGCCTGGCTGAGCCAATCGAGTACTCGGACCGAGAGAAGGTGGCGACGGCGCGACACGAGATGGGCCATGCCGTCGCTCAGCGGTTCTTCCTGCCGGATATGAAGTCGACCCGGCTGTCGATTCGCAAGCGGGGCGGCACCCTGGGGCATCATCAGGCGGTCGAAGTGGAGGAAAGTTTCTCGGAGTTCCGCTCCCGAATCGCCGGCGACATTCGATGGGGCATCGGCAGCATCGCCGTCGAGCGAGTGTTCTACGGTGAGAACACCGACGGCGTCAGTGGGGATCTTGCTACGGCGACCCGCAAGGCGGCTCTGATGGTGGGGGTTTTCGGGATGGGCCCCGATCGGCGGAACGACGAAGAAAGCCTTCGCGCACAGCTGATCGGCCACCGCCTGATTTCACAGATGGCGGCGCTCCAGGCGCCGCAGGGAGAACCGAACGTCGTCCATGCGGTCTTGCAGGATCGGGAAAAAGCGCGAGACGTAGCACAGATCCTTGGCAGCGCATATGTCGACTGCTGGCGACTGATGGTCAAGAACAAGGACGCGATCGACCGGCTCGCCCAGGTGCTAATCGAGAAAAAGGAACTGGTCGGGAGGGAGATCGACGATCTCCTCAGCACGGTGCAGCTCATCGGTCCCGACGGCGCGGACGCCTGGCCAGACTTCCTCTTTTCGCTGGACGGTGGGCCGCATCTTTGTCCCCGCTGCCACCGCCTACTGCCGGAGGGTGCGCGCTACTGCCTGAACTGTGGGGAGTCGATCGTTTCGCCGTTGAGCGCCGCACAGGCGACCGTCAAGAGCTGAGCTAGCCTTCGGGTTCCCCGAGCCACTCGCGCGACTTGTAGCCCCAGTGATGCCGGGCGGAAATCCGCCGCACCGTTCCTGACCGGCTGCGGGTCACCAGTGAATCGGTCTCGGCCCAGTTCATGTGGTACTTCACACCGCGCAGCACCTCGCCATCCGTGATGCCGGTCGCGGCGAAGAAGACATCGTCGCTGCGTACGAGATCATCGATGCCCAGCACCTGACGGAAATCGGCACCAGCCGCCTCGGCCTGTTCCTTCTCTTCGGGCGTGCGGGCGTACAGCTTGCACTGGATTTCGCCGCCCAGCGACTTCAGGGCGCACGCGGAGAGGACGGCTTCCGTGGCACCTCCGACGCCCATCAGGACATCGAGGCCGGTGCCCTCGATCGCGGTCATCAGCGCTCCGGCGACGTCGCCGTCGCTGATCAGCTTGATCCGCGCCCCCGTCTCGCGAACCTGCTTGATGAGATCCTCGTGCCGCGGCCGGTCCAGGACGACAACCGTGAGCGCGCTGACCCGCATCCGTTTGGCACGCGCGATCCGCTGCAGATTGACGTGCACGGGGTCCTCGATGTTGAAGGATCCGGCGGCATCGGCGCCGGTCGCCAGCTTGTCCATGTAGGCAAGGTGCTTGGCGTCGAAGAGCGCACCGTGGCCGCCGGCCATGGCGATGACGGAAATCGCATTCGGCAGCCCTTTCGAGAGCAGGGTCGTTCCTTCAACCGGGTCGACCGCAATGTCGACTTCGGGGGGTGTCCCGGTGCCGATCCGTTCCCCGATGTAGAGCATGGGCGCCTCGTCCTTCTCGCCCTCACCGATGACGACCACGCCGTCCATCTCGATCTTGCCCAATGCATGACGCATCGCCTGAACCGCGGCGCCATCCGCCTGGTTCTTATCGCCGCGCCCCATCCAGCGGGCGCTTGCCAATGCCCCGGCCTCGGTCACCCGAACCAGCTCGAGTGCCAGGTTCCGACTGATCTCGGGCGAGACGCGAGGCGTCTCTCGAAGCTGTCGCGCCACTCTGCCCTCCTC
>CAZRMD010000167.1:0-6861 GCA_964601135.1 uncultured Actinomycetes bacterium | reverse complement strand
GAGGCACAGCGGCAGCGTGGATGTGTTCCTGGAGGCGTTCGGCCGGGCCGACCCCGGCGACGTGCTCGTCATCGACAACGGCGGCCGATCCGACGAGGCATGTGTTGGGGATCTCACCGTCCTCGAGGCAATCGCAGCAGGCGTCGTGGGTGTTGTGGTGTGGGGTCTGCATCGCGACACGGCGGAACTGGCAGAGATCGGGGTCCCGGTGTTCAGCTATGGCAGCTACCCGCCCGGCCCAGTGCGACTGAATCAGCAAGAGCCTGACGCCTTGACCACGGCGCGGTTCGGAGTGCACCTCATCAGTGCTGGCGACCTGGTGTTTGCCGACGAGGATGGCGTCGTGTTCGTCAATGCCGGTCGTGTCGAAGATGTCCTGGCGGCAGCACGCCAGATCTGGCGGACCGAGCGCGAGCAGGCTCGCCGGATCCGCGCGGGCGAGACGCTTCGCAGGCAGACCGCCTTCGACGACTATCTGGCGCGGCGTGCCGACGATCCCTCGTATACATTCCGGCGGCATCTTCGGCGGATTGGTGGCGTGATCGAGGAGTAGACCCATTCACTGGGGATCGGTTGTCCCGCTCCTGCTCATCTCGCTGGCGATCATGGGTAGCCCAGGTCCCGCGACGGTCAGCCTCGTCGCCACCGGCTCGGCCTACGGCAGACAGCGTTCGCTGCCTTACCTGATCGGGATCATCGTAGGCACGACGATCGTTCTCCTTGCCGTGGCAGCGGGAATCACCGCCGCCCTCCTTGCCATTCCCGCCGTCGCTGCCGTCCTCACGACCATGGCCGTCGTGTACATCCTCGTGCTCGCCTATCAGATCGCGACGGCGCCACCGCTCAAAGAGCAGACGGCGGCCACGAGCGCCCCGTCCCTCGCAGGAGGACTGCTGCTGGGTATCGCCAACCCAAAGGCGTGGATCGCCATCGCCGCGGTCTTCGCCAGCACGCGCTTTGCCGACCTCCCGACGGTGGACGCGGCCACCAAGACCGGGCTGCTCACCGCGATGATCATCCTGATTTGCGCCACCTGGCTTGTCGCTGGCACGTCACTCGCGCCGCTGCTCCGTGACCCGCGGCGGGCGCGCGTCGTCAATGTCGGGCTCGCGATCTCGGTTATCGCCGCCACCGCGTTTGCAGTTCTCCATTGAAATAATCAGCTGACCGCACGAACCGCTTCACCGATCTTCGCCAGTTCATCCAGGGTGCGGCGAAATCGGGCCGTTCCGCTGATGGGGCCTCCCTGTTGCCTAGAAGACTCCCTTAGCCACGACGACCGGAGGTGGTGGCGGAGCGGGCGAACCGGAAATGCCGCGACCTCCTCGCCGATTGCGAGCCACAGAGGTCGAGGCAGGCCGAGCGGCCTTCGCTCAGCGTGCCCGCCACCACGACGAAACCTCGGCCCCGACGCCCTCGCAGGTCTTCGCAGCGTCGGCCAGATCGATCCGGGCTGTCAGGAACAATCCCATGGCTGTGGCGGTGAGCAACTCCGCCCGCTCGCGCGTCCTAGCTCCGTCGACCTCACCCAGGCCTGCCGCGCGTCTGAGTGCCGTCGCGAACGCATCGCGAAACTTGTCGCGATAGCCAACCGCCGCGCGCAAGACCTGGCTATCACGAGAGCCGAGCTCAGCAACCGAATTCATCATCAGGCAGCCACGTCCCGCTCGGGGATCTGATCGGAAGCTCGCGGCCATGCCGGTGAAGAAACCAACCACCGTCTCGAGGCCCGCCTGCCCCTCGCGCATGCCGGCCAGTCTCGCTTCGAGATTCACCGCAACGTAGCACTCCAACGCCGCCTCAAAGAGGGCGTGTTTGTTCCCGAACGCGTGGTACAGGCTCGAGCGGTCGAGGCCGGTCTTCTTCTCCAGCGCGCCGATCGAGGTCATCTCGTACCCCCGCTCCCAGAAGAGGTCACCCGCCGACTCGACCACCTGCTCCGGGTCGAAGCCCCTCGGCCGACCGACGCCAGGACTCCGCGATTCAGAGTTTGACACTTTTGCAACGATCATTGTACATTCTGCTCCAGATTTTGGAATGGGCGTAGCAGAATCATCCGAAGGGCTGTCGCTCCTATTCCGGCCGCATCGAATCCTGGAGACAGAGGAGTCGCCATGAGTAACGAGCTTCACACCGTCGCGCGGGTGCCGCTTTACGTTCGCTTCGTCAACCCGATCCTCCGGCCCTTATTGCAACTCGGCCTCCGCCGACCGCCGATGGCCCTGCTCACCGTGCGCGGCCGTCGATCGGGCCGGCCGCGCACGACTCCTGTGGGGCTGCTCATGCTCGACGGCCGCCGCTACCTCTTCTCAGCCTTTGGCGAAGTCAACTGGGTACGCAACTTGCGCGCAGCGGGAGTGGCGACCATCCGCGTGGGTCGTCAGCGAGAAACGCTGCGTGCCGCCGAGTTGAGTGCCGAGGAAGCGGGCCGTGTGATCCGGTCCATCCTCAAGGAGCCGGCTTATGGGTCGGTTGTTCGTCCCTACGTTCCCGTGGGCAATGATGCCCCGCTATCCGAGTTCGTCCAGGAGGCTCGGCGGCATCCGGTCTTCGAGTTGGGAGTAGCGGCAGTTGGGAACGCCGCCGAGAAGGCATCAGGCCGACGTGGTGTGCCACTAGACGCGCCGGCTATCGAGCCGTGACGTAGCCCTTCGGGCTCGGCTGGACGCTGACGCAAAACGTCGCTGATTCCTTCCGCGAAACTCATCGACGACCGTCGGAATCACGAATGGTGGCGGAGCGGGCGAGATTCGAACTCGCGAAATGCCATAGGTCCCTTGTCGGATCGGAGCGCATCACAGCTGTTTGGCAGAAGCTTCGTCGCCCGCGACCTCAACCGCCTTCGGTCGCACGGGACGTTGACCAGGCTTGTAGCAGGGACTTCGCCAACCTGCCGGTGTCGGCGAGATGGGGCGGGTTCATGTGATGAAGCCCCTCGTAAATCTCGATCTGGGTCTGCGGCCAGAGCTCGGCCAGCCGACGACTCTCGCGCTCAAAGGCCGGATGGCTGAGAGTGCCAAGCGCGACGTACACAGGCCCGTCGTATCGCGGCAGGGCGTCCGGGTCCAGTGGGTAGAACCACGGTGCCCGCATCAGAGGCTCCATGGCCGCCGGGCGCTTCGCCATCCACGGAGGAGGCGGACCAGGCCGCGGAGCTGGGAGTGGCGTCCCTGGCTTCAAAATCATTGAAGCCGAAGCTCGACTTCGTTCTTCAGCGGGAAGGGTCATCAGGCGCTCGAACTTTCGCCAGAGAGCGTCACCTTCGGGGGTCGTCTCGAGACTCCGCATAGGGGCGAACTCTAGGAGACCAAGGCCAGCCACCCGATCTGGATGGCAGACCGCCGTGGCCAGGGCGACCGCGCCGCCAATCGAGTACCCGACCAGGTGGAAGCGAGCGAAGTCCGCCTCCTCGGCAGCGCGCAGCACGCCGTCGATCTCCAGATCGAGGCGGTAGTCCGGCTGGGGTTGATCGCCGGCATAGATCTCGAGATCCTTGGGGATGCACATGGCCTCATTCCCGAGCGCTTCGATAAGCGCTCGATAGGCCAAAGCAGCGGGCAGCACACCGCCCGGAAGGAGAATCACGTTGAATCGGTCCGTTGTCATCTGCTTATCCCCAAGAGTGCCCGGCCGGCCAAGGTCTGCCATCGGGTGTTTGCCCTATTGGTCATCCAGCCCTCGGCAGCTGCGGTCGGTCCGGCAACTGTTTGCGAGCACGCTCTCGCCCTCTGCGTGACGCCATTCGCCAAATGGGGCAAAGACCCGATGGCGCCCGATTCATGATTGCCTACCCTGAACACCGTCGGCGCCCGGCCGGCGGAAATTTAACCGGCTCATTGCCGGCCCAATTGTGAAAAGGAGCAAGTCATGAACGTGAGGGCAACCCGTATTGCCGCCGACCCAGCTAAGGCCGCCGCTGATGGCGGCGCGTCCTATGAGGCAATGGTCCAGTCAATGAAGCAGGTCGAGGGTTTTCTCGGAGCGCTGTCGCTCGCGGACCGCAAGACCGGCGACAGTCTGAGCCTCACCTTCTGGAAGGACGAGGCGACGCTCAAGGCCAGCGAAGAGGTGGCGAACAAGTTCCGCCGGGAGGGGGCCAGTACGGTCGGCGCCACCACCCCGCCGGTGGTCGATCGGTACGAGGTTGTCTACTACGGCGTTCCCGAGAAGGCGGCGATCCGGTAAACGCCCGAGATTCTGACGCCTCCAGCCCGGCGCTGGAGGCGTCATCTCTTGGATCTCTGGCGGTTCGATTCGGGGCCAGGCCTCGAGGGGAATATCCTGTCGCCATGCCGGGGACGGGAACGGAGAAGGAGGTCCGGCTCGCCGAGCTGATCGCAGCGCTCTCACTGGCCACGGACCTCGGCATGGGCCAGCCGATGGAGAAGGCGATGCGTTCGTGCCTGCTTGCCCTGAGCCTGGGTCGAGACCTCGAGTGTGCCGGCGCCACCCTTAGCGACATCTATTACCTGGCTCTGCTCGAACATATCGGCTGCACCTCGCATGCCAGCGAGTGGGCTTCCTATGTGGGGGGCGATGAGATCGCGATGCGCACTCACGCCGTGACCTTTGCCAACAGCCCGATGAGCGAGGTGATGGGGGCTTTCGTCCGCTATGTGGGGGAGGGTCTGCCGCTGCGCCAACGGGCGGCGCTGGTGGCCGCGATGATGCGCGATGGCAACAAGCGCTTCAAGCACATCGCCGCGACCCATTGCGAAGCCGCGGTCTGCCTGGCGCAGCGAATGAACCTGTCCGCGGGCGTGGTGGCGGGTCTCGGCCAAACCCTGGAGACCTGGAACGGCAAAGGCGGCCCGGCAAAACTGAAAGGCGACCAGTTGAGCCTCGCGCAACGTATCGTCGCAGTCGCGCATGACGTGGAGGTATTTGAGCGCGTCGGAGGTCTCGACGCTTGCCAAGCGGCGGTCAAGAAACGACGCGGCGCTGCCTATGACCCCGTGGTGGCGGACGTTTTTCTGCAGCATGCATCTGCGATCTTTGCCGAGCTACCAACGAGCCCGCTGCATGAGGCAGTGCTCGACGCCGAACCCGAACCGAAAGTGCGCATAGCGGAGTCGAGACTCGACGGCATGGCGCAGGCGTTTGCTGACTTCGTCGACCTCAAATCGCCGTACACGACAGGCCATTCTTCTGGCGTGGCGGAGCTGGCGGAAGGCGCGGCGCGCAAGAGCGGTTTGGCCGAGGCCGAGGTCGCCGCGATTCGCCAAGCGGCGCTGCTACACGACCTCGGCCGGGTGGCGGTGCCCAACGGGATCTGGGAGAGCCCACGGGCCCTCACAACACCAGAATGGGAGCGCGTGCGCCTCCACTCGTATCACACCGATCGCATCCTCGACCGTGCGCCCCTGCTGCAACCTCTGGCCACACTCGCGTCCTCCCACCATGAGCGCATCGATGGATCTGGCTACCATCGTGGCAGCATCGCCCCACACCTCCCGACGCCCGCGCGATTGCTTGCCGCTGCTGACGCCTATCAGGCGATGACCCAGGAGAGGCCGCACCGTCCGGCCCTTGCGCCTGACGATGCCGCTCGCGAGCTTCGTGCAGAGGTCGATTCCGGTCGCTTGGAGCGCACTGCGGTTGAGGGCGTTCTGGAGGCGGCAGGGCACGCCCGGCTCCGCACGCGAACAGAACTCCCGGCCGGCCTTAGCGAGCGTGAGGTCGAAGTGTTGCGGGAGATCTGCCTTGGCCATTCAAATCGACAGATGGCGGAGCGCCTGCATATCGCCGAGAAGACGGTCGGCCATCATGTGGAGCACATTTACAACAAGATCGGTCGATCAACCCGCGCTGGCGCAGCCCTCTTTGCCATGGAGAATGACCTCATCCGCTGAGGCCTCCATACAGGAGGGCTAGGCATGGATCAAGTCGAGATCAACGAGCTTCGCATAGCCTATGAGCGGACTGGAAAGTCCAGGACGGTGACCACCAACGACCTGGTGCCCATGAAGACTGACCAAAGCGGGACCGCAGAGTCGCACATCAGCCTTTCCGCGACGCGCCTCCGTACTGCCAATCTGAACCCAGGGACCTCATCCAGCTATGGACGATGCTCTTCTTCGACCGCGAGTGCTTCGGCATGGGCGACGACATTAGCCAGCTGCTTTCTTGCGCCTAGACTTCTTTGCCGCCGCAAGGCGCGCCTCCAGTCGCGCGTATGTACTCGCTGAGAGTCTGCCTCGTCGCGGTAGCAGCCTTCCGGAGCTGGACATGAGTCTCGCGGTTGAAGCGGACCTGAACGCGTGGTGAAATGCCTCGGCCCAGGGATGGGCGACCGACTCGCTTCGGGCGAAGCGAACGTGGATCGTACCCAGCCGCCGCCTCCTTGGCGAGGCCTCCACCATCGCCTTGGTCACCCGCTGACCGCTGCGCGTCTTCATGGCAGCCGATAGGGTATGGCGGCGCGATAGAGATGACGATATCGAGGGCGCAGTTTCATCGCATGAATCACCAAGAGCGTGTCGTCGTCAAGTTGAATTCCCATCACCTCGAGCGGAATCCCATTCACGTCGTCACCCACAAATAGGAGTCGTTCCGCTTGCCACTTGGGGTCGACTGCTGCCGGTACGGAGAAGGCTTGCCCACAATGTTCAACACCGTAGCGACTTCGCGTGCGAGCGATTCCGTGCCTCGTAGCACGAGCAGCTTGTAGGACGCGACCAGTTGGCGGCATTCCACTCGGACCGAGCCAATTTCAGGAAATGCCGTAGCCGGCTCGCGGTTTGTCGGTCTGTCGTCGCCATAATCGTGAGCGCAGAGTACGACAACTTGCGGTCAGTGATTCAGCGGCTACCAGACGTGGTGGCGGAGCGGGCGAGATTCGAACTCGCGAACCGAGTTACC
>CAZRMD010000166.1:0-6969 GCA_964601135.1 uncultured Actinomycetes bacterium | reverse complement strand
AGCTTGTAGCGCGAGAAGGCGTCGCCGATGACGTAGTTGCGGAAATGGCCCATGTGCAATGGACCGGACGGGTAAGGAAACATGGTCAGGTTGTAGAACTTGGCCTTGCCCGATTCCTCGGTGACACGGAAAAGCCCGGCCTGCTTCCAGGCCTCGCGCCATTTCGGCTCGATGGCCTGCGGATCGTAGACGGGGGCGACAGTTTTGGCCATGTCGGTAAGGGAATGGTGGAGCCGACGAGATTCGAACTCGTGACCTACTGCATGCCATGCAGTCGCGCTCCCAGCTGCGCCACGGCCCCACGCGCGTAGGTCGAGGGTCAAGTCTAGCAACTGCTCGGCCAATTCGCCGCCGATCCCACCATCGTCGCCCAGTATACACTAGTTTGTGTAATCGCGCCGACTAACAACTGTCGCCGGGCTTCTATCATCAGCCGGTGCAGCACCTCTGGGCTCCCTGGCGGATGGAGTTCATCAAGGGAACCAAACCGTCGGGCTGTTTTTTGTGCGAGGCGGCGGCCAACCCGGCGGCCGATGCCGAGCATCTCGTGCTGGCCCGCAACGAGATGGCGTTCGCCATCCTCAATCGATATCCGTACAACAACGGACACCTGATGGTGGCGCCGCTGGCCCATCTCGCGAATCTCGAAGACCTTCCACCGTCAACCGCGAACGCGGTGACCAGCCTCAGCCAGCGATCGCTCCGGGTCCTACGTCAGGCCCTCGCTCCCGAGGGATTCAATCTCGGGATCAATGCCGGCAAGATCGCCGGCGCCGGCGTCGCCGATCACGTCCACCAACATATCGTGCCGCGCTGGGGTGGCGACACGAACTTTATGCCGGTCGTCGGCGAGACCAAAGTCCTTAACGAACACCTTACGAAGAGCTACCAGGAGCTGCGCGTCGCCTTCGATCGGCTGCCGTAAGCCCATTCGTTAGTCGCCTGCTATCCAATTAGGTCCGATCGGCAGATGAGCCACACGGAAATCGATGCTAGCGTCGTTGTAGTCATGAACAGGCGGCGAAACAAGCGCGGGCAGGCCCTCATCGAATATGCATTTCTCATGGTGCTCCTGGCGACCATCACCTTCGCCGTCATCGCGTTGGCGGGGAATCAGCTCACCGGTCTTTACAACGACCTCTCCTTTGAAATGCAGCACCTCACCGATAGCAACACCTACACGCCGAACGGCACAACGGTCGCCCCTGGCGCAACGCCGCCGGCCGGCACCTGCTCGGCCGGTGAGACGCCGTTCCTGAGAGGCCATAAATGGAAATGCAAGTAGCACCGATCAGGGCGCGCAGGCAGGCAAAGCCGAGTCTGCTCGACCGGTTCCTCTCCGACCGCCGGCTGTGGAAGATCGCAATCTATTCGATCTCACTGATGACGTATCTGTGTTCCGTCTTGTTCTTCGCGCTTGGTCTCATCGATGCACGGCGTACTGGTGGCAGCATGACGACCGTGGTCGACCTCGCGGTCGCCCTGTATTTCCTTGTCCAGGTGATCTTCCTGTTCGTCCTCTCGGGCGTGGTCGAACGTCGCCACCAGCCGATGAAGATCGACTTCCCCGATCGCCGGAAGAAGTCCGCGCGCTAGCTCGGTAGCCGCTCGATAACGGTCGCGATGCCCATGCCGTAGCCGATGCACATCGTGCTCAGCCCGTAGCGGGCATCCTGGCGCTCCAGCTCGTGCAGCAGGGTTGTGATCAGCCGGGCGCCGCTGGCGCCCAGCGGGTGGCCGAGCGCGATCGCCCCACCGTTGTAATTGACCTTTTCCATGTCGGCGCCGGTCTCGTGCTGCCAGGCGAGCACAACCGGGGCGAAGGCCTCGTTGACCTCGAAGAGATCGATGTCCTTCATCGCCAGCCCAGCCTTCCTCAGGACCTTCGCGGTCGCCGGGATGGGCCCGGTTAGCATGATGGTTGGCTCCGAGCCGACGATCGTCTGCGCCAGGATCCGAGCCCGTGGCCGTAAGCCGAGCTGCTTTGCCTTGTCGGCGGTCATGATGAGCACGGCGGCTGCCCCATCGCTGATCTGGCTGGAGTTTCCGGCTGTGACCATGCCGTCATCCTGGAACGACGGCTTGAGCTGCGCCATCTTCTCGCGCGAGGGCGGGATGCGCACACCTTCATCCGTGTCGAATCGGTAGCTGGTGCCGTTCTGCTTCACGTCGATCGGGAAAATCTCGCGCACAAAGCGCCCTTCCTGGATCGCCTGACCAGCCTTGACGTGGCTCTGATACGCAAACTCGTCCAGTTGCTCCCGGGCAAAGCCCCATTTCTTCGCGATCATCTCGGCCGAATTGCCCTGCGGGATGATCTCGTAGAGCTCGCTGAGTTTCGGGCTCACCGGACCCTCGCCCGGACCAAAGGCATCAGAGCCCATCGGTACCCGCGACATACTCTCAACGCCGGCGCCGATGACGATGTCCTGGGCGCCGGATAGCACGCCCTGGGCGGCGAAGTTGACGGCCTGCTGACCGGAGCCGCAGAAGCGATTGATGGTCGTCCCCGGAACTTCGATGGGGAAGCCGGCGATCAGCGCAGCCGCGCGGCCGATGTTCATCCCCTGCTCACCGGTCTGGGTGACGCAACCGACGATCACGTCGTCGACCTGGGCAGGGTCGATGCCGGCCCGGTTGACGACTTCTTTCAGCGTCAGCGCCAGGAGGTCGTCCGGCCGTACGGGGCTGAGCTTGCCGCCCCGCCGGCCAATCGCGGTGCGAACGGCTTCGACGATGACGGCATCACTCATGGGCACGCTCCTATTCCAATACCACGGCTTGCTATCAGTCTAAACACCAGCATCATGAAAAAGATTCAAGGGGGATTGCGGGGGATTGCCCCGCATGTACAATGTTCCGCGACATGCACGCCGCCGAAGCACACAAGGGCCGTCGTTGGGCTCGGTAATCAAGAAGCGCAGGAAGAAAATGCGCAAACACAAGCACAAGAAAATGCTCAAGGCGACGCGCTGGCAGCGACGGACGAAATAACGAATCTTTGATCGATCAGCGCCTGCAGCTGGGCGCTGCTCGCCTCCCCGGGGTAACGCCCCACCACGATGCCTCGCTGATCGACCAGCACGAATGACGGCGGGTAGTCGACCTCGTAGGCTGCGGCGATCAGGGCTGGCGCGTCATACAGGCTGGGATAGGCGACGTTGAACTCGCGGACGAAGGCTTTGGCCAGCGCCCGGTCGGTGTCTCGCATGTCGATCCCATAGAACCGGATCCCCGAACGCGTATAGCGCGCGACCAGGTCATTGATGCTGGGCTGCTCACTGCGGCACGGTCCGCACCAGGCGGCCCAGAAGACCAGCACCGTCTTGCCCTGGTGAAAGTCGATCTTCAACGTCGACCCTTCGAGCGTCTCCCCCGATAGCGCTGGCGCCTTCGTCCCTACCCGGCCGTGGGGCGCCGCCTGTGAGACGTCGGGCTGCAGTGTGCACGCGCTGACGAGCAGGCACGCGAGCAGGGCGACGAGTCTAGTTGACCGTGCCAGGCTGTGAATCGCCCAGCGGCCGACGGAACCCAAGCGCCGGCGTGGCGGTCCGTGGCACCGCCGGCAAGAGCGCCTTGTCGAGGACCTCATCGACGTGCTTGACCAGGACCAGTTCCATCGACTGCTTGACTTCGTCGGGGACCTCGTGCAGGTCCTTCCGATTCTTCTCCGGCAGGATGAAGACCTTGATGCCCGCCCGATGCGCGGCGAGCAGTTTCTCTTTCAAGCCGCCGATGGGCAACACCTTGCCCCGCAGGGTGATCTCCCCGGTCATGGCCACGTCCCGCCGCACCGGCCGATCGGTGAGCACCGAAACAACCGCCGTTGCCATCGTGATGCCGGCAGACGGCCCATCCTTCGGAATCGCGCCGGCCGGCACGTGGATATGAAAGAAATGGTCGTCGAAAAACGCCGGGCGTACGCCCAGCTCGGCGGCGTGCGCCCGGGCATAGCTCACCGCCGCGCGAGCCGATTCTTCCATCACCTTGCCGATCTGTCCCGTGAGGGCAAACTCGCCGCGACCGGTCATGGCAATCGCTTCCACCGTCATCACATCGCCACCGAATTCGTTGACCGCCACCCCTGTCACGGCACCCACCTGGTCTTCGAGCTCCGCGATGCCGAACTCGAATCGCGCCGGTCCGAGGTAACCCAGCAGATCGCTCGGTTCAACCACGACTTTTTCGGTCGCCCCCTCCGCGATCCGGCGCGGGATCTTGCGGGCGATGTTCGCGATCTCGCGCTCCAGGTTGCGCACCCCAGCTTCGTGGGTGTACTCGCGGATCAGCATCCGCAAGGTGGCCTCGGGCAGCTCGAGATTCTCCTCGGTCAAGCCGTGCTCGCGCAGCTGGCGCGGGACGAGGAACTGCTTGGCGATGTGCATCTTTTCGTCTTCGGTGTATCCCGGCAGGCGGATGATCTCCATCCGGTCACGCAGCGGCGGGATGATCGTATCGACGACATTCGCCGTGGTGATGAAGAGCACTTGCGACAGGTCGTAGGGCACTTCCAGGTAGTGGTCCGAGAAATCCTTGTTCTGTTCCGGGTCGAGGACTTCGAGCAGGGCGGATGAGGGATCGCCTCGCCAGTCGGCGCCGACCTTGTCGATCTCATCCAGCATGAAGACCGGGTTCTTCGCGCCCGCCACCTTCATCTGCTGCAGGATGCGGCCGGGCATGGCGCCGATGTAGGTGCGCCGGTGTCCTCGGATCTCGGCCTCGTCGTGGATGCCGCCGAGCGAAAGTCTGACGAATTTCCGTCCCAGGGCGCGAGCGATCGACTTGCCCAGGCTCGTCTTGCCCACGCCCGGCGGCCCCACGAAGCACAGGATCGGTGAGCGCAGGCTCTGTGACCGCTGCCGCACCGCCATGTACTCCAGGATCCGTTCTTTGATTTTCTCCACGCCGTAATGGTCCTCGTCGAGGACTTTGGCCGCCTGCTTGATGTCCCAGCTCTCCGACGGCGGCGGAGCCCAGGGCAGCGCCACCAGCCAGTCGACGTAGGTGCGGATGATGCCTACTTCGGGGGAGGCCGCCGGGATGCTTTGCATGCGGTCGACTTCCTTGAGCGCGCGTTCTTTCACCGTATCCGGCATGCCCGAGCTTTCGATCTTCTCGCGCAGGTTATGCAGGTCCGCGCCCTCTTCGTCCTCGCCCAACTCCTTGCGGATGGCTTTGAGCTGCTCGCGCAGGATCTGTTCTCGCTGCAGCTTGCCGATGGTGCTCTGCACCTCGTTCTGGATCTTGGCCTTCAGCTCCAGGATCTCCACCTGCTTGCTGAGGAACAACGCCAGCAGCCTCAGCCGTTCGAGCACGTTCGGCGTCTCCAGCATGTGCTGCTTCTGCTCCAGGGTCTGATCGGGCGCAGCCGAGACCAGGTCCGCGAGATAGACCGGGTCGTCGGTTTTCTGCACGGTGGCCGCGACTTCCGGGGCCACCGCCGCTCCGGACTCGACGTACTTCTCATACAGGCTCTTGACCGAGCGAATGTGGGCCTCCATTTCGAGGCCCTCGCCGACCTGGTCGGTGAAGGGCTCGACATCGACTTCGATGAAGGGCTTGAACTGCGCGAAGCTCCGGATGCGCGCCCGCTGCACACCGGCCACCAGCATCTGCACGCCGGCGGGCGTCTGCCGCATGCCGTTGATTTCGGCGATGGTCCCGACGGTGAAGAGATCCGACTCGGTCGTGTCGTCGACCTGCGGATCCTTCTGCGCCACCAGGAAGACCTGCTTGTCGCGGTCCATGGCCGCGGTGATCCCGGCGATCGAGGTGCGCCGACCGACCGAGAGGGGCACGATCAACTTGGGAAAGACGACGTCATCGCGCAGCGGTACCAGCGGCAGCCGGCGCACATTCTCTCTCCCCCTTGTGGGCGGGCCTGCCGGCCCACGCGAGCCGCGCGGGTCGTGCGATGCGAGCGTTTGAGGCGTCTCCGGGGAGGGGGTGTTCTCAGCCATTTAGATCTGCTCCTCCGCGTCGCTGACCGCCGGTCGGAACGGCTTGGGAGCCACCATCCCGCCCTCGAGCGCTCGCGGTCCGATCAACCGGGCGATCTGGTCTTCCTCGAGAACCTCTTCCTGGAGCAGCGCGGTGGCAAGCGTATCGAGCTTGGCGCGGTTCGCCGTCAGGATGCGTTCCGCGGTCTGAAACCCCTCGTTGAGAATGCGGGTGACTTCTTCATCGATGATGGCCGCCGTGCGCTGGCTGATATGTGGGTTGCCGGCCAGCTCCCGGCCCAGGAACACGGCCTGAGGCGAATCATCGAAGGAAAAGAGTCCCATCTTCTGGCTCATGCCCCAGCTGACGACCATGCGACGAGCCAGCTCCGTGGCCGTCTCCAGATCGTTCTGGGCGCCGGTCGTGATGCTGCCCAACGCCATCTGCTCTGCGGCCCGGCCGCCCAGCGCCATCGCGATCCGCGCCAGCAGGTACTCCTCCGACAGGTTATGCCGGTCGTCCGTCGGAATCGACTGGGTCACACCCAGCGCCTGCCCACGCGGGACGATCGTGATCTTGTGCACCGGGTCGGATTGCGGCTGATACCAGGCCACCAGGGCGTGGCCCGACTCGTGATAGGCAATCACGCGCCGCTCGGATTCGCTGAGGTAGATCTTGCGCTCCGAGCCCAGCACCACCCGGTCGAACGACTCCTCGAAGTCCTGCATCGTGACCATGGTCCGGTTCGCGCGTGATGCATGCAGCGCGGCCTCATTCACCAGGTTGGAGAGGTCGGCGCCAACCAGGCCCGGCGTCGAGCGGGCGATGATATCGAGGTCGACATCAGGCGCGAGCGGGACATTGCGGGTGTGGACTTTCAAAATCGCCGCCCGTCCGCGGCGGTCGGGACGATCGACGACGACGCGGCGGTCGAAGCGACCGGGTCGAAGCAGCGCCGGATCGAGGACGTCGGCCCGGTTCGATGCCGCGACCACGACCACGGCCTCCCGCTGATCGAAACCGTCCATC
>CAZRMD010000165.1:3519-6984 GCA_964601135.1 uncultured Actinomycetes bacterium | reverse complement strand
AACCCGGTCTGGGCCACGACCTCCCATGCGGTTGCGTCGAGCTGCAATGCACGCAGCGCCCGCGCCCGCGCGCCGCGCGCGTCGCGCAGCAGCGCCGACGCCATCGCCCCGACGCGCAACGCCGCGACGTCGTCACGCGGTCGCTCGCCGGCACGGCGCAACGCCTCCACGGCGTCGCCGTCGCAGAGCAGCGCAACCGCCGCGTCGTCGGGCAGCGCGCGCGACAGCTCGTCGAGCGGATCGGCCACGGGAGGTGCGCCGACAGAGGCGTCTCCGAGGCCGGCTTCAACACGACCGTGCAGCCGGCCGCCAGCGCGGGCCCGATCTTCCGCGTCGCCATGGCCGCCGGGAAATTCCATGGCGTCACCAGGACCGAGACGCCGATTGGCTGATGCTCGACCAGGATGCGGTTCGCGCCGCTGGGCGCGATCGATACTGATCCGATATTCCGCACCGCTTCCTCGGAGAACCAGCGGAAGAATTCGGCGGCATAGGCGACCTCGCCGCGCGATTCGGCAAGCGGCTTGCCGTTCTCGCGGGTCATCAGCTCAGCGAGCTTCTCGCGATCGCGCATCATGAGGTCGAACGCTTTGCGCAGCATTTCGGCGCGCTCGCGCGGTGGCCGGGCTGCCCAGGGGCGGAAGGCCTGGTACGCTGCCTCGACCGCAGCGAGCCCATCCTCGACGGTCGCGCTGGCCACTGAGGCGATAGCCTCGCCGGTTGCCGGGTCCCTGACGTCGATTCGCTGCTGGTCCGATGCGGGTCGCCAGGCGCCTCCGATATAGAGGTCAGTGTGGCGAACTGAGATCAATTCCGTAACTGGCGTCATGTCTTCGATTGTATCCACCATACGAGGGCTGCCCCAACATTTAGTGTGCTTTTCCGTGGAATGACGCGGCGCAACGCGATAGGTTGGCAGAACCACCTTGCGACGCGTCGGCCTATACGACCAACGATTCGAGCACGATGCGTGCGGAATCGGCTTCGTCGCTGACGCTCAAGCGCGGTCGAGCCGCGAGATTGTCGAGACCGCGCTGGCTGGGCTGAATCGAGTTCGGCACCGCGGCGCGGTCGCGGCGGATCATCGCTCAGGCGACGGGGCGGGGGTTCTGCTTCCGCTGCCGCGCGCCTTTTTTGTCGACCAGGCTCGCGGTGCCGCCAGGCCCCTGACACATTCCGCACAGCTCGGCGTGGCGACGATTTTTCTTTCGAACGAGCTTGGCGAAGAGGGAGAGGGGCAGCGACGCCTGACTCGCGCGCTCCTGGAGCAGGCCTGTCAGGCGGAACGGCTGGACGTGATTGCCTGGCGGGTGGTTCCCGTCGACGCCGAAGCGCTCGGCGATGCCGCGCGACGCAGTGCGCCGCGGATCGAACAGGCCATCCTCGCGGTCGACGGCACAGTCGCCGAATCGGAAGCGGAAGTCCGATGTTATCGCGCCCGCAAACGCGCCGAGCACGCCGTCAGGGCTGCCCGGGTGCGCTGCTACGTCGCGTCGATGTCATTTCGCACGATCACGTACAAGGCCATGTGCGCCGCCGATCAACTGGCGGCCTTCTATCTCGACCTCCGCGACCCGAGCCTTACCGCCCCATTCGTCATCTTCCACCAACGGTACAGCACGAACACGGCGCCATCATGGGAGCGAGCTCAGCCGTTCCGGATGCTCTGTCACAACGGCGAGATCAACACTATCCAGGGAAACATCAATCGCATGCGGGCACGTGAGGGCCGGCTTGGTTCGAGCCACCTGGCGCCAGAATTGCTACTGGCCCCGGTGATCGATGAAGAGGGTTCCGATTCCGCCATGCTCGACAACGCGGTCGAGCTGCTGGTGCGCGGCGGTCGCGACATTCGTCACGCGCTGGCCATGCTGGTGCCCGAGGCCTGGGAAGGGTTCGACGTCGATCCGGCGCTGCGCGACTTTTATCGCTACCAGGCATGCCTGATGGAGCCGTGGGATGGGCCGGCGGGGCTGATCTTCACCGATGGCATCCGCGTGGGTGCAACGCTCGACCGCAACGGGTTGCGGCCGCTTCGCTATGCGATCTGCGAGGACGGCCTGATTGCCTGCGCCTCCGAGGCCGGCGCCGTGGACGTCGGGGGACACGGCCTCGTCCGGCGCGGCAAGCTGGGTCCGGGCCAGATGCTGTGCGTCGATCCTGAAAACGGCGGCTTCGAAGACAACGAGGCGATCAAGTCGACACTCGCGGCGCGTCGGCCCTACGCAGCCTGGCTCGACGACCGGCTTCTGGTGCAACCAACCGGTGATCCATCAACGGAGGTTTCCGATGATCTCGTTGCTCGGCAGGCCGCGTTTGGCTACACCAAGGAGGAGTTCACCTTCGTCCTCCGGCCGATGGCGAGCCAGGGCCACGAGCCGATCTTTTCGATGGGTGACGATACCGCGCCGTCGGTGCTGGCGGCGCGGCCGCGCCTGCTCTACAGCTACTTCAAGCAACGCTTCGCCCAGGTGACGAATCCGCCGATCGACCATCTCCGCGAGCGGCTGGTGATGTCGCTCCGCACCATGCTTGGGCCCAAGGCTCCGCTGCTGTGGGAAGAGCCCGCTGCCGCGCGGCGCATCCAGCTCGAATCCTTCCTGCTCTACCCTGCGGAGCTCCGGGCAGTGCACGGCCTCGGTGCGCCGTTCACCACCAACCGACTGGACGCGACGTTCCCGATTCGCGATGGCGCGTCCGGCCTGCGGTCCGCCTGCGAACGGCTGGCCAGAGACGCCGATCGAGCCGCCCGCGCCGGTGCGGGCATTCTCGTCATCTCGGACACGAGTGTCGACGCAGAGCGTGCACCCGTGCCAGCGTTGCTTGCCGTGGGTGCGATTCACAACCGCCTGATGGATGCCGGGCTGCGGACCCAGGTGAGTCTGGTTGTCGAGACCGATGAAGCTCGCGAGGTGCACCACGTTGTTTGCCTGCTCGGCTATGGGGCGGATGCGATCTGTCTTCGCCTGGCATTTCAGTCGGTCAGCGCGGTGGCCGCCGCCGGTCACCTCAAAGGGGATGGCATCGACTCCCTCAGTGCGCAGCGACGATTTCGCCGGGCGATCGAAGACGGATCCCTCAAGGTGCTCGCCAAGATGGGCATCTCGACCATCAGCAGTTATCAATCTGCGCAGATCTTCGAAATCCTCGGGCTCGACGCCGAAGTGGTCAGCACCTGTTTCCCAGGTACGCCCTCGCCGGTTGGTGGGGCGACGTTCGCCGATCTCGGAGAGGAGATTCTGGCACGGCATGCGGCCGGCTTCGGGAGTGCGGCTCCGATGCTGACGAGTCCGGGATTCTACAAGCACCATAAGCAGGGCACGGAGTATCACGCCACCAATCCGGATGTGATCGATGCGCTCCAGGACATGGCCTCGCAGCCGGAACTGGCGGTGGCCCATGCGCTGCAGCGGGCCGTCTCGGGCGGGCCGCATGGGAACGGCGCGGAGTCGTACGCGCGCTTCA
>CAZRMD010000165.1:0-3509 GCA_964601135.1 uncultured Actinomycetes bacterium | reverse complement strand
ACCGGTTTCGGTCGACGAGGTCGAATCGGCGACGGCGATTCTGCGCCGCTTCTCAACCGGTGCGATGTCGCACGGTTCGATCGGGGCCGAGGCGCACGAGACGATCGCGATCGCCATGAACAACCTCGGAGGAAAGAGCAACACGGGCGAGGGTGGGGAAGACCCGGCGCGTTTTCGGACCCGGGGCCTGCCCATCGATCGAAACTCGCGCATCAAGCAGGTGGCCTCGGGCCGCTTCGGGGTGACGCCGGAGTATTGCGTCTTTGCCGACGAGCTGCAGATCAAGATGGCGCAGGGGTCGAAGCCGGGCGAGGGTGGTCAGCTGCCCGGCCACAAAGTGACCCCCGAGATCGCGCGACTCCGTCACACCCAGGCCGGCATCGCCCTGATCTCGCCGCCCCCGCACCACGACATCTACTCCATCGAGGACCTGGCGCAGCTGATCTACGATCTGAAGCAGGTCAATCCTCTGGCGGCGGTGTCCGTCAAGCTGGTGTCCGAAGCCGGCGTGGGCACGATCGCCGCGGGTGTGGTCAAGGGATTGGCGGACGTCGTCCATATCGCCGGCAACGACGGCGGGACGGGAGCGAGCCCATTGTCATCGATCAAGAATGCGGGGATGCCATGGGAGATCGGCTTGGCCGAGACCCAGCAAACCCTGCGAATGAATGGGCTGCGGGGGCGTGTCCGGCTGCGCGTGGATGGCGGCATCAAGTCCGGGCGAGACGTCGTGATTGCGGCGCTGCTCGGCGCCGATGAGGTCAGCTTCGGCACGGCAGCCTTGCTGGCCGAGGGTTGCATCATGGCGCGCACCTGTCACCTGGACACCTGTCCGGTCGGCATCGCCACCCAGCGAACGGAGCTGCGCGCGAAATTCGCCGGCCGACCCGAGATGCTGGAGGCGTATCTGGCGCACGTCGCGGAGGAAGTCCGGCATATTCTCGCCGGCCTCGGACTGCGCGGTCTCGACGAAGCGATCGGCCGAACCGATCTGCTGGAGCAGCGCTTGAGCGGAGACGCTCGTGCCGACCGGGTCGATCTGGCGCCGTTACTCATCGATGAGGCGCCCGAACCTCGCCGCTTCATGAGCACGCTTCCGTTACAGCGACCGAGCTCGGAGCTTGGCGACCGTGTCTGCCTGGATGCGTTGGGACCGATCCGGACCGGCGAGGCGATCGAACTTCGGTACACGATCGAAAACGCGGATCGCGCGGTTGGGGCGCGGCTCGGCGGCGCGCTAGCCATGGAGTTCGGCGCTTCCCAGCCCCCGGGCTCTGCGCGCGCCAGATTCATCGGTTCCGCCGGGCAGAGCTTCGGCGCCTTCCTCGGTGAAGGCATCGAGTTCGTGCTGGTTGGGGAGGCCAACGATTACCTGGGCAAAGGAATGGCCGGCGGCCGTGTCATCGTGCGCCCGCCCGAGAACGATGCGGGCGAGCCGTACCTGCTGGGCAATACCGTTCTCTATGGCGCCACCGGCGGCGAGCTCTTCTGCGCCGGCAAGGCGGGCGAGCGGTTCGCGGTTCGGAACAGCGGTGCCTCGGCCGTCGTGGAAGGCGCGGGCGAGCACGCCGCGGAATACATGACCGGCGGCACGCTCGTGATCCTCGGGCCGGTCGGCCACAACGTGGGCGCTGGGATGACCGGCGGCGAGGTGTTTGTCTACGACGCTGGCATTCGCGTGCCCGCCATGGTGAATCCGGAACTGGTCGACGCGCACCGGCTCAGCGGCGATCATCAACTGCTGGCCGAGCAGGGTCTTCGACTTCGCTCACTGATCGAGCGGCACGCAGAATACACGGCGTCGGACGTCGCGAAGACAATCCTCGATGACTGGCACAACGCGCTGCATTGCTTCTGGCGGGTCGCACCCAAAGCCGACGTCGCCCGGATCGAAAACCAGCACGAGGGAACGGTGGCCGCCCGGGCGTAGCTCTAGAGAAAAACTGGGGGACCGAATCCGAGAATTCGGTCGAATCGTCCAAACGGTCGATCTGACATCAGAAGATTCACCCATGGATCGATTCGGAAGCCCCGGCTCAGTAAATGGCGAGCGGCGACCTCGTTAGGAGCTGGCACCTGAAACTCGATCCGCTGTAGTCCGAGGTTCGCCGCCTGCTTCTCGACATGGAGAAGAACGTCGGGCAGGTCCCCAGCATCGAGAGCCGCGATCGGGCCTGTGCCCTGCTGCTTCCCGATGAAGGCGAAGCCAACGGGCTCCTCGCCCCGCATGTAGAGGAACCCTTCTCGATCGCCCAGCAGCCAGCGAAGCTCGGCGTCGCCGCGCGCCGAGTCCAGGGTTGCGAGCTCGATCTCCCGTACGGCCCGGATGACTGACTGGCCGTCGATCGTTAGCGGGCGCGGGGTCAGACTACTTCGGTCGTCGTCGGGCCGCGGCACACCACTTAACGTGAGGATGGGGAAGCGTGGAGCCGTGCCTGCCGCGTAATAGCGGTGCAGAGCGCGCTCGTCGATCGTGGCGATGATCGAGCGGATCAGCCCCGGCCTTTCCGGAAAGGCTTTCGCGAGTAACGCCCGGCCTACGCCCTTTGATTGCGTCACGGGCAGGACAAAGAATTCGGTCAACTCGAAAAGGCCGGCGCGTTCGATCGAGCGGGCGTAGCCGACGATCCGCGAGTCCACCGCGGCGACCCACCACTCGGCGGCGCGCTCGGCCAAAAAGCGCTGGAGGCTTTGGTCCGACGCCCACCACTCGGCAGCCGAGCCGGTTAGGGGAGTGCCCCGCCGCGTTCCAAGGTCGGTCACCGATGTCCACATAACCTCGTGACAGGCTTCGGCATCGTCGGGCGTCGCCCGCCGAATCGACGGCTCGTCCATCTGCTCCTATGACTATGGCAGGCTCTAAAACTCATCGGATAGGATCAATCAGTGGCTCGGGCCGTTGCGCCGAAGGCGTCCATCTTCGACGACCTCTCGATCACTGAACTGAGGCGGCGGCGCAACTACAAATGGAATGCGTTTCCGAGCGACGTTCTACCCGCTTTCGTTGCCGAGATGGACTTCCCGCTGGCCCCGTCCGTCTCGAAAGCGCTCATCGATGCCGTTGAGCAGAACGATTGCGGTTACGCCTTCCCCTCGGAAGAGCTGACGCTAGCGCTCGGTGGTTTTGTAAGGCGGCGCTTCAGTTGGGACATCGAATCATCGAAGGTGGTTCTGGTGCCCGACGTCCTCGTTGGCATCACGGAGCTCCTGTGGGTAGCCGTCGAACCAGGCGCCGGGGTTGTGATCAATACGCCCGTGTACCCGCCGTTCTTCACGCACATCGCCGAGGCCGGGTGCCGCGTGGTGGAAGCGCCGCTGGCGCATTCCGATCAGGGATATGAGCTCGACCTCGAAGCCGTCGAGCAGGCCTTTCGATCCGGCGCGCGGGTTTACCTGCTGTGCAACCCACACAATCCCACGGGCCGCGTGTTCTCGCGAGCCGAGCTGATCCGTATCGCTGAGCTGGCTGAGCGCTACGACATCCTGGTCCTCGCCGATGAGATCCACGC
>CAZRMD010000164.1:0-7014 GCA_964601135.1 uncultured Actinomycetes bacterium | reverse complement strand
GCGCATGATCTGGCGCCACGACAGCGCGTTGCGGACTTTTTCGATGCCGCGCCGCTGCGGCTCGCCCGGCTCTGGCTTATAGCTGGCGCCGAACTCGCTGGCGTAGGCGATCAGATCCTTGAGCTCCAGCAGCGGGATAGCGTACTCCCTCGTGACTTCCTCGAGGAGGGTAGCGGTCCGTAGCTGAACCGTTGGGCTCTCGGGACGACACAAAGCCAGCGGCCGGGCATGCTGCGCTCGGATCCCCTCGGGATGGATCACGATCCGGCCCCAGCAGAGGACGGCCCCGCCGAACATATAGGGCTCCTCACGAAGGGCCCGCGTCATCGGCCCGATGTCGTGGTAGGCATAGATGCCGCAGCTGCAGCCGGGCTCGGGTGAGATTCGATCCTCATCCGAGCGATGCAGGCCGGCGCGGGCCAGACGGAGGCCAGGCCGGGTCTGGCACTCGGCGTCGAGTGTGGTCAGCGGTGGCCAGAGGGTTTCGGCCACGGGCGACTGAAGCCGGCCGCGGGTCCAGGCGTCGTCAGGATCTACCCGCCAGAAGCGGTAGCCGACGGCCGGAATCATGCCGGCGTCTGGACCGGCGCCTCTTCTTCTCTCTCGATCCGCTGCGGTTCGCGCTCCGGCGCAAGCAGCGGTTCTGACGCCGGTTCCGGTATCTCGACGACCCTCACGGGCTTGCTGGTAAATCCCATCCGCGATCCCGCTCTCACACTAGCAAAGACGATGGTCAGAAGACGTCGAAGAATTCGCTATGAGCTGGCAGAATCGGATCCGTCGACGGTCAGGGCCGACCGGCCGAACCGCTCTTCCAGGAAGCGGCCGTTCGCCAAGAGGCGATCGGCGTCGATGCGGTGCACGTGGTCAGCAATCTCATTCATCTTGCTTTCGAGCAACGCGAGTTGGTCCATGAGGACCTGCGTCGGTGTCTTGGCGTCCTGGACCCGCTGCTGCGTGGCGTACGCTCGTGGCAGGTTCAGGTAGCTCTCAAGAGCGGTGGGCAGATACTCGGTCGCGGTTCGCTCCACGACAAAGAGCTCGGGTGACCCGGGTGGCAGCGCAGCGGCGCGGGGCAAGATGTCCAGGATGATCTGGCGGATGCGCTGCACCTTCGCGAGAATGTCGGAAGGGACACGGCCGCTGACGGCACCGATCTCCTGGTCGAGGGCCTTGCGAACGTCATCCGGATGCGAGCCGCTGGGCGCCTCGATCGGTTTCGGTGGCGGCGTGCGCATCACCCAAGACAGATAGAGGGCAATCAAGACGACGGGCCAGAGTACGCCGATGTGGCCGACGAACAACAGGGCCAGCCCGACCATGACCAGCATGAAGCCCAGATTGCTTTTGCCCATCCGCCGGTCAGCTCGGCGATCTGATGGCATCTTTCAGCTCCGCGTCAGGGCGAGTTCGCCGCGGCCGCTGCCTACCGTCTCACTCGCCGGGGCGTTATGGGCCCGCTCGAGGTAAGACTGCGCTTTCGCGACTTCTCCACCGAGGACATCGATCGTTTTTTGCATGCTGTCCAACGCCTGCAGCTTGTAGGCGTCGATCATGTCGATGGTGGCGTAGATGTTGGCAAAAGCCGCCTGCAGCTTCTCGATGCTGACGGTGGCGCTGGCTGCCTGCTCATGGATCTGGCCGGATTGCTCCTTCAGCATCTGCGAGGTCGACTCGATCATATTGCTGGTTGTGGTATTCAGCGCGCTGATCTGATTGAGCACGAGCTTCTGATTGGCGAGCGCCTGCGCCACGATGACAGCGGTGCGCAGCGCCGACACGGTGGTGGTCGTGGCGCGATCCACGCCCTTGATCAACTCCAGGTTGTTCTTACGCACCAGCTCCAGCGCCAGGTAGCCCTGGGCGTTGACCGCCAGCTGCGTGAGCAGATCCTGGTGCTTCTGGCGTACGTAGAAGAGCACATCCTGGCGCAGCGCCTTAGCGCGCTCCGGATCGGTTTGACCGATCTCGTTGATCTCCGCCTCCAAGGCGGCGTCGAGTTTGTTGGCCATGTAGATGTATTGTTCGAGCTTTCCCTTGATGTCCCAGACATTCACCTTTTCCTGCTCGATCGCGGCATTGTCCTGACGGAGCTCGTCCTGGCCGCGGTAGAGCGCATTGATGATCGCGTTCAGGTGTCCCTGTGCCGACTGATAGCGGGCAAAGTAGTCGCGCAGCCGGCTGCCGAATGGAATCAGGCCGAAGAGGTGCTTCGGGCTCAGCAGCCCCTGCCGCGAGGGATCGAGGTCTTCGACGGTCCGGCGCAGGTCGACCAGTGACTTGGAGACCGTCGCACCTTTGCTGAACGGACCGGACTCCAGCGTCTTGACTGGCTTATCGAGCAAGCGGTTTGAGACGCTGGCCGACTGGCGGATCTCGTCGTTGCCCATGGTGTGGATTGCGTTCACTTTGGTCGCAAAATCCTGCGAGTGCGGATCCAGTGACGTCAACGACTTGACGTAGCCGCCCACCATGGTGTCGATCCGCTTCGCTGTCGTGGGATCGACCAGCACCAGCGTTGCCGCCTCAGCCTCGGTGATGGCGGCCACCGGCTGCGGTGGGACGAGTGTTAACGACGTATTCGAGGCGGCGGCATCGGGTGACGTGGTCGGCGGATTCATGCTCACGGTATGACTCCTTTCATCTGCTGCTCGATGGACAAGTTCGGTAGCTGGACCCTATCCCGCAGGGTAGGGAAAAAGAGGCAATCAATGGCAGATCCGGTTCGACGCCACCCTCTTTGCCGTCGATTGAATTTTCCACGAGGGCGACCCTCACCCCTTCATAGGACCGGTTGGTTCTTGAAACGGTCTCGCCGTTTTTTATACCCGGGTTCCACCGCCGCAAACGCCGAAGCGATCCTTATACTTTCGCGAGCGTGCGCAGCCCCTCGATCATCCGGAATTGCCTTACATCGATGGTCGTCGGGATATCGTTGATCGCTCCCGGGTGTTCGAATTCGCCATCGAGTTCGACGCCAAAAGCGGTCGAGCAGGGCGAGGAGCTGCCGCCCCCTGCAACGTCGGATCCGGCGTTCGCTCCCCCACCAACCGCGCTGCCCGGCGTGCTGCCGGGCAACCTCCTGATCGCCGATCGGGCTAACAACCGCATCATCGAGGTGACGCCCGATCGCCGGATCGTGTGGGAGTTCCCGCGCCCCGGTGATCTACTACCTGGCCAGCACTTCCGCTGGCCAGATGATGCCTTCTACGCGCCCGATGGCCGATCGATCGTGATCAATGAGGAAGAAGCGCACGCCATCGTCCTCGTCGACTATGCCGCCCACCGGATCGTCTGGCAGTACGGCGTGCCGGAGCATCACGGATCCGCTCCCGGCTATCTCAACGGTCCCGACGATGCCTACATGTGGCCCGATGGAAGCATCGGCGTTGCGGACATCCGTAACTGCCGGGTCATCCTCATCGACCGTGACACGAAGACCATCACGCGCCAGTTAGGCCGAACAGGCCTGTGCCGGCACTCGCCGCCGCGAGGTTTCGCGATGCCCAATGGTGACACCCCGCTCGCGAACGGACATGTGCTGATCACGGAGATTTTTGGCAGCTGGGTGAGCGAGGTGGGGTGGGATGGCACCGTGTACTGGAGCACCAGGGCGCCGGGCATTCGCTATCCATCGGACGCCCAGATGCTCCCCGACGGGAACATCCTGCTCGTCGACTATGCACGGCCCGGACAGATCCTGATCATGACTCGGGACGGCAAGCCGATCTGGCGCTACGCGCCGAGGTCCGGTGGGGCGATGCTCGACCATCCCTCACTTGCCATTCGGCTCAGCAACGGGCTGATCGCGCTGAACGATGACTTCCGCGACCGAGTGATCGTGATCGATCCGCACACCAACCAGATCGTCTGGCAGTACGGCCTCAACGACCGTCGCGGACGGGGCGACGGGCTGCTGTTCATTCCCGACGGCATCGACATCAAGCCACCGAACTGGGGGCAGGACTAGAGCCCTGCATTCGATCTCTTCCCGCGTTTTAGCATTGCTGCGGGGACGGAAGTGGGGAGATCGGTTATCGACCGACCCGCGGTCAAAGAGCGAGAGGCGCCAACGGCCGCTGTGCTGGCGACGCTCGATGACGCTCGCGCTGGACATGGTGGCCTGCTGTTCCTGGTTGGCGAAGCAGGGCTGGGGAAGACGACCCTGCTGGATCAGGCTCGCTCACTGGCCGGATCGGGTTTTCTCGTGGGATCTGGTCGTGGCGACGCCGTCGAGGCGAGATTGCCGTTCGGCGTGTTCAGCCAGGCGCTGGACGATCTCGGCAGTCGAGATGTGCTCCAGCTTGGGGTCGCCCAGCCGGCTTCCGGCATCGATGCTCGGTCGGCGCGCTTTTATACGGTCCTCCGTTTTTTGGAGCGCCAGAGCGCCAAACCCCTCCTGCTCCTGCTCGACGATATCCACTGGGCCGATCCCGACTCGCTCGACCTCCTCTCCTTTCTCAGTCGCCGGATCGACGCGCTGCCAGTCGCGATCCTCGGCGCGCTCCGTCCCTGGCCGGCCCAGGCAAACGAAACCGCACAGCGGCTCGCCGCCAGCGGACCGGCGCGGATCGAGCGACTGCAGCCGCTGAGTGAGCCGGCCGCTGTCTCCCTCCTCGAGGAGCGGGTGGGCGGGCCACTGGTCGATGAGCACATCCGACTGGCCCGAACCGCGACGGCAGGGAATCCGCTGATGGTCGAGCAGCTCGCGATCATGATTGCGCGTGGAGCCACGATGCCGGCCGACCGCCACCGGCCAGCGACCCTGGAGAGTGACCTGCTGCTCGCCCGTTTCGCCGGCGAAACGCCAGACGAGCGTCGCTATGCCGAAGCTGCCTCCATCTTTGGCACGGCGTTTCAACCGGGACTTGCCGCCGAGCTCGCTGACCTCCCGACGGGTCAGGCCGACCAGGCCCTGGAGGGCCTCTGTGCCAGCGGGATCTTGCGCGCGACCACCGACAGCCTGGCGGAGTTTACCCATCCGCTGCTCCGCCAGACGCTCTACGATCACATCCCGACTCCCGTTCGCGCTCGGCGGCATGCCGCGGCCTTTCGGATCCTGCTCAGGCATGGTGCGGATCCTGGCGAGGCGGCCGAACATGCGACACGCGCCGACCTTCTCGGCGATGTCGAAGCGATCGCGCTGCTGGAGCGAGCCGGACGCCGGGCGCAAGAGGCGGGTGCCCTCGCGACCGCACGGCGCCATTTCGAGGCTGCCGCCCGGCTCGCGGGTTCGATGGCGGCTCCACAGCTGCTCACCTCCCTGGCTGAGGTCATGCTTGCCGTCGCCGATGCCCGAGCTGCCGAGCAGGTCTGTCGCCGGGTGCTCGCATCAGATGAGCTCGCTACACCAGAACGGCTAGCCGCCCGGCGGGTGCTGGCTCGCGCCCTCTTCGTCGGCGGCGACCCGCAAGCGGCGCAACGCGAGTTTCAGCGAGCCGCGGAGACGTCCGCAACCGCGGCACCTCGAGATGCAGTCGAGACGCTGCTCGAGGCGGTCTATGTGTCATGGCCGACCGGCGGACCAGCCCTCGCGACGCCGCTGGCGGCTGAGGCACGCCGGTTAGCGAGCGGGATGCCAGACGACCTGCGCTTGAGGGCCGAAGCGGCCTGGGCGTTCTCCGCCTTTGTGGGTGGCGATCCGCAAGGCGCCACCGAAGTGGAACGAGCCACCAAGCATGCCGAGGTCGATCCGACGAGCGATATTGGGACCTTCGCCTGGACCTGGGGCTCGATCGGCCTGCGTGGCAACGTGGCCAAATGGACGGAACGATTCGATGAGGCGGAGCGCGCCTTCACGATCGGCATGGACACCGCCGAACGGCTGAACCTCCCAGTCGCGATCGCGTCGCTGGCCGTGATGCACGGCGACACGTGCGCTCGGACTGGGCGGCTTCAGGAAGGCCTGCTCTGGCTCGACCGGGCAAGCGGTCTTGCAGAGCTCGCTCCCGAGCGTGCCTTCTGGGCCGCGATCGCGCACAGCTACATCCTTATAGAAATGGGCCGCCTCGAGGAGGCGCGCTCGTGGGCAGACACCGCGCGCGGCATAGCCGAGGCTGCCCAAACATGGCCGGGCTGGATCTGGATGTGGCATATCGACGCGCAGCTCGCGCACCACGAGCGCCGCATCGAGGAAGAATGCCAGCTCTACGAACGCATCGAAGCCCTGGCCGACCAAACGGCTCTGCTGGAACCGTGTGTGGTGCCATGGATGGGGGACGCGATGGCTGCGTACGCCATCGCCCATCGCTACCAGGACGCGGCCAGGATCCTGAAGCGCCTGGAAGACTCCGTCCAGGGCCTGCCCTGCCGAATCCCGCGGGTCGTCATCGCTCTCGCGCATGCCACGGGCTTCGAGCTCAGTCAGCAGCCCGAGGAGGCGAAGAAGGCATACGAAGCGGCGGTGGCTTTGAGCCGCGAGGTCCCCGCACCCCCGCTCCAGGCGCGGGCGCTCTTCCGCTACGGCATCTACCTGAAGAAGCGGGGCGAGCTGGTCGAGGCTCGCCGGTTTTTTGCTGAAGCCCTGGTGCTCGCCGAATCAACCAGGGCGGAGCGGCTGGCGAGCCGTGCTGCTGAAGAGCTCGCTGCCGCGGGGGGCCGGCGCCGGAAACGGCGCGAGGATCCGGACGCCCTGAGTCCGGCCGAAGAACGCGTGGCCAGTCTGGCGGCGGAGCTCTGGACCGATCGAGACATCGCCGACCGCCTGAACCTCTCGGTCAACACGGTTGAGACGCATCTCCAGCACATCTATCGCAAGCTCGGAATCGCCTCCAGGCGGGAGCTGATGCGGCGCTTGCGCAGCTAGAACCCCGGAGTGGCCTGCAGTCTCCGCAGGTAGGCTCGTTGCTCGATCAAGAATCCGACCAGCAGGAGCAACGGCGACAGCGCGATCGCCCAGGCGAGCTCGATTGGGATCGCCGCCGGCGCCGCAACTTGCAGAAGAAGGAGAACCGAATTGGTCCCCAGGGCTCCGCTGACGGTAAACCGCAGGGCCCAGCCGCCGCGGACCGGCAT
>CAZRMD010000163.1:0-7022 GCA_964601135.1 uncultured Actinomycetes bacterium | reverse complement strand
GCACCGCCATCAGCAGCTCGGCCCCCGCGAGCGCCGAGGCATCGGCCGCGTTCTGGATCTGGCGCTTATCGAGATAGATCCCGCCGCCGTCGAGGGCGAGCATCAGGATGGCGGTCAGGACCAGCACCGCGACGGCCACCAGGATCACGGCCTGTCCTGACTGCTTTCGCAACCAGGAACCCTGCATCAGTACTCCGTGCTCATCGTGCTCGTGACAGTCATGACGATCCCACTCGGAAAAAACTGCGACCCGAAGGGGGTCAGCAGCTGGAAGTTGTATTTGATCGTGACCGTGAGGGGATTGTGTCCGGCGTAACTCGGGAGAACCGGCTGCTGGCAGGTCCCAGCGGCAGCTGGAGCCTGGCCTGAGGGCGCGTCGGGTGAGCTCGTCCCGTTGCCGCCGCCGATATAGACCAGGCCGGTGTTGGCCGCCATGCTCGGCGTCGCCGGCGGCGGATCATTGGGACAGGTGGCCCCGTTCAGGGACAGCCCAAAAGCATTCTGCTCCGCGGCCGAGATGACCCGGCTGTTGTCGGGCCGGCTGTTTCCGGTGGTAATCGCCGCCCGCGCGCCCTCGCGCGCCGCGTCGGCGAGGGTCGCGTAGGTGTACGCGGCACGGCCGAAGTCGATCACCAATAGGAGGATCATGACCAGGAACGGCGCGATCAGCGCCATCTCCACGAGCGACTGGCCGCTCTTCCGTTCTGTCATTGCTGGTGTTGCACTTGCATCGTGGTCGAGGCCAGCACCTGGATCGTGCTGGCGCCGACCACCTGGGACAGCGGGGTCACGGGCTGGAAGTTGTACAGAATCGTGACCTGGATGGTCTGCTGCGCCGCGGTCGACTGGCTGTCATTGCCGTCGAAGCAGATGTAGACATACCCCTTGTTCGGTTGGGTCGGGTAGTAGATCGACCAGCTCGAGGGCTGGCCGGTCAGACAATGCGAGGGGCTGGTGGTCGGCTGAACCAGGGTGACGTCCGATGGCACATCCTGCTTCGCCGCGTTGAGCACCGCCGTGTAGGTGTCATAGGTATTGCTGTTGTTGACCGGGTCCCAGTAGGTTCCCTGGCGGGCGGCTTCCCGCGCGGCATTGGTGACCGCGATCGAGTAGTAGAAGACGCGGCCCAGGTCCGCACTGCCCATCACGAGCAACATCAGGATGGGGAGCAGCAGGGCGGTTTCGACGATCGCCTGTCCCCGTGGGGGCCGGCCCGCCGGCCGACGCGAGGGGCGCGGCACGTGCCATCCGAGCGTTTGAGGCAATAGCCGGAAAGGGTGGCACCGCATTCCGCGCTCTAGCATGCCGCGACGGGCTCCGTTCCGATCCCTGCCGTCCGGCCTATTCATCACGGCCATACGACGACAGAAACGTTACGATCGCCGTTATCTTTAGCGGCTCAGGCCGCTTCTGCGGCCCGCCCTTTCGGCCGCAAGCGCCGGCGCCGAATGCCGGGCTGTACGCGCAAACGAGCGCACGATCTTAAGCGCGAGTGCGCGATGGCCCGGCTGGACGGCGCAATCGGCGCGTTAAATCACTGTGTACCTGTGCTTAGCCGGTAAGTTCCTTGGCCGGAGTCAGATGTTGCTCCGGGCCCATCAGTGGCAAGTAGAGACTGAGCAGCAAGGCAGATAGACCGATGACGAAGGCGGCTAGCACGATTGGGATCCCGGGATCTTTATTGATCGTCAGGTCGGTATAGCGCTTCAGTCCGGTAAAGCTCAGTCGATAGCCATCCGGAGTGACCACGCTGTCGCCCAGACGCAGGGCACCGCGCCAGCGCATGTCCATGTTGCTGGTATCGAGCTGAAAGACGTTCGGCGTCCGGTTCAGCTGCAGATCGCCGCGGTACAGCCGCACGAGCAGGATCGGGTTGCGCTGCTCCGGTGTTCCGGGGCTGATCGCCTGATTACTGATCCGCGGGTCGGGCATGAAGATGGCCGTTGCGCCCAACTGCTGATTGCCCGGACCGGCGGATGGGGCCTTGATCACGCCGTTGGCGAGCTGCGGGTCGCCGATGAAGATGGTCGGCGCATCCTCGACCACTCGGCCGTCGGGCGTCTCGATTCTCAGGGTGGGCGCCCAGCCGTAGCCGGCCTGATAGATCTTGACTCCGCGGTAATCGACGTAGTGGTTGACCTGGATGCTTCGGCTCTCGACCAAGCGGCCGCCGTCATAGATTCGTACGCGCGAGGTGAAGTCCTTGGGCGATCCACTGGGCCAGTAGGTTGCGTTGAAGCTGTCGACCTTGACCTGGAAGCCGGCGTGGTTCGTCGACAGGAAGCCCTCACTCAGGTTGTCGTAGTTGGCGCGGGCCTCGACAAAGCTGTCTCCCTCCACCACGGCGGCATTCCCGACGAAGCCCGCGACCTTGCCGTAGAGCACGCCGATGAGCAGGATGAAGAAACTGCCGTGAAAGACGATGCTGGCGATTTCGGCATACAGGCCGCGATTGCGTTGCGTCCGGTCCATCCACCGCCGCCATGCGGCCGGGACCCGGATGAACATGCTGGCGCCGATCGAGGTGTACATCAGCACCGCGGTGACGATGAACAACCAGGAGCTGAAGATGTCGAACAGGCCAAGCCGGGCAAACCAGGGCGCGGTCACAGGGTGGCGAAGCACGTATCCCATCACGCCCTGCGGGTTCTGCGGCAGCTGCGGCAGCAGCGTGCCGATGATCGCGAGCAGGGCCAGGATGGCGAGCAGGATGATCGCGGTGCGCATCTTTCGCAGCTCGCGCCAGCCGCCGGACAGGACGCGCAACCAGAGCGGACGTCTTGGCGCAGCGGGGGTGATGGTCGGGCGAACCGGAGACGGGGCGATCATCGCCCACATGGGGAATCCCCATGAACCCCTGACACAGCGAGAATCATGATCCTCTCAGAAGTGTAGGGAGGCTGCCCGGGTCGCCCAGTCCAGCACGACCCCGGGCACGACGCCCAGCACGATGGTGGCCACCGCGGCAACGCCCAGCACGGTGCCGGTCGGCAAGCCCAGCCGTGCCGGTGGGGCCACGGCTTCATCGGGAGCGGCCAGCATGGTGACGACCACGCGCAGGTAGTAATAAAAGGAGACGATCGTCATGATGACGGCGACGATCAGCGGCGCCCAGAGCTGGGTATTGACCAGCGCCTGGAAGACGAAGAGCTTGGCGAAGAACCCCACCGTCGCCGGGATCCCCGCGAGCGACAGCAAGAAGATCGACATCACCGTCGCCAGGACCGGGCGCCGGTAGAAGAGACCGCGCCAGTAGCCGATCTCGGCCGACGCCTCGCCGGCGCTCCCCAATGCCGTGATGACGGCGAACGCCCCGAAGTTCATCACGGCATAGGCCGCAATGTAGAAGAGCGTGGCGGAAAATCCCTGCGCCGTTCCGGGGAGGATGCCGAGCAGGATGTAGCCGGCGTGCGCAACCCCGGAATAGGCCAGCATCCGTTTCAGGTTGTCCTCCGTGACCGCCACCAGGTTGCCGATCAGCAGGGACAGCATGGCGATCAGCGCCAGCGCGAAGTACCAGCGGGTCGCCAGCGAGGGAAAGGTGGCGATGAAGACCCGGCCGACGGCGGCAAAGGCGGCCGACTTGGTCGCCACCGACATGAAGGTCGTGACGATGGTGGGCGAGCCTTCGTAGACGTCCGGCGTCCACATATGAAAGGGAGCGGCCGACGCCTTGAAGGCCAGCCCGACGGAGAGGAACCCGATCCCCAGCAGGAGGACGACATTGGAGGTGGCACCGTTGCCCGAGCCCACAAAGGCGGCGATACCGCGCAAGCTCGTGCTGCCGGTGGCGCCATAAATCAGCGCCATGCCGTAGAGCAGGAATCCGGTTGCGAATCCCCCGAGCAGCAAGTATTTGAGCGCGGACTCCTGCGAGCGCTGCGCGGTGCGGGCAAATCCCGAAAGGACGTAGAGGCAGATCGAGAGCAGATCGATGCCGAGGAAGATAGTCATCAGGCTCGTCGCGCCAGCCAGCAGCATCATGCCCGCGGTCGCGCCCAGCAGAAGGATGTAGTACTCGCCGTAGTCGAGGTCGAGCGCGCGCAGGAAGCGCGGCGAGATCGCCACCGTGACGATGCTGACCGCGAGCAGCAGCACGTCGAAGAAGGCAGCCAGGCTGTCCCCTATCACGGTGTCGCCGAAGGCGGATCGGTTCTGGCCCCACAACGGAATGCTGGCGACCCCCGCGGCGAGCAGGCCCACGACCGTGATGCCGGCGAGCCAGGTCCGCCGATCGGGAGGCACGAACAAGTCGAGGAGCAGCACCACCAGCGCCGTGCCGACGACGATCAGCTCCGGCAGGATGACGCCGTAATCGATGCCGACGTGGCTGGTGTCAATCAACTGATTTCTCCTGCGCGAATACCGCCACGTCGGCGAACGCCTCTAGCGCTCGATTGCGCTGTCGCGACGGCCTCCGCGGCTCGAGCGCAATTCACGGATGCGCTCGAATGCCTGCTCCGGCCTGCTCCAGCGCTCTCGCTCGGCCGGCGGGCCGGGCCCGTGAGGTTGATGGTCATCGAAGCAGCACCGGCAGGGCCTTGACCGTCGCCTCGACCGCCGTCGGGAAGAAGTTCGGACTGACGCCGATGACGACCATCAACGCCAGCAGTGGGAACAGCACCCCGGTGTCGACCAGGCGCAGTTCACCAAATCCGGCCGGTTTGGGTGGCGCTTCCTGGAAGCTGCCCTGATAGAAGCGCAGCACGTACCAGGCGGCCAGGATCACACCGATACCCGCGCCGACGGCCAGCGGCAGAAACGCCGTCCAGGCGCCCAGCATGATGAGGAACTCACCGGCGAAGCCGTTGAGTCCGGGGAGGCCGAGCGCGGCCAGCGACACGATCAAAAAGAGGGCGGCGAAGATGGGCGCGACGGCGGCCAGGCCGAGCAGCTCGCCGCGAAGGCGGGTGCCGGTGCGTCGCTCGATCATCCCGACGATCAAGAAGAGGGCCACGATGATGACGCCGTGGTTGATCATCTGCACCAGCGAGCCTTCGATCCCCAACAGGTTGGCCGCGAAGATGCCCAGGCCGATGAAGCCGAGGTGGCTCATTGAGGCGTAGGCGACCAGCCGTTTCAGGTCGGTCTGGACCAGCGCCATGAAGGCGCCGTACAGGATGCCGATGGTCGCGAGCACGGCGAGGAACGGACCCAGACTGTGGGCCGCATCCGGGAAGAGCGCGAGGTTGAAGCGCACGAGTCCGTAGGCGCCCAGCTTGGAGACGAGCCCGGCCAGCACGATCACCACGGGGATTGGCGAGGCGACATAGGCGGCGGGCAGCCAGGTGTGCAGCGGGAAGATCGGCATCTTGATCAAGAAGGCCAGGGCGAAGCCGAGAAAGAGCAGCTGCTGGATACCGAAGGGGCCCAGGCCGAACGGCGACCAACTGCCGGAGGCTGGGTGCTGGATGAGCTGGACCCAGTCGAAGCTGGGTTTGCCGGTCTGCGTGAAGTTGATGGCGGCGACCGCCAGGATCGCGACCAGCATGGCGAAGCTCCCAACCACGGTGTAGATCAGGAACTTGAAGGCGGCATAGACACGGCGTCCCTCGCCCCATACCCCGATCAAGAAGTACAGCGGAACCAGCATGGCTTCCCAGAACACATAGAAGAGGATGAGATCGAGCGACAGCAGGATGCCGGTGGTGGCCGCCTCCAGGACGAGGAACAACATGATGAATTCCTTGAAGCGCGGGGTTATCGGATCGGCGACCAGGATCGCGATCAGGAAAAGCAACCCGTTCAGCCCGAGCAGGAAAAGGCTGAGGCCGTCCACGCCGAGGTGGTAACTGATACCCGCCGATGGAATCCACGTCCGCGATTCCTCGAACTGGAAGCGGAGGTTGCCGACCCCGTGCTGAAAGCCACCGATGATGGCGACCACGAGCAGCAGCGTGATGAGCGTGGTCAGGATGCCGAGCTGCTTGATCACCCGTTTCGCCACCGCTGGTGTCAGTGCGACGAGCAGCGCGCCGGCGAGCGGGACGACGATCGTCAGGGTCAGCCAGGGGACGCCGCTGGGCAGCGTGTACCAGCTCATACGCCGGGCGGCCTCACCGGCAGGTAACCGAGGAAGTAGGCGACCAGGACCACCACGCCGACCGCGCCACCGAGCATGACGAGCCCGTAGTTGCGGACCCGGCCGGTCTGGATCAACCGAAACTCGCGGGCCTCGACCATGACGAAGTCGGCCAGCCCGTTGACGGCGCCGTCGATGACGCGGGTTTCGATCACGTCGTTGAGAAAGCGGGCGAAAGCGAAGCCAGGTCGGACGAACACCCGGTCATAGAGCTCATCGACGTAGTACTTGTGCTCGACCAGCGCATGCAGCGGTGCGATGCGCGTGCGCCAGGCGACCGCGAGCTCGGGCCGGCGCGCGCAGAGGAGATAGGCGAAGAAGAATCCGATCAACGCGACCAGGACCGACAGTGCCGCCAGCCCCCAGAAGGGAGCCGCACTCACCTCCACGGCGTGGCCGAAGAGGGGCGAGAGGAAATTCGCCACCGGGATGTATCCGGCGACGACCGCGCCGGCCGCCAGGATGATCACCGGAATCGTCTGCACCGGCAGCGCCTCGTGCAGGTGGCGGTCGTCGTGGGCCAGCCATTCCCAGCCGAAGGCGGTGAGGAAGAGCCGGAACATGTAGAACGCGGTCAGCCCAGCCGTGATCAACGCCAGGATGCCCAGCCAGAACTCGCTGCCGGCGGCGCTCAATGCGGCCCGGATGATTTCGTCCTTGCTGAAGAAGCCGGCGAAGAGCGGAAATCCGCTGATCGACAGCGTGCCGATCAGGAAGGTCCAGAACGTGATCGGCAGCCCGGCACGCAGGTTGCCCATGTGGCGGATGTCCTGATCGTCGTGGAAGGCATGGATCACGTTGCCCGCGGCCATGAAGAGCAGGGCCTTGAAGAAGGCGTGGGTCATGAAATGGAACATGCCCGCGGCGTAGGCGCCGATCCCGACCGCCAGGAACATGTAGCCGATCTGGCTCATCGTCGAGTAGGCAAGGACGCGTTTGA
>CAZRMD010000162.1:0-7032 GCA_964601135.1 uncultured Actinomycetes bacterium | reverse complement strand
TCGGGGGTCAATGGGAGAAGGATGACCACGACATCAGCCTGGCGCAGCAAGCCCGGCAGGTCACGCCAAGCGTGTACTCCCTCAGCTGGACGACGGGCGACCCGCAATAGATTCACGCCAAAGGGCGTCAGCCGCGTTTCCAGAGCCCGGCCGATGGAACCGTAGCCGACGATCAGCACCGTCGCTCCTTCGAGATCATCGCCTCCGGAGTCGACGCCCGCGCGAACCCAGTGCCTGGCCTCTTGGGCCCTGACGTATATCGGCAGGTTGTGATAGGCGGCGAGGATCACCATCACCGCCCACTCGGCGACCGGCACGTCGTGGATGCCGGCGCCATCGCACAGGGTTACTCCGGCCGGGATTGCATCGATCAGCCAGTCGACCCCCGCCGCCATCGCCTGCACCACATGGAGGTCATCAAGTCGCGGGATGGCTTCCCGGACGCGCCCCTGGTTGTAATCGGCAACCAGGAACTCGCCACGGCCCAGACGGTCGGGAAGTGGGCCGACGGCAGGCATCTCGTGGAGGGCGATTCCCCCAGGCAATAACGCCCGGTGCTTTGGTGCGGTGCCGGCTGGTATCCAGACATTGAGGGGATCCACTCTGCGGATACGATAGGTCGATCGCTACCACGCGGGCGGGTTCAGGTCGCAACGGAGGGCTGGCCGCACTGAAGGCCAGTGACCGAAGGCTGGCGAAGCTTATCGAGGCGACCGAGCCCATCGACCCCAAAGCCTGGCGGCGAGGGCGGCCGCTGGGCGATCCCTTCAGTGTGCTCGTCTATTCGATCATCGGCCAGCAAATCTCCGGGTTCGCGGCTCGAGCCATTGCCGGCCGCCTCACGGAGCGCTTCGGCGGTCGTATGCCATCGCCCAGGGAGCTGCTCACGCTCGATGACGCCGCGCTGAGAACCGTCGGGCTGTCCAGGATGAAGACGGAATACCTTCGCTCGCTCGCGCAACACATCATCTCGGGGGAGCTGCAGATCGATCACCTGGACAAGCTTTCCGATGATGAGGTCCGCGCCCAGATCACGTCGAGCAAGGGGCTCGGTCGCTGGACGGCCGACATGTTTCTCCTGATCAATCTCAACCGGCCGGACATCCTGCCTATCGGTGACCTCGGCATCCGAACGGCAATTCAGCGTCTCTACCGGCTCGATCACCTGCCCAGCCCGAAAGAGGTCGACGCCATCGGGGAGAAATGGCGACCGAACCGCAGCCTGGCGAGCTTCTACCTCTGGGCGTCAGGCCGACCTCCGGTAACGGCCGTGAAGCCGGGCTAGCATATATATCGTTGACACGATATATAACGCAGCCGTAATATATTCCGCGTGGCGGATATTTTTCAGATTCTGGCCGACCCGACCCGCCGCCGACTCGTCGAGACCTTACGAAGTGGCGAGCGCTCCGTCAGCGAGCTCGTCGATGCGGTCGATATCGGGCAGCCGGGGGTATCGCGGCAGCTGGCCATATTGCAGGAGGCTCGGTTTGTCGAGGTTCGGCCCGTTGGTCGCCGGCGGCTGTATGCACTGCGACCCGAACCGTTTCAAGAGCTGGACGAGTGGATGAGAGGCTATCGCGCCATGTGGGAGGCACGCCTGGATCGATTTGCCGCCGAAATCAGCAGGCGAGGCAGGAAACGACGAGAGCACAAGGAGGGACGCCCATGACGCAGCAAACACGGCCTACTCGAAGAGTCACCCTGGAGCGCACCTTCGACGCCGCTATCGAGGACGTATGGGAGCTATGGACGACGAAGGACGGCATTGAAGCCTGGTGGGGACCGGAAGGCTTCGAGGTGGTCGTGAATAAGCTCGACCTCCGACCCGGCGGCGAGCTGGTCTATGCGATGACCGCTACTGCGCCCGACCAGGCCGAGTTCCTGAAGAAGGCCGGGATGCCCCTGACGACCGAGTCGCGCATCATTTACTCGGAGATCGTTCCTCGGGAGAGGCTTGCCTACCGGAACGTCGTCGACTTCGTGCCCGGTGCGTCGCCCTACGAGGTGACGACGGTCGTCGAGTTCGAGACGAGCCCGCCGGGCGTGCGGATGGTCATGACCATGGACGCGATGCACGACGAGCACTGGACCCGGATGGCCGTCATGGGCTGGGAAAGCCAGTTCGGCAAGCTGGCGAAGCTCCTGGTCGCCAGACGACGCTAACGGACGAGCCTGGAGGAGCTCGACGCCGCGGGCTGTTGCTGGCGGAGTACATCGCGCGCCACTGCCCGAAGGAAGGCACCGCCCCAGACACCGATCGACAGCAGGGCGCTGAACACGACCACGGCATCGATACTCTGTCGTCCCTGTTTGGCCCAGTACACGTCCTGGAGATTGAGCCATAGCGCAAACTCGTCGAGCGTGAGGGCCGAGCCTATCCCATACATCGCCGCCGTCGCTCTGGAGGTCGCGGTCGGTCGCCACTGCGTTCCGACCAGGATCAGCCACAGATAGCCGACGCCGAGCAGTCCGCCGATGCCGAACACGAGGTGATGCAGGTGCCGCCCACCAATCGACAGGTTGTGGAACGGACGGATCCGGTGCTGGATCGCGTGCGTAACGGCCCGCGAGGCGCCAAAGCCGCCGAGAAAAGTCAATGATGAGATGAACAGGCGTTCCTGCCGAGGATTGCTCAGCTCAGCGCGATAGTGGCCTGCGATTCGCTGCCCCAGCGACCGGTGCATTACTCGATCGTACGGAAGCGGTCAGCCGTCGCGCCAGCGCAACAGGACGGCGTCCTTAAGGTCCTACCGAGCAGCGGATGGCATGATGTTTTGATTCAGGCGAAAGAAGTTCGTGGGATCGTAGCGATCCTTTAACGCCACCAGCCGCTCATACTTCCCGGGGTCGTAGGCGGCGCGCACGCGAGCCTCGCCCTCGTTGCCGAGGAAGTTGACGTAGACGCCGCCGGTTGAATATGGCGTCATGGCCTCGAAGAATCGCTGTGCCCAACCAACGTGCTGCTCGTCCTCCGCGGGGTCGTCCCACATCGCATTGATGTTCAGGTTCCAGGGCGCATTGCGGTGGCTGAGTGCGCTGTCGGCGTAAGAACGGGACGCGTGTGGCTTGACGTAAGCGAAGAGCACCTGCGTTCGGAGCGCTGTGATACCCCCGGCGTGTTCGAAGGCACGCTCGAGCGCCTCGTCCGGGAGGTCGGAAAGGTACTGCGACTTCCAGTAATTCCGATAGCCGGGCGGAACACCTGGGTCGAGCATGCTCTGAACCTGCGTATAGGCCTTTGGCCCGACGCCATCCACGATCGGCGATCGGAACTGGCGGATGGGGGCCAGCAGCCTGGCGCCGTATTCGGCATCTCCGGCCACGAAGACGATCAGCCGAAAGATTTTCTCGCCGTGGATGGCGGGAGGCAACGCAGGGGACGGGAGCGCCCGGCGGTAATTAAGGATGAGAAAGACCTCGTCGGGGACATCAGCCAGGTAGTCCCGGCAGAATCGCATGACGTCCGGACCATCCTCGAACCGGTAGACGATGTGGCCGCCGTACACCGCCGGCAGGGCATGGAGCCGGAACTCGAACGAGGTGACCACGCCGAAGTTGCCACCGCCACCGCGGAGTCCCCAGAATAGATCCGGATTTTGAGTTTCTGAGGCGGTCAGGCGCTCGCCATCGGCAGTGACGACCTCCGTTGCAACCAGGTTGTCGGACGCGAAACCGTGAAGCCGCGTCAGGTAGCCGAAGCCGCCGCCCAGGGTAAAGCCGGCCACGCCCGTCGTCGAGGCGATCCCTCCCGGGCTGGCGAGGCCGTAGGCCGTTGTCTCGTGGTCATAATCACCCCAGCGAAGGCCCGGCTGTGCCCAGGCAGTCTTGCGGTCGGGGTCGACGCGAATCCCCTTCATCGGCGAGAGGTCGATGGTCAGGCCGCCGTCGCAGAGGGCGTTTCCTGCCACATTGTGTCCCCCGCCACGGACCGAAACCAGCAACCCGTGACGTCGGGCAAACCTCACCGCCGCCTGGACATCCGCGGTGCCGGTGCAGCGAGCGATCGCCGCTGGGCGGCGGTCGATCATTGCATTCCAGATGACGCGCGCTGCCTCGTATCCGGGATCGGCCGGGCGAAGCACTTCTCCGCGAAACTTCTGCTTCAATTGGGCCAGCCCGGTGTCCTCGAGGCCCTCGGGCGCATGGATGACGGTCGCCACGTCAGCCATCCTCCTGCCTCACGGGCAAGGCGTCAAGTACAAAGAATGGACTTGCAAGTGGCAGACGGGATGTCAGACTGTTTGCGTGGCTCGCGGTTACGGCGACTACTGCCCGATTGCCAAGGCCTCGGAGATCCTGGCCGAGCGCTGGACGCCGCTGATCATTCGGAATCTGCATCTCGACTGCCATACTTTTTCCGAAATCCACGAAGGAATTCCGCGGATGTCGCGGACACTGCTTGCACAGCGGCTGCGATCGCTCGAGCGCGCTGGGGTGGTGACGTCCAGGGCAAACCACTCCCGGCGCGGACGTCGATACGACCTCACCAGCGCTGGCCGCGAGCTGGCCCAGGTTTGCCTCGAGCTTGGAGTATGGGGCGCCCGCTGGCTGGATCTGGCGCCCGAGGACTACGACCCCGGCGTCGTGTTGTGGGCGTGGAAGAAACAGCTGGCCCGCGATCGGCTGCCAGAGCGACGCGTCGTCGCTCGCTTCGATATCACAGATCGTCCGAAGCAGCGCTTCTGGCTGCTCGTCGACAGGGCTCGCGTGGAGCTCTGCATGAAGGACCTTGGCTTCGAGGTCGACCTTGTCATCACGACTGACTCGGTAACCCTGACACGCGTCCACAGCGGGCGGCTTTCCCTTCGCGAAGCGCAGCGAGCAGGAGCCTGGAAGATGGAGGGTGCTCGGAGCCTCATCCGTTCATTTCCAACCTGGGGCGGCCTCAGCTATTACGCCAACGTCGCACCGGCGACCGCTTCTCTTTCGGCCTAGACGAGCTGAAGTCGACTACAGTGGGCTGATCAGCACGCGAACTACGACCGCGGCGATTGCTCAGGAGTGGCAGGAGCTGCCCTACGCCGCCTGGCAGGACACGATGGATACGCTGCACATGGAGCTACAGGTGATCGGCAAGCTTCGCCTGGCTCTTTCTCCATTCGAACCGCAGTGGGCGAACGTCCCGCTCTACCTGAGCTCGCGCGGGCTGACCACGACGCCAATGTCAGCATCCGGCCTGATCTTTCAGGTCGACGTCGACCTGATCGACCATCAGGTCGCCATCCTGGTCTCGACAGGCGAGGTCAAACGCGTTCCGCTAGTGCGGCGTCCGGTGGCGGCGTTCTATCGAGAGTTCATGGCGGCGCTGAGGACGCTAGGCATTTCGGTGGAAATCACACGCCTGCCATCCGAGGTATCGAACCCGATCCCCTTCGATGAAGACGAGACCCACGTTGCCTACGATCCGGTATGGGCGACCAGCTTCTTTCACGTGCTCTCCGGCATCGACCTGGTCTTCAAGGAGCACCGCGCGCGCTTCCGCGGCAAGACATCATTGGTTAATTTCTTCTGGGGCACCTTCGATCTTGCGCTTGCGCGATATTCCGGTCGTGCCATCGAGCCGCCGGCGAATCAGGGGATCATCCGGCGCCTGAGCGGAGACGCGGAGGTGATCTGCGTCGGTTTCTGGCCCGGCAACGCCCGGCTGCCGATGCCGGCGTTCTTCGGCTATGCCTATCCCAGCCCGCCGGGGCTGGAAGAAGCACAGCTACAACCCTCAGCCGCCCACTGGGATCCGGCGGCCGGCGAGTTCATCCTTCCTTATGACGACGTCCGGCGCGCCAGCTCGCCACGGGAAGCGATTCTGGAATTTGCGGAGAGTCTGTATGCAACAGGTGCCCGGCTGGCTCGATGGGATCCAGCGTTGGTCATTCCGACCACCACAATCTAATCCGGGCGTTGCGCCAAAGGATCCGACGACCCGAACCTATAATCGGCGCGAGAGGGTGCGGTAACCCGAGGAGGCTTTCATGAGTATTTTCCAGCGAATGTCCGACGTCATCCAGCAAAAGGTCAACACGGTCCTCGATCGCGCGGAGGATCCCAACGAGGCGCTCGATCTCTCCTATCAGAAGCAGCTCGAAGCGCTGCAACAGGTCCGGCGCGGCGTCGCCGACGTCCTGACCTCGGAGAAACGGCTGGAGATCCAGCAGAATGAGCTCAAGCAGAGTCAGGCAAAGCTGCAAGGGCAGGCGCGCGAGGCGCTGCAGCAGGGGCGCGAAGACCTGGCCCGCTTGGCGCTGACCCGGGCGCAGGCCGCGCAGGAGCAGCTCGATGGTCTACAGCAGCAGATCGATCAGCTGAAGGCTCAGGAACAGAAGCTCGAAGACACGGCCGCCAAACTGCAGGCGAAGGTCGAGGCCTTCCGGACGCAGCGGGAAACGATGAAGGCGCAGTACACGGCCGCCAAGGCGTCCACCCAGGTGGGCGAGTCCGTGACCGGACTCTCGGAGCACATGGCCGACGTCAACCTGATGCTCGATCGCGCCCGCGAGAAGACGGCGCAGATGCAGGCGCGCGCCGCTGCCGTCGATCAGCTGATGGACAGCGGTGCGCTCGACACCATCGGTCCGGGAAGCCAGGACGATATCGACCGCCAGCTGAAGGTCCACGTCGTGGACGACGCGGTTGATCAGCAGCTGGCGGCGATGAAGAAGCAGCTGGGCGGCGGTAGTTCAGGGCAGCTCGCGGCCGGAACCATCGTGGTCCGCATCCACGGCGAGGACCAGTACCGGCTCCAGCAGTCGGATCGCACGAGGCTCGACCAGTTCGACGCCGACCTCATGTCGGCGATCCGTGCCGGCGATGAGCCGCGTTTCAAGGGAACCCTGACCACTTTGCTCAGCTGGGTACGGTCGACCGGCCAGAAACTCCCCTCCGCCGATCTATCCAGTTCTGACGTGGTGTTGCCGTCGGAGGACATGACGCTGAAGGAGGCGCAGGAGCTGGTCGCCGGCGAACCTGTTTTGTCCCGAACCTAGTCAGTATGGAAGGACCGACCCCCGCATCACAGTAACGTGGGTTGCGAGG
>CAZRMD010000161.1:0-7066 GCA_964601135.1 uncultured Actinomycetes bacterium | reverse complement strand
AACCTTCGTTCTCCAGCAGACTCAGCCGTTGATCGCCATCGTGCTGGCCTGGATCATCCTGGGAGAGCGTCGCCGGCCCTGGTTCTGGCCGACGGCCGCGCTGGCGATCGTAGCCGTCTATCTGGTCGTTTTCGCCCAGGACCTCAAGGCGCCCTTTTCCGACTTGCAGCATGGCCGGCTCGAAGCTGGACTCTTTGCCCTGGGGGCGGCGGCGCTGTGGGCCAGTGGCACGGTCCTCGGTCGGTTCGTTCTGGGTAGCCTGAGCTTCCCGACAACTACGGCGTTGCGATTCACGGTCGCACTCCCGGTGCTTGTCGTTGTCGTCCTGGTCCGGAGTGGAGCAGCTGGATTTACGCACTATCAGGCGGCCGATGCATTGCCGTTTCTCGGTATTGCGCTGATTCCTGGCCTGCTGGCGCTTCTGCTGTATTACCGTGCCCTGGCCAGCACGCCGGCGACCCTTGCCACGATTGCCGAGCTGGCCTATCCGGTGACGGCGACCTTTATCGCGTCCGCGCCGCCGCCATATGGGTTCAATCAGGCGCTGTATCTTCCCCAGTTCATCGGCACCGCACTCTTGATTGCCGTCATCCTGATCCTGAATTACACGAAGGAACGAACCCCGCCGGTCGTCCTGCAGGAGGTCGCCGCCGCCTAGGCCAGAGACGGTCGACACGTCTTTGAGGCTGGGAAGTTGCGAGCGCGTCAATCGTTTCGCTACGTCACTTTCTTATTGTTGAATCGATATCTAAGGGGAGGGGCGAGGATGTTCAATCGTTCCGTTCTTGGCCGTGTACCCCTCGTCGTTCTCGTAGCCCTGGCACTGCTGGGTTCGACGGCCTTCAAAGCCAAGGCCTCAACCGTTTTCACCACATTCACCATCTCCGACCAGCCCGGCGTCACCTGTCCGAACAGGGCCAATGAATCGGCCTGCTCCAACCTGACCCTGGAGCCGCAGATTCGCTATGACAGGGCCGGAAATCTGTACGCCTCGGCTGAACATGGAACGGGCGGCGGCACGAGCGCGTTCAAGTCGACGGACGGCGGTCTCCATTACACGACGCTTCCCTCGCCAAACAGTGTGAGCGCCGCAGGCAACCAGTTCAGCCCCGCGGGCGGCGACACCGACCTTGCCACGGCTCCGGCAAAGAACAACGGCGCACTCTATAACGTCTACGTCGCCAGCCTGGACCTGGCCAATATCGTTGTCAGCACCAGCAAGGATGGCGGCAACACCTGGTCCATCAACCCGGCCAGCGCCACCGTCTCCGGTGACGACCGCGAGTGGATCGCGGCCGATGGTGCCAGCAAGGTTTGCATCTCCTATCACGATGTCTTGACCTTCAACCTGGACGTCAACTGCAGCGATGACGCCGGCACTACCTTCACCCAGCTGGGCGATGCCTTCGATGCCAAGCACCTGTTCCTGCTCCAGAACAATGGGAGCGGCAACCTGGCCATTGACCCGCGCAACCACAACGTCTACCAGGTCTTCAGCGGGATCGCGAACGCGAGCGAGGCCGCCTGCACGTCCTTGCCGATTTCACCTTGTGGCTACCACGTCGTCTATGCCGCGGTTTCGACGGACGGCGGAAAGAGCTTCACGGACTATGTCGTGTACAACAATCCCGACACCTCGGTCGGCTACGGCCACCAGTTCATCCAGATCTCCATCGACCGCGCCGGCAACCTGTACGCGCTCTTCAGCGACAATCACAACCTCTTCTACAGCTACTCGACCACCCAAGGGATGAGCTGGTCGAAACCCGTCCAGATCAACCAGGCGCCATCGGCGACGGCGATCATGCCCTGGAGCGTGGCAGGCAAGAACGGTGAGCTGGACGTGGTCTGGTACGGCACCTCCTACTACGCCGACGGCGTTACGCCCGACAACTACCCCTCGAGCGCCGCCTGGCACGTCTTCTTCGCCCAGAATCTGAAGGCCACCAGCAGCACCAGCTTCAGCCAGATCCAGGTCACGGGCCCCATCCATTACGGCGCGGTCTGTGAAAGCGGCATCTTGTGTAGCACCAGCACCAGTGACCGCGATCTCTACGATGACTTTGGGGTCTCGGCGAGTCCGGCAAACGGCGGTCTCGCCTCGATCATCTATACGGACGACCAGTACGTGACGGCAGATGCGAACAACGCGAACTATGGCAGCTGCACGCCGTCATCCAGCAACTCGATCTATTGCGACCACGTCGCCATCGCCACCCAGACGTCGGGAAGCGGCATTTTCTAACAGAGAACCGCCTTCATCTCTCGCGTTCGAAACGGAACGCGATCCCGCGCCGTTACATTCGGCGTGAGGAAGAACGTTGCCATGCTGCTCTTTGTGCTGCCTCTGGGAATAACGGCTTGTGGGCCTGGAACGGCGGCCGCCACCCACAGCACAACTGCAACCGCCAGCATCGCAGCCTCGATCGGGTCCTCGCCCATGCCGGCGGCCGGCCAGGCTTGCAAGCTGCCCGCCGTCCAGTGGACGCAAACGGCGCTGGGGCTCGAGCCCACGGCCGGGTTCATTGCTATTCCGGAGGGGCAGATGCACCCTGATTCGAGCGGCGCGTTCGTGCTCGAGGGGTCGCGCTACCATTCGACCGCTCAGCCATTCCTGTATGGCGGCGGACCCGGCGCGGGCTCCTACGACTGGCCGATGACGCGCTGGCTGCCGGCGTCGGCTCGCCTGGTGTCACCGGACGGTTCGCGCTATGCCTATTCGACGGACTTCGGGTTCATCCACGTCGTCGATGTTGCGAGCGGCCAGGACCGTACGTTCAAAGCTCCGGACGGTCCGGAAACGCTGATGTATTACGCGCGCGAAGGAATCTATTTCAATCACGCATGGGAGGGACCGCCGGGGCCCGGGTTATGGCTGCTCGATCCAGCGACTGGGGCCGTGCAGACCGTGTTCAACGACAAACCCGTGGATGCGGTCGGCGGGTTTGCCGCCTGGCTTCCCGACGTCAACCCAGCAGACCCACACCCGGTGTTCGACCAGCACTCGGGCACATACATGCCCAATCGTCTCCTGCGACGAGATTTGAACGGCGGGTCCACGGTGCCCTGGTTCTACCGGCCGGGACGCGTCCTGGCGGTCATCGGCTTTGACCAGGACAAACATCCTTTGATCGTCGCTGAGACAACGACCAGCCCCGACTCGGTTGAGGTGTGGCAGGTGACGGCCGCGAACCAGGGACACAAGCTCTACTCGGGAACCCGGGTCCCGAGCATCGCCGCTGATGGTCGCGGTATCTGGTTCGCCGACGACCAGGGGATTTCCCTCTATACCGCCGCCGAGGGGCTGAAGAAGATGTCGGCACTGAGTGTCGACCTTGCCGGCGTCTGCCGCTAGGCTTGCGGTGGAATGGCGATCGGATTCAGCATCGATCCCGACCAGGGTCTGAGCGAAGCCGATGAGGTTCGACTCGTACATTTAGCCGCCGAGCTCGGCTACGGATCCGCCTGGACACCATCGGGCGCCGACGCCGCCGCGTTCGAGCGCTGCCTGCGCTGGCACAAGGCCAGCGGGCTACCGGTTGGCATCTCGGCCGTCCCCGCGTCGGGCCAATCACCCGCGTTCTACGCCGAGCAGGCGAAGCGGCTCTGGGACGCGACCGAGGGCCGGTTCACCCTGGTGGTCGGAAGTGGACAGGCCGATCATCCCGTACGGATGATGCGCGCCTATATCCCGGACGTCCGCGCGCGACTCCCCGAGCGCATGCCGCTTTACCTCGCGGCGCTGGGTCCGCTGATGCTGCGCACTGCGGCTGAGCTCGCTGGCGGCGTCGCCCTGAACTGGTGTACCGCCAAGCAGGTGGCTTGGTCCCGACAGCAGCTCAGCGACGCCGCACAGGCGGCCGGACGTCCAGTGCCGCAAGTCATCGAATACATTCGCACCGCCGTCGACCCGACCCACGAGCTCGCCGAGCAGAGCGTGGCGCGAGCAGCGTTGCGCTACGCACGCATCCCGATGTATCGCGCCCACTTCGAGCGGATGGGCTTTGCCGAGGAGCTGCGCCGGATTGACGAGTCGGGTGAGAGCCCTCCGCGCAGACTCATGGTGGGCGCGGCCGGCGCTCCCGGCCAAGTACGGAAGCAGTTGGACAAGCTTGCCGTCGGTCTGGACCTTCCGATCGTTCGCGTGCTCGTCGTCAATCGGGGTGACGCCGGATCGGCGCAACGCGTCCTGGAGGAGTGCCGGCCGGCTCACTGATTCGCTGACGCCCAGAACGCAGCCTGTGGAAAACGTCGACAGGCAGCTGTCGCAAATCCGTGCGATGATGCGCGCGATTTTGAAGAAAGAGCGCCGGAACTGGATCCTCCCCGAGCCGCTTCGGGCTCAACCAGGACTGGAGCCCTTCTCTTCCGTATTTCGCCAGATCCTGCACGGACGAGGCGTCACGCGACAGAGCCAGCTGGCTCCCTGGTTGGAGACGGACCTCGAGCGTGCGCCCGACCCGTTCCTGCTGAAAGACATGACCGTCGCCTGCGATCTGATCGCCGAGGCCATTCATGAGGGGCAGCGGATCGCGATCTACGGTGATTACGACGCCGACGGCGTGACGGCCTGCGTCACGCTGGCTCGAGGGTTGCGCTCGGTTGGCGCCGACGTCATCACCTATATCCCGAACCGATTCACCGAGGGCTACGGGCTCAATCTCGAAGCATTGAACGATCTGTACGCCCGCGGGGCGCGGCTCGTCATCACCTGTGACTGCGGCACCAACTCGATCGATGTGGCGCGTAACCGGCCCGCCGGAATGCGCTTGATCGTGACCGACCATCACGAGGTCGGTGCAGAGCGTCCACCGGTCGACGCGTTGATCAATCCGAAGCAGCCGGATTGCCCATATCCCTTCGACGGACTCGCGGCCTGCGGTGTGGCATACAAGATGCTGGTCGCGCTCGAACAGCGCGCTTTCAGCGGAAGGCTCGATCCCGCGGCCTCACTCGACGCGGTCGCGCTGGGGACGGTAGCGGATGTCGTTCCGCTCCATGCCGAAAACCGGGCGATCGTGCGAGCAGGCCTGCGACGGCTCAGCGAGCGGCCGGCCGCTGGATGCGCGGCACTGCTTGCGGTTGCCGGCATCAACCCGCCCGTGACGGCGGAACACCTCGCGTTTCAGCTCGGTCCTCGCATCAACGCCGCTGGTCGGATGGAGGACGCTGTGCTGGCGCTCGAGCTGTTGCTGTCCGACGGCCGTGAAGCTGCCGACCCGCTGGCGAAGCGGCTTCATGAACAAAACGCACAGCGGCAACGCCTCACCGCCGACATCGTCCGAGACGCGAAGGAGCAGGTCGCCGAGCTGGACAACGCCGCGGCGGTCATCGTGATGGGGGCGAGTCACTGGCCTCTTGGTGTACTCGGATTGGCAGCCAGCAAACTGGTCGAGGAGTTCTACCGTCCGACCTTCATCTTCAACACCGAGGGGGATGAATGGCGCGGATCGGCGCGCAGCATCGAGGGCTTTCACCTGGTCGACTGCTTGCAGCACTGTTCCTCACTGCTGCATCGCTTTGGCGGGCACGCCATGGCGGCTGGTCTCACCGTGCTGCGCGATCGGTTCCATGAGCTCAAGGCTTGTCTCGAGCAGTACACGGCGATGCGGCTCAATGGCGATGCCTTCTCTCGGCCGGTGCGCATCGAGGCCACCGCCGCGCTGGCCGATCTGAAACCCAGCCTGCACCACGAGATCCAGCTGTTGGCGCCATTCGGGGTCGGCAATCGCGAGCCGCTCCTGCTCAGTCGCGAGGTCGAAGTCCTGCGTGCCGAGACGTTTGGCGCCGACCGACGCCACCTCCGTGTGCAGCTGCGCGACCGAACGGCGACGGCCGAAGCGATCGCGTTCGACAAGGCCGGCGCCGCTCCCTATCTGACGAGCGGCCGCCGGGTTGACATCGTCTATTCACTCGATTGCGATCGCTGGGATGGGTTCGACCGCGTCCGTCTGCACCTCCGCGATCTACGCCCGGTGGCTCAACCAGTTCTGGTCCTGAGCGCCGTTTAACGGCTTTACGCCGCCGCGATTGCTGTGCTACCGTTACCCGTGGCAGGTGCATTGGGGAAGAGGCACCTTGTTGAGCAACATATAGCGAGGCAAGGATGCTAGACGAGGTCCGAACTCCAAGGCTGGTCATCGCCGGTACCGCAAGCAACGTCGGAAAAACCGTCCTGACGGCCGGACTGATTGCAGCGTTCAAGGCTCGCGGGTTGACCGTTCAGTCGTTCAAGGTGGGTCCCGACTACAACGATCCCGCCTATCTGGCCCATGTCAGCGGCCGGCCGTGCCGCAACCTCGATTCCTGGATGCTGGGGGAAGGCGCGCTTCGTCAGGTCCTGGCGCAGGGCGCCCTCGGTTCCGACCTGGCGCTGATCGAGGGGATGCTCGGGCTCTTTGATGGTCGGGGAGCAAGCGCCGAGGGCAGTACTGCCGATGTGGCCCGCATCATCAAGGCGCCGGTGGTGCTCGTGATCGATGTCGGCGAGACGGCGGAGAGTGCGGCGGCGATCGCTCTTGGATTCAAGAGCTACGCCGAATCCCCCAAGATCGCCGGCGTCTTGCTCAACCGCGTGAGATCCGATAGCCACCGTCGGACGGTAGAGGACGCAATCTGGGAGATCGCGAAGCTCCCGGTTCTCGGCGCACTCCGCGCCATTCCTGACCTCGACCTGCCGCAACGTCCGCGCGGCTTCTTGCCGGCGACGGCCAACAAGGAATGGGATCGCGTGATCGGCCTGCTTTCCGACGCCGTGACGCACGATGTCGACCTCGACCTGTTGCTGCGGGTCGCGCGCAAAGCGGAACTGGTGCCGCTCGTGCCGAAGAAGGTCTTCCAGGGAAAACCGGCCGATGCGCCCCAGGTTCGTCTCGCCGTCGCATACGACGATGCCTTCAACTTCTATTACCCAGAGAATTTCGAGCTGCTGGAAGAGCACGGCGCCCGCGTCGTCCCCTTCAGTCCGCTGGAGGACGCCCATCTTCCTGAGGATGCCGCTGGCATCTACCTGGGCGGCGGATTTCCCGAGCAGCTGGTGGAACCACTGGCCAGGAACCGTGGAATG
>CAZRMD010000160.1:0-7226 GCA_964601135.1 uncultured Actinomycetes bacterium | reverse complement strand
TCGAGGTTCGGTTCGTCGAGCGCTCTGACAACCTGGGCAGCATCGTCGTCGAGCATACCCCCTCGGGTCACAAGAACGTCATCATCCCGATGGCGACCACGAGCCCGCGAGGCAGAGTCGCGAACGCGATCGCGGCCGCGCAGTCGTTCCGGCGCAGGTGGGTAGAGGCGTGGGCGAAGGTGCCCAAGGCCGAGGAGTTTTGGCTGACGTGGTGATCGTTGATTACCGGTGCCTCTCCTGCGGCTTCTATTTCCAGGACGAGCGAGCGACGGCGGCCATAGAGTCGTGTCCGAAATGTGGCACGCAGATTGAGCCTGTTCTCGCAGGGGAGCCGTTCGAGCCGCGGCCGCGTCGTGAGCAGGGGCTTGTGCCCCGGCAGCCGGGAGGGCCGTTCGGATGAGCTACTTGACGTTCAACGGCACGCCGTTTGTTGACGAGGTGCCTGTCGTGGCGCTGCCCGGCCCGAGTCTGCTACGTGGCGATTCGTGGCGCTGGACGATGGAACTTTCGCGTTTGAACCTTTGGGTGCTGGCACCGCCCTCAGCATTACCGGCTGAGCGTAAAGCGCAGATGCACGAGCGCGTACACTGGTTGCGCGAACGGATCCGCGCGTCGATGCAGCCCACAGCGACGGCGCATTTGAAGTTGATTGCCGCGGCAACCCGGTACGAGGTCGGCGGCTATGAGTAGACGACGTGCCGGCGAGCGGCATCCCAATGCGAAGCTGACGCAGCAACAGGTGGACGAGATCCGTGCTTCGCGCATGGGGCCGTCTGAACTCGGCCGGCTGTACGGCGTGAGCAAAGCGACGATTAGTTTGATACGCAGCGGCAAGTTGTGGACGAAGGGCAGCGCTGCTCCGACGCCGCCCCCGCCCCCGGTCGAGCAACCGTCGCCGGTCGCATCCTCCACTGCACCGGCGGCGGCCTCGGCATTTCCCAAAGATCCAAAGGACGTATAAATGATCGATACTGAGGGCCGCCTCGTAAAGTGGATTCGCGACGGTAAAATCCGGCGGACGAATCAGCCTGTGCCAACAGGCGACGAGTGGTGGTTGCAACTAAAGCCGGATTCGTCGTTTGCTACTTTTCTCCGCATTGAAGGCGAGAACGAAGTAGAATCGCGCGTTATTCCGTACGAAACGGTCGACGAAAAAGAAACAGTCGTTGAGCGCACGATGACCCCGTTCGGGGATACCGTTGTCGTCGAGCCGCTGCCGGATTTTGACCCGAGCAGTCGCATCATTCTCCCCGAAGGCGCGCGCGTCAAATACGACCGCGCGAAGCGCGCAAAGATCGTCGACGTTGGACCTGACGTGCGCGGTCTGTTACCCGGTCAAGAAGTGCTTGTCGCACCGATGCACGATGGCGTTGAGATCGACGTACCGGGGACAGGCAAAGCAACAGGCCGCTTCCGCGTGATTCAAGCGAAGGCGGTCATGGCTGTGCTCTCCACGGACCCCGATCCCGACGTGCATGTTAACGCCGTCGATCGCCTGTTGGGCGAACTCTCTCGGATGAACGCTGACGACGCCGTGCATGACCGCATGATTCGCGTCTTTATGAAACACGGATGGATTTACGAAGCATGAACTTGACACCACAGTTTCGCAATTTTACACGCAAACAGATCGAAACACTCGAAAAAATCCTCGGCACGGCGATGGATTCGCGCGGCCTGCTTAACCCCGTCAAATTCGAGGTTCACCACCACCCCGACCCCAACCGGTTTCACGTACCGCCGTTTTATGTCGAGATTCCGCCTATTATCGCGGTGCCTCTAGAGGAGCCTTACACCGGCAACCCGCGAGAGGGCTTGAAGCGCGCTGCAGATGCGATGATCCAGCAGCACGGCAAAGAGGCTACTATCAAATATCTCGCGAGCATGTTGTGGCCTGCGTCGAAAGCGACGGAGTAAAAATTCCGACGTGAGATCCGCATCGGCGGCGCTGAAAGCGATCGACGAGCAAGCCGCGCAGGATGGTCAACAGGCGATGCTTCGGCAGACCCGTGCGACCACGCCCGAATTGCGCCTGTTGCAGAAGCACCACGCTGCAATGGGTGAGGATGACGCGCGCCGGCTCAGCAAGCTGGATCCGCGTCAACACCTGTTCGGCTGCCGCTGTTTGTTATGCGACAAGATAGAGCGCGAGTGCCCGATAGATGGTTGCAATCAAACGCTCATCGGTTCCGTTAACCTTGCGCGGCATCTGGAAGGCCATAAGAAAAAGGCGCAGACCGCGCGCGCGCGTGAGCAATCCGAACGGCGCAAACGCCTGGAACCGGCGGGGCTTGGCTTCGTTGCTGCGTTGATTGGCGATCCGGATCGGGCGGCTACGTTGGATCTGCGCGCGCTGCGCGAGTTTGAGTCACGGATAGCCGCAGCTGCGGGACAGAAGCGCCGGAAAGTACGTCTTGGCGCTGCGCGAAATGCGCTGACGAGCATACAAGAAAACCCCCAGGGCAGCACTGTGCTTGCAACAGACGCGCCCAACACTATCGCTGCGGTTGTGTACCGCCTGGCGATTCTCTCAGGGACGAGCCCGCGCGCAGTGATCGCGGCGCTGCTATCGTGGGGCATCGAGCACTTCGCCGCCGATGTCCGCAAGATGCACGCCGCGGCACCGCCGCACGTCGCCAAAGCACTATCACAGCCCGCTACAAAAGTAGAAAAAAAGATACGTTTGTATCCGAGCGCCGAGGAGTCGATCGCGTGAACATTATTTCTCTCCCCGATGAAATCGACTACGCGCCGGAACTAGCGGCCGATTCGCCTGTTCGCGCAATGGGGATCCGCAACGATCACATTTTGTTTCGGCCGTACAGTCCGCGCGGCCATACTGCATCCGGCCTGTGGCTCGAACGCAATCCGCGTCATCCAAAAATATGGGGATGGCTGCTCGCGGTTTCCCGTGCAACAAGAGCTAAACACCCTGGCCTTGTTCCCGGTGCAATGCTGATCGTTCGTCGATCGCACGGTGAAGAAGTTGCAACAGACAAACCAGTGCGATCGCGTTACATTGGACACACGCTGCCTGTTGCGACTATTCCGCTTGCAGCAATCCAGTTGTCGATTAGCCCCGCAATTATTAGCATGGACGCAGCATAACCACTGCGAGGATAAACAGTGCCAAAAATTAACGATGCGGGACTCCAACTGATCGAATCTTTCGAGGGCGACGAGCTTCGCGCATACCCAGATCCCGGTACGGGCGGCGAACCGTGGACGATCGGCTACGGCCACACGGCGAACGTGCATCCCGGCGAAACGATCACGCAAGCACAAGCGATTGAGTTTCTGCGCGAGGACGTTTCTTCGGCCGAACAGGCAGTCGAAAACGCCGTCGAAGTCGTTTTGACTCCTAACCAATTCTCCGCGCTCGTGTCGTTTGAGTACAACACCGGAGCGCCGGCAAGCGCGACCATCTTCCGCCTCATCAATCAGAACGACTTTGCGGGGGCACAAGCCGAGTTTGGTAAGTGGGTCTATGCAGGCGGCACCGCGCTGCCTGGCCTCGTGCGCCGTCGCGCTGCGGAAGCAGCGTTGTTCGCCCAAAAATGATCGCCAAGCGGATCGAGGCTGCCTGTTGGGCCGCCTTTCATTCGCTCTGGATAACGACCCTCGCGGTCGTCGTTGCGCTGTTGACCGGCGCGCACAAAACGGGGGCAGACAAGTCGTTTAGTGATTTGCTAGTGTACGTGAAAGTCAATTACTTTCAGTGCATTTGCACTGTGGTAACGGCAATGTCCATACGCGCGTCGATAGCCGGCGCGCAGTCGAAAGGAACAAATCAGTGAGCACCGATCTGCACCAACAGTCACCCACAACGCAGGCCGAGTTGGCAACCGTCGAGTTCATCAAGAACGTGTACGAGTCCAACAAGGAAGAAGCGCTGAAGCTGATTCAAACCGCCGAAGGCGGCGCGGAAGCTTTTGTCGTGAACGCTCTGAAGGCTGCACCGCGGCCCGGCGGCATGGCCGGCGTAATGTTCGGATACTTCGAGCCGTACTTGGCGAATTACGTCGCCAACGTCATCGCGAAGAACGGCCCCCAAGTCGTGTACGAGTTCATCGACGCGCAACTCGCGCACGAAGTTGCGGTACTGAAGGCCGCGCACTAAAACATGGAAGCGACAAGGGCCGCCGCGCTTTTATTCGCGGCGGTCGTCGTCCCTCACGAGGAACAACGGTATCCCACTACCGGCGATTGGATGTACGGCGAGAACCCGAATCCTCCGCTTAAAGTCCGTGTGTCGGATATGGGAAACCGCAATTATGAGTTTCTCGTCGCAATTCACGAAACGATCGAAGCATGGCTGTGCGCGAACGCAGGCATCGAGGAAGCAGACGTATCTGCGTTCGATGTCGCATACGAGGATAAGCGCAGGCTCATTTACGATCGTGAGCGCATCGAGGCTGCCGTCGGCGTCGATAACTATGCGAATCTCGTAAAACAGGCGGCTGACGTGCTACAGCGTTTCGGTTGCGCTTGCATTCCAACCGAAGAATCCGAACCCGGCGATGATATTCATGCGCCGTATTTTCACCAGCACCAATTTGCAACGTCGATTGAACGTCAGTGCTGCAGCCGACTCGGGATCTCGTGGGATGACTACGAGAACGCGAATCTAGCGCTCTACGACGAGCAAAAACCCAAGGAGCAGTAAGTGTCAGTTGTTGATATGGACCCGCGCGCTGCAATGATGCGGCAGGCGCAAGAAGCACAGAGAAAACAAGAAACGATGCAGATCGCCTCGATTTGCACGCAGATCGTTGTGAACCGCGACAAACTCTGCGGTGAGGCGGGATCCGCAAAGTCGGCATCCATTGCGGAAGCCGCAGAGCGTATTCTGCTCTCGTGGTTCAACGGTCTTACAGAGGAGAAGTAGTGAGGCCGCTGCGGGACTATTTACTCATCGAGCGCAAAGCGGCGCCGACGAAGAGCGAAGGCGGGGTCGACCTGCCCGACACGGTTGAAGAGAAGCCGTCTGAAGGCGTTGTGCTGCAGAAAGGCCCGTCTGTTTCGGGCGAGATCCCGATCGGCGCGACCGTGCGTATTTCAACGTACACCGGCACGGAGATCCAAGATAACGGCGTCGTCTATCTACTGGCACGCGAGAAGGACGTGCTTGTGGTTGTTGCAGAGCCCGACGCTGCTTGACCGACGCCTGGAAGGACGACGTAGAGGGTCTATTCGCCGACCTGGGTAACACCCGTCCGTCGATTGTTCGTCCTTTCGACAAAGAGCAGCCGCCCCAGGTTTTTCCCGAACCTGGGCGGCTGTTTCGTTTTTGGCGTGATGCCTGGGGCATGGATGCGGAGATCCAGCCGCACGCTGAAATGGCACAATTCATCGAAGAAGCGATCGGCGACTGTTCGTTCTCGGGCGACACGCAGACGCTTATCATGCTCGGCGTGCCCCGCGGTTCGTTCAAGACAACAGGCGCCTCCGAAGCGACTCCCGCGTATGTTCTGACAGAGAACCCGAACGCAAAGATCCTGCTCGATGGTTTCCGCCACAGCGTTGCAAAAGCGCGTTTGCGCGCAATTCGTCGTAAAGTTGAGAACGACGATCACTTAGACGACCTCTACGGCACGAAGGCATGGAAACCGCAATTCCGGTCTGACACCTGGAATAACGAAGAAATCGTCATTACCGCGCGCACGGATCTAATGTCGCGCGAAGCGTCGATCGCGACTGCCGGCGTCGACCGCTCGATGAACTCGCAGCACTTCGATCTGATCGTTGCAGACGACTTGGTAACGGATACCAACTGTCGCACCGCCGAAGGCCGCGAGATCGTCTATCAGCATATTCTCGACTTGCTGCCGATTCTCAATCCCGGCGGCGTGATGATCCTCGTCTTTACGACCTGGCATGTAGACGATGCGTATATGCGCCTTATTCGCATCGACGAAGATCGCGTGCGCCGCGGGCTGAAACCTAAATTCAAAAAACTCATTCGCGGCGCGTACGATGGTCCGAACGGGCTGTACTTTCCCAAGCGCCTGTCCCACGAGTTTCTCGAAGAACAGCGCGAAACGCTTGGCTCGTATAAGTTTGCCGCTCAGTATCTGCTCAAGCCGATCGCGGACGAGGACAAGACCTTCAACATGGACGCGCTGCGTTTGCGGCCGTTCTCATTTTTCGTCACGCATGAATTGCCGCTCGGCGGCGTTGTACGCTTGGGCGATTCCGGCGCGCAGATGGTCGTCGACACTACGATTGCCTGGGATCCAGCGGGGCGCAAGCCGCGGCGCACAACCGATTCGCACGGTATAACCGTCGTCGGCACGGACATCGACGATCGCTGGTGGATCCTTGAAGCGCTCGGTATCAAAGCATCTGCCAAAGCGGTCCTCGACAGAATGTGCCGGCTCATTCAAATGTACCGGCCTTGGACGGTTTCCATTGAGGATGCGTTCGGATCCGGCCTGTGGCTTGATATGCTGGCTGACGAATGCGTTGCGCGGGGTATAGCGGCGTCGTTCACCGAGTTTACAACAGGCGGCATCCCCAAAGAGGAGCGCATCGTTTTGCTGCAGCCGCGCTGGGAACGTGGCGGCATGGTGCTGCGTGCTGACGAGCGAGTGCCGACGCAACCGAAGCATACCGAGTTTTACAACCAGCTCGACAAATTCTCGCCAGGCGGCATTGATCACGAGGACATCCTCGACTCGCTTGTGCAGCATTTGCGCCTTACACGCAAGCCGCAGCTCGCGGCGGCTATTATGCGGGATCCGAACCCGGTGGATCCTGAGTACGAGTCATTTCGTCAACGTCAAGATGCGGATCAAGAGATTGCGCGCAGCCGCACTGGCCGCTTTGGTCCGGTTTGGAGGACGGGTTAGTACGGATCGGATCCGCGGACAAATGGACCGGACAGACGGGAAATGTTTAGTTAATTGCGTCTGTCCGCTGTCCGTTGCTCTACGTGCCTGCATTTTCTATGATGGCGGCTAACAGACGTATGTCTGTTTAGTTGTTGTGAGGTAGTGATGCAGAAAGACAGCCCGCACAAGCGTAACGTCCCTTCGCCTAAAGTGTTCTCGCTTCGCGAAGCGATGGGCCAATCCAAGAAGGCCGGTTTCGGTACGCCAAATGTCGGACCAAGCAAGGTCAACGACAAACTCAAAGGCGGTAAAGGCGGCGCTTCCAAATCCGGCGGCAAAGGCGGCATCAAATCGAAAGCCGGTTATGACGTGAAAACGCGCGTCAACGTCGGC
>CAZRMD010000159.1:0-7324 GCA_964601135.1 uncultured Actinomycetes bacterium | reverse complement strand
GGCTACCGGCTCGAAGTCGACCCGGCCTGAGGTGTGAAGAGCAGATCCATACGGCTTTCCAACAGCTTCCGTTCGCCTCCAAACGGCATCGCAACAACGGCGGGCCTAGCTTCGAGCCATGGCCTTTTCAACTCGGCGGCAGCCCTCCCGACCGGCTCGCGATGAAGCGCGGCGCAAGAGGATCCAGGAGGCGATTCGCCAGCTCGAGCGCGCCGAGCTATACGTGGTCGCCGTCCAGAGCCTCGAGGTCGGCGACCGCGAGGCGGAGAGCACCCTGCTCGACGTTCTCAGCCGCATGAAATGGCTGCGCTCGCATCTCGCAGACCTGGACGGGCGGATCAGCGGTTATCCGAGCGTGCTCGATGGAGGCGCCTCCGCCAGCGGCTGACCGGGCGTCCGGCTGCTCTCCGCTCAACGGCCGCCATCCCTCGCCACGTCTCACCAGTGCGCCGGTCAATTCAGGCCAGTCGTCTGGTCACCCAGTAAAAGGCGAAGCCCAGCACAGCCACGGCGAGGGCGCAGAGGATCGTCGCTTCGACCCACTGGAACGTCCAGAAGCGAGCACCGGGTTGGTAGTGCTGGAGCAGGTACACAGCGTGGTCCTTCATCGCCTGAGCCAGGTTGTCGGTCCGGCCAAACGCGCTCACGTTCACCGGGTGGCCGGCCGCATCCACCCAGGAGCCACCGCGATCAATTACCCATGCCGATGGGTCGGACGCGATCCGGCCGCTGTTCGGCTCCTGGCTGAGATCGGCCATGGGCGGCAGATAGTTGGGACGCAACGTCTGCGCGATCAGGATGCGGGAGATGATGAAGACGACCAGCGTGATGGCCATGGCCGGCACGGAGCGGCCCACAACCGCCCCGACCGCAAAGCCCAGCGCCAAAGCGAAAAGCGTTGCGGCCGCCGTCACGGGGGCCTGCTGGTCGAAGATGTCGAAGCGGTTGACGCCGGGGCCGAAGACGTCCAGCTGGCGCGCCTCCAGCCAGCCCAGCAGGGCGGCGACGGCAACCAGCGGCAGCGTGACGAGCACGACCTTCACCAAAAGCCAACGCCCTCGGGTCACACCCTGCGTCCAGGCCAGTCGGTGCGTGCCCGACTCCAGCTCGCGCGCCACGAGCGGTGCCGCAACGAACGCCCCGGCCAGGCTGGGGCAGAACGCGAGGGCGTATGTGTAGAGGTTCATGTCGGCCAGCCACTGCGCCAGCTGGCCGGCCGCGTCGTTGTGGAAGCAAAACGAGTGTGGCGCGGAACAGCCGGCCGCGCGCAGCTGCGCCGTGACAAAGGCGATCGCCACTCCGATCAGCACGGCAGGGACCCCGGCCCAGAGCGCTTCCAGACGGTGCTGGCGCCAGGTCACCCACGTCATGAGACGGCTTCCACCAGCCGGGGCTCGGGCAGGGCGGCCGCGCCGGGCGAACCGAGGTAGGTGATCACGAGCTCCTCTAGCGACAGCCGCTCGTCTCGCCAGCCGGCCGGCAGCACCGGGAGTTTCCCGCGTACCCAGAAGCTGGACTGGCGCTCGCTGTGCTGCTCCTTGATCACCGCCACGCCTGGAGGCCTGGCGTTCTCGCCCGAGCGGGGGCCGGTCAGCAGGTGATGAGAGGCAAGCAGCTTCTCCAGGTCTCCGGAGAGCTGGAGCACGCCCTGGTTGATGATTGCGAGCCGGTCGCAAACGCGCTCCAGGTCGCTGACCAAGTGGGAGGATAGAAGCACTGTCGTCTCTTCGTCGGCCACCGCCTCGGTCAGCGCCTGCATGAACTCGCGACGCGCCAAAGGGTCAAGGCTGGCGACCGGCTCGTCGAGCAAGAGCAGCTCGGGACGCTTGCCCAGTGCCAGCGCGAGGGCCACCTGCGCTCGTTGGCCGCCCGACAGACTACCGGTGGTCCGGTCGAACGGGATCTCCAGGCGGCGTATGCGAGCCTCCGCCAGTGCGTGGTCCCAGCGCCGGTTGGTGTGGCGCGCGAATCGCAGCATGTCGGCAACCGAGAAGCTCCGGTACAGCGGGGTTTCCTGGGCCACGAAACCGATCCGGTCAAGCAGGAAGAGCAGGTCCTTCTGAGGGGAGCGGCCGAAGACGCGGATCTCGCCGATCGTCGGGCGGAGAAGGCCGACGGCGAGCTGCAGAAGAGTCGTCTTGCCGGCCCCGTTGGGACCCACCAGACCCGTGATGTGGCCGGCCTCGATGCGAAGCGAGCAGTGGCGCAGCGCCCACGTCCTGCCGTACCGCTTGGAGAGCGCCAGAGTCTCGATCGGAACGCTCATGCCGCCCCCTCGGCGCAGTCGCGGAGTACTTCCCTGAAGAGGGACTCCATCGACTCCTCGTTCAAGCCCTCGGCGCGAGCCGCCTCGATCCAGCGGCCCAGTCGCAACCGCAGGGAGCGATAGCCGGCGGGATTGGGTGGCTCGGAAAGAGCGCGCTGGACGAAGGTGCCGAGCCCGGGGCGGCTGATGACCAGGCCCGCGGCCTCAAGGTCCCGGTAGGCCCGCAGCACCGTGTTGGGATTGACCGCAACCTGCGCCGCGACCTCCTTCACCGTAGGCAGGCGGTCGCCGGGGCGGAGCATCCCGAAGCTGAGCGCATGCCGGACTTGCTGGATCAACTGGACATACGCAGGCACCGCCGAGCGGGGCTCGAGGTGGAACATCATCAGCGGCATAGTGCTAGCACATTATCACAATTCTGGCGGCCCGAGACCTCGGCGAGCGCCGGGTCAGGGCAGGACGAGCACGCGATTTATGCGGCCCAGCCCCGGCGCGGCCCGCTCCCAGGCCGCACCCTCGTCGGTGGAGAGCGCGTTGACTGCCGGCCACCGACGGCCTGACATTCAGATCAGCGCCGCCTCCAATGTCTGCGCAACGAATTTGGCGTAGCTCTTCAGACTGAGGCCCCGCTTGATGACAAGCAGCTCATACAGCTCGGGCGAGCTGCAGGTCCACATCACGGCAGCCGCCAGCTCGAGGCTGACACCTCGGCGGAGGTGGCCCGCCGCTCGGAGCCGGCCTGCATTAGCTCTCATTCGGGCCAGTCTCGTTTGCTCCATTTCGCGAACAAGAGGCTCCAGCTCGGCATCCCTCAACGCCGCGTCGCGAGCCAGCAGGGCGAGCGGCGCGGCTCGGGGAGCCAGCTCGGCCGTGAAAGCGCCCCAGGCCCGCACGATGGCGCGAGGGTCATGTTCGTTCGCCTGGATTGCCTCCGACCTCTCCTCTGCGGGAGTGGCAAGCCTGCCCCGCAGCGCCAGCGCGTAGATCGCCCGGATCAGCCCTGGCTTGCCGCCGAAGGTCTTGAAGATGGTGTCCGGCGATACTCCGGCGGCGGTCGCGATGGCGGCCACGGTGGTCCTGGCATAACCGTCCCTGAGGAAGGCCATCTCGGCCACCTCCAGGATCCGGGCCCGTGCGGCCGCAGCCTTCCGCTGCCGAGAGCTGGCGTCGTACCGGCGGTGCTTGACGCCGGGCTTCGACCCGCCTACAGTCGACATTCGTTCCAGTCTACTGGATTGAATCAGGAGAGGGTCGGTGGAAGCGATCGACGTCGTCAAGCGGCTGGTGCAGGCGACCAATTCTCATGACCTCGACGCGCTGGTGAGTTGCTTCGCCGAGGACTACACGGTCGAGATGCCGGTCCATCCGTCGCGGGGCTTTCGGGGCAGCGAGCAGGTTCGCCGCAACTGGGAGCAGATTTTCGGGGCGGTCCCGGACATCAACCTGACACTGCTTGGGACGGCAGTGGATGGCGACACGGTGTGGACCGATCAGGAGATGAGCGGCACCCGGCGAGATGGGAGCGCTCATCTGATGCGCGGGCCCGTCATCTTCAAAGTGCGTGAGGGGCTGATCGCCTCGGCGCGCTTCTACGCCGAGCCTGTCGATGCGGGCGCCACCGGCATCGACGAGGCCGTTCGGGCGCACGTGGGCCAGCAATGATCCTGATCGCTGGTGGCAGCGGCCGCTTGGGCCGCGCGCTTTTGAGCCAGCTCGACGGCGCCTCGGTGCGTGTCCTGTCCAGGAGTCCCGCGAGGGCCGAAGAGCGACTTGGTGGCCGGGCGGAGATCATCGCAGGGGACGTTCGCGAGCCAGGCACGCTGGGCCCCGCGATGGGGGGAGTCGACACCGTCGTGTCGGCCGTCACGGGCTTCGGGCCTGGAGCAGACGGGGTGAAGGCGGTCGACGAAGATGGCAATCGAAACCTCATCGCGGCGGCCGTCGCGGCCGGCGTGCGGCGCTTTCTGCTGCTCTCGGTGGAGCAGGCGTCACCGGAGCACCCGATGCAGCTGATGCGGCGCAAGTATGCCGCCGAGCAGTCTCTGCGCCAGAGCGGCCTGCAGTGGACGATCGTGCGGCCCACGGCCTTTGCCGAGCTGTGGGCCGGCATCGTCGGCGATCCGATCGCCAGGGGAGCGACCACGGTCGTGTTCGGGAAGGGTGACAACCCCGTCAACTTCGTGTCGGCCACGGACGTCGCCGCGGTGGTGGGCGCCCTCTTGGCGGACGCGGATTGGGCTGGAGAGACGATCTCGGTGGGAGGGCCGGCCGACGTCACGATGAACGAGCTCGTGAGGCTCGTCGAGACGGCGACCGGTCGCAACGCGCACGTCAGGCATCTCCCGCATCCACTACTTCGCGTGGGAAGAGTGCTGACACTGCCCTTCCGGCCCGACATTTCCGGTCTGCTGGAGGCCGCGGCATGCATGGCCAGCACAAACATGGGGTTCGACGCCGCACCGGTACAGGAACGCTTTCCACGGCTCACGCTCACCCCTGTGGAAGAGGTGGTGCAGTCGCGGTTCGGAGCAGGCCCCGGGCGCGGGGCGAGTCTCCCTGATGGAATGTGAGTGGAGCGGGAGACGGGCTTCGAACCCGCTACCTCAACCTTGGCAAGTTATGGTTCTGCTGCTGCGCATCCGCGGCGGCTGGGCGCAATTTGGTAGTAGCTCGATTTTGCTGATGCCTGTCTTCTGCACCTCAACCTACGCGAGGGCGGATGCAATGTGGTTTGAGGAGGTTGGCGTGACAGGGCGCGGACGCCGGGAGTGCAGCGGATGTCACCCGTCATCCGATTGGCGCGATGTCGACCAGAAGTGAAGGGCAAACCACGGTCGCAGCGTCGCCAAGGTCGGTAGGTGGGTTCGGCTCACCTCGGCGTCCGCATTGATGTCGTCAGTGTGCAGCTGCACGGTCAACGTGTACCGGCGACCTGGGCCTCCCTCTGACTCGACCAAGTCGCCGAGTCTGGCCAACTGAGCAGCGTGCGGGGCCAATCTGTTCAGTAGGCTGCCGAGGTGGTCCTCGGGTGATGAGTCCCACGGAAGGCCAGACAGGTAGCTGATGCCACTGTAAGCGTGGACCCGATCTCCTGCCTCGCTAACGCGCTCGCCCTTGTTCCATACCTCGTCTGGAGCCACGCCAGCCTGCGCTGCAAGATCTGCGGCAGTCAGAACTCCCGATCGAAACGTCAGGCGCGCCATCGCCTCGTCAGCCACGTTTCTAGGGTAGGCGGGTCACTGGGTCGGGGCTCGATTAGGTACACGCCGGCCGTCAATATCGCGAGCAAGCTCCGTTCTAGCGGTGACGACCCCAACGTCCTAGACCGTCGCTAGGGCTCAGGTCCGGCTGCGGTGGTGGGCCGGGTTTGATTCCGGCCAGGCGACGTGCAAGCCGGTCCTTGGCTACGTTGCGTGTCGGAGCATAGACGCGGCGAACCCATCCTCGGTCGGTCAGCTGTTCGACCTGCCAGCCCTCAATGGGTGGTGGTGCCTTCGTGATCCGCCATTCTGACCCTTCCGAGTCGACGTATCCCATCCGAGGCATACCGGCGATTATCGGTCCCGAGGCCCCGAAACACGGACACGCTGTCCCACCCCGGACTGACTGTCCGGGTTGTCTGTCGGACGCCCTCTTAGCGTCGAGGCCCAGCGCCGACGTTCCGTCTCGACGAAGAAGAAGGTGGTTATGAGTCGAAGACTCACTAATGCGAAAGAGCCGTCTCGCGAACAAGCCTCGTTGGGTCAGTCGTATCCGAACGATCGCCAGGCACCTCGCGGCGTGCTCGGGCAGCTGTCCACTGAGCCGGACCGGCGACGCGAGGGCGTAGCGCGCTTTCCGTCCATGGGGCGCCGCTCGGGTTGGCCATCGTCTGGCCCACGCGGTGGTCGTGATCGACGAGATGCGAGAGGTCAGCGCCGTTGAGTCGGGTCATCTCGACGAAAGGCGCGCAGCCGGGCAGCGCCGGCTTCGGTGTCAAGGCTGGCCCGGCTCAGGCAGACGCTCGTCGTCGACGCATCGCCTCGACGCAACGGCGGGAGGCGGAGGCAGTGACACGCCACACGAAGGCGAGCATGCCGGCGGCGGTCGCCTTGAGGGTGCGAGCCGTCGGCCTGGTTGGCGATGGCCAACCCGCCAGAGAAACGGCCTGCACGGAACGCGTAACACCGTGCCTCCGGTGTCCAAACGTTCGTCACATGGAGGCCGCATGATGGGCGCTCGTCTGAACCCCAAGCGGCTTCGTTTCGAGATGGCCCGCCGAGGGTTAAGCGGCAACGAGCTGGCTCGTCGTGCGCACCTGAGTCCAGGTACTGTGAGCCAGGCGATCAATGGCCGGTCCGTCGCGCCCCGCACGCTCGACAAGCTGGCCATCGCGCTGCTCTCGACGGAAGTCATCGCCGGGCTTGACGAGCTGCTCCAGGACGCCTGGCCGCGAAAGTAATGAACGATCGCTCCGCGCCGCTCGACTCCTCAACGGCGCTGGCCCTCGACCAGCTCGAGAAACTCGGCCGCCGTGTAGACCGGGATCCGCCCTTTCAGCTCGAGGAGATGACTGTCCCCGGAGACAAGCGCTGCGGTGTGTTCGGCGGCGAGCGCGATCAGGTAGTCGTCGCCAGGATCGGACGACCGAATCGCGGGCGGATGATCCGGGTCGTCGGCGGCGAGCGCCGTTTCGGAGACCCAGCTGACCAGGCGCGCCGCGTCCGCCTCGGCAATTCGAGACCGCAGCTTCGGATACCCGAGCGCCCGTCGGAGTTCCTCGATCAACTGCGGGGAGGCGATGACCTCGAACTTGCCGTCGCGCCACGCGGCAAGGACGTGGGCCGGCGAGCCCCGCGGCGACAGGACGCCGGAGATGATGACGTTCGGGTCGAGAACCGCCCGCACCTCTCAGCGCGATCGGCGGGGACGCGTCCGATGCTGCGCTTCGACCGCCAGCTCGACGGCTTCGCCCTCCGCCATCGACGCCTTCGCCCACATCGTCTCGAGCAGGTCGAGCCCGAGCTGGCGGCGCAGGGCTTCCTCGATGACCTCGCTGTCGCCGCGGCCGGTGCTCGC